>NZ_AXCE01000013.1:0-2611 GCF_000475395.1 Labrenzia sp. C1B70
GTAAGCGCGAATTTCTCGGCACCTTTTGGCATTGAGTGCTGTGATGCATGAGGTGTCCACCAAAGGTAGGTGGACACCAATTCATGGAAGAAGATCAGAAGCTGAATGTGAGGCTGGTGGGTCGTGACGGACGGCGTTGGTACGATCCGGCGTCGAAAGCGCGTCTTGTTGCAGCCTGCCATAAGCCCGGCGTGTCGGTATCGCGGCTAGCGCTTGAACACGGGATCAATGCAAACCTGCTGAGGAAATGGGTCAAGGCAGCCCAGGAGACCGAGACTGTGCCGTCATCTTCGACGCCGGCGTTTGTCCCGGTTTTGGCCGTGGATAGCAATCCGCCGATGCCAAGCAGGCCGATGATGGAAGTGCCTCCCACGCTTGGTGAGCAGCGGTTGGCGAAATTGGAGAGAACGGGGTCATTGCCCTCTCCAGCCAAGGTGAGCGCGTCCCTGCCGAACGGAGTGAAGCTGACGTTTGAATTTGATGATGCGAATGCGTTGTCGGCGATAATCGGAGCCTTGTGCGATGTTCAGACTGGCCGCTGACGTTCAGGTCTACCTGCACCGCGAGCCGATCGACTTCAGGGCCGGGATCAACAGCCTTGCGGTGCGGGTTCAGGAGACGATGGGACTGGATCCCTTTGCCTCTGGGGTGTTTGCATTCTGTAATCGCCGCCGCGACCGGATGAAGCTGTTGTTCTTTGACCGGTCGGGCTTTGTGCTGGTCCTGAAGCAGCTGAGCGAGGACAAGTTCCGCTGGCCCCGGCGCGAGGATACGGTGGTGCGGCTGACGAGCGAGCAATTGCACTGGATTCTCGACGGCATCGATATCGATGCAATGGTTCGCCATCCTGTGCGGCACTACCAGGTCGCTGGTTGAAGGCTCTCGCATTCCGCGGTTGACGCGGCTGGACGGTTCAGATTCAAGAATCCGATGACTCGAACCGGCAAACCGACTGTTGAAGAACTGATGGCGCAGTTGGCCGCCAATGCCGCCGAAATCGCCGCGTTGAAAGCGGAGAAAGAAGCGCTCTCGCAGCGCGTCGTCAAACTCGAGGAAGAGCTTGCGCTTGCGCGGCTGCATCGGTTTGCGCCGCGCAGCGAAAAACGTGCTGATCGCCTCTTCAATGAAGCCGAGCAGGTTGCAGCCGAGGATGAGGCCAGGAACGATGATGGCGGCGAAGATGGTGCCGGTGTTGATCTGCCGGACACCGGATTGCCGCCTGCGGACAAACCTGCGGCCAAGAAACGGGGCCGCAAGCCGCTGCCGGAAAACCTGCCGCGCGAGCGCGTCGAATATGACCTTCCCGACGATCAGAAGGCCTGCCCGTGCTGTCATGGCCGGATGCATCGCATGGGCGAGACCGTTACCGAGCAGCTTCATATCGAGGTGAAGGCGAAGGTCTTGCAGAATGTTCGGTTCAAATATGCTTGCCGTCATTGCGACCGTACCGGCATCAACACGCCTGTCGTGGCCGCGCCGATGCCGGCGCAGCCCTTGCCGGGCAGTATCGCCACGGCCTCGACGCTGGCCTTCGCCCTGGTTCACAAATATGTCGACGGCACGCCGCTCTACCGCCTGGCGCAGACATTCGAGCGCGCCGGCGTTCCTGTCAGCCGTGGTGCTCTGGGGCACTGGGTGATCGGCTCGAGCGAAAAGCACCTGTCCCGCATCTATGACGCGCTGAAGCTGCGGCTCAGATCACAGCCCCTCATCCATGGCGATGAGACGACAGTCCAGGTGCTGAAGGAAAAGGACAAGCAAGCCACCAGCACATCGTATATGTGGGCTTACCGGAGCGGCGAGGACAGCGACGAGCCGATCGTGCTGCTCGACTATCAGCCGGGCCGCGGCCAGATCTACCCGCAGGCATTTCTCGGCGACTATCGCGGCCTGTTGATGAGCGACGGCTATTCCGCCTGGCGCACGCTGGAAGGCGCCACCCACCTTGGATGCATGGCCCATTCAAGACGGCGTTTTGTCAATGCCCTCAAGACGAGAAACAAGCCCGGCGGGCCGCCGGAGCAGGCGCTCAAGTTCTTCGAGCAGCTCTACCGGGTTGAAGGCCAGGCGCGAAACGAAAAGCCGGACAAGGGTGAAACGCGAGATCACTGCATTCGCCGCTTTCGTCAGCAGCACAGCGTTCCCGTCCTGAATGCCCTCAAGGAATGGCTCGACGCGATCGCCCCGAAGGTCTTGCCGGACAGCAAGCTCGGCGATGCCGTCTCCTATACCCTGAACCAATGGGAATATCTGACGCGTTACACCGAGGACGGCAGGATGCCGATAGACAACAACCTTCTCGAGCGCGATATCAGAATCTTTGCCACCGGCAGGAAGAGTTGGCTGTTCAGCGACACCGTCGAGGGAGCCAGGGCCAGCGCCGTCGTCTACAGCCTGATGTTGACCTGCCGGGCTTGTGGCGTCGAGCCGTTAGCCTGGTTGCGCCATGTCCTCACCGAATTACCGCAGCGCGCCGGCGACGCCGACATCAACGATCTGCTGCCCTTCAACTTCCCAAAAACAACCATCACCTGATCGAACCGGACGCTCTCCCATTCGAACACGTCCCGCCAAATCGCCGGCGTCAACGTGCAGGGAAATGAGCGCTTAC
>NZ_AXCE01000014.1:0-206264 GCF_000475395.1 Labrenzia sp. C1B70
TGCCGAGAAATTCGCGCTTACCGTTTTCCAGAAACGACACGACAACCGATATTGCATGATCCAGCGTTCGGTGAGAACGACCACCACGAGCACCTTCGGTATGATTTGGAGCGAGTTGAACAGTTCGAAGACTTGGTTGGACTTGTAGTAATTGATTGGGGAACAGGCACCCGAGCTTGGTCGCAGTGGCCAGCACGACAAGACAAACAAATTGTCGAAATTCGAGCTAAGCAACAAGATGAACGGTTCCCTGGGTTTTCAAGTTTTCAAACAACCATCGATGAAGTGGAATTTCTTCCCGAGGCTTGGCAAGGTGCTCTTTCCAGCGTTGGAGGAGTTTATCTACTTGTTTGCCCCACGAGCGGTGAACAATATGTCGGATCGGCATGTGGTGATGGTGGCTTTATGGGGCGTTGGAGAAGTTACGCCTCAAATGGACATGGTGGAAATCGACGTCTCCTGGCCCGAGAGAGATCCAACTATTCAGTGTCAATTCTGGAGGTAGCCTCCCCAGACATGTCTTCAAAGGAAATCATCCATCGAGAAAGTGCTTGGAAAAACAAGCTGGGAAGCAGATCCCACGGGCTTAATGCCAACTAGTTCAAGTGTCACTCTTCGTAGGAGGTATTGCAGTACGTGTGAAAGCCTTCGCGCAGGGCATGCCCACAATGAGCTCGTAGCAGACTTGCGGCGGTGCGGCATTCCGACTCAGGCTTGGATTGGTGCCTAATCGACACAAACGGCCCGAACTGGTCATTCACCCACTGGTTTGCTACTGCGATGCAATCCGTCGAAGCCGCCATTGGGAGCTTTCGCGAAGACGGGTGGCTGCCAGATGCCGGCAGTGTGGACAATGCGACCGAAGGCGACGCTGATCTGCCGCCTCAACACACCATCGCTAGGTACCATCAGCGGAACCAGAAGCAGAATGTTCCGTCACTTTAACGGCGGGCTCGAATAGCGAACCATGGATAACCTCTTGCACTAACTCGGGTAACGCGACTTCTACGTACGTCTGAGCCGCATTAATATCCGGCCATATCGCGTCTCCTTTTTCTCCTCCCATCAACGCATACCAATGCGTCGGGAAATACCTCGCTAACATTCCGAGTATATATGAAACCATGTAAGTTACCGATATTTGAGATAGAAGCATATCTTTAGAAAATCTCGACACTAGGTGAGGACTAGGATAGCCTCCCATAGTACGAATAACACGAGTATCTAATATTTGCGGAAAATAATCTCTGAATCCGGCATCGCTTATCTTGAGTATGGTTCTCATAGGGCTAGAGTCATAAGGGTCATCGTCTGGTAAAAGCTCATACCCAACACCTGAATATTCGACGCAAACAGGATGATCAGGAGCTCCGTGAACAGTAATTCTTGCGCCCGAGTCAGGAGAATAGACAAAACCCTTAAGTCTTATTCGCATTTGCCGTGGCTTGGTTGAACCGGCAAGGCTTATGTCGGGAAGGCGATTCAGAATGTCCCCCAGCGAGATTTCCTGCCCAAGCCGCTGTTCTTCATTACTAAAAGAAACTCGTACGAAATTATCATATACCTGAAGCACATTGTGATTGCGGGTGGCCAATTGGAGGTCAGAGAACAGCCCACTACATGTTCGTACACGCAGATTGCTGATCGATGCTAATGCAACAGGTAGATCGCCCGATAACGTCGCTGACCACGCCACTGTTTCTAATCCGTGGCCCTGCTTCAATCCCTCTTCCCCGGCATCCCTGCGATGCAACAGCGTCAACGAACGGCAAAGCGAGGCAACACCATAAAAAGCAAGAAGAGGCCGAACCGCGAAAGACGCAGCGGACGCGCTGTAAAAATACTCTCGTCCTTGTCGTGCGGAAGCGATAATTTCTTTCGCCCTTCGTGCGTTCAGTTTTCTTCCGTGAATTCGCTCAAACCAGCTACTGACGAAATCACGGCTCTCCAATTCAAGTAAGTTTTGCCAAACTTCCGCTTTCATTGAATCCCCTCGTCCAAAAAGACTAATTGGTCCCAGTGCGTGCTGGCGGGCACAAACGGTCCATTGCAATCATTCGCAAGGCGTGGGGGTAATGACCGTTTTTCGGTTTCGTACTTCAGAAGTTTGGACCGTTTAGTGTTTCCTTGAAACCAGACGTAAGACCCGCCTCGACGTGTTGAGATAATTGCGTGAATTGAAGAAATCTATAATCGGCGAAACTTTGTCTCTTCGCCTAGAGAAACACCGATCAAGAGAGTGTAACCGAGGTAGCGACAGGTCCTTTCCGATTGAAGCGTACCGTAAAGTTCACATTGGTACCGATCACAATATCTTCGAACTCTCCTTGGATGAGGTACGTTTTATGAGCAAAAATTTCGCGAGGATACCCACCTGACCGTATGAAGAACATGTGGCCAGATATACTTTGGACATAACCCGAGAACTGTGGAATACGTTTGGTGAAAACGGTCTCGCGTGTGGCCGCGCTCGACCGAAACGCGGGCGGAGCGTTCGAATCGATTTCTCCGAATAAGTCAGCGGCCTTAGTCATTTTTTCAATAGAAAACAGGAACTGCGCTAGTTCGAAACGCGCCTCGTAATTCGAGTCGCCTGGGGAGAAGGAACGACGAAGGTGGCTCTCTATCATTTGGTCATCACCGGATTGATTTTCGAGATGATACTTTGCGATTTCCGAATGAATTGCCTTGTCGTCGGGATTTGACGCCAACGCTTCATTCAACACCTGCAGGGCCTCTTCGCGCCCGCGTGACCGATAGATGCGCGACACTCGGATCGCCGCGCCCGAGCCCTTCGGGTTCAAACGAAGAGCTTTCTCCAACGCCCTAAGAGCACGTTCTTCCTGGTCCAGCTCATCTCGGAACCGAGCCTCAACTTGGACAAAGTCGGGATCATCCGGAAATTGCTGTAGTGCTAGACGGATGCGGTTCTCCGTCTCCTTGGCTTTGTCCGCGAAAAAAACGGCCTGATGCTCGGCCGGATCGTCGCCTAGCTCGCGGTTGAGCTCTGCAATCTCGTCCACAAGAAGCTTACATCTGCTTGATACCGCGAAGCGGTTTTGGCTCGACAACATATTCAAGCGCTCGCGAGCACGCCGACGCAACTGATCTTTAAGAAGTGAGGAGCCCGACTTTGTAGCCCGTATGCGGTCAATCTCAGCTTGGGTATGTATGACCGCAGTATTCTTGTCGTCAATCGCGTGTGCTTCATTCGCCCGCCGTTCAGCCTCTTCCAAAGAGCCACGTGGGTGATGCAGTTCGAAAAGTGCCCATTGCTGATATAAGAATGCCTGATTGGGCGCCACAGCGATCGCGGCTTCAAATATCCGACGCCCATGATCAGTTTCACCAAACGCCTCGGCCAATGACCGACCTTTTGTGATCTGTTCAAGTGCGTGGGAGTCCGACGTATATCCAAAATCTAGCCCGTTGATGAGCCTGACGAATTGGTCTGCCTTTTTTTCATCGGAAGGGCAGGCCTGTCGGAAAACGAGTTGGGCCACTCTGGCATGTCGTGTTCGATAGCTGTAGTCTTTGCTGTACTTGTCCTTTTGAGCCTGGACGATATTCTGCAAAGGAGAGAAGAACTTCTCCTGATAGTCCTCAAACGTGATTCCCGAAATTCGCGATATGGTCCCGGCCCTTGCACTCACCGAGAATTGATGCATCGTCGCGATATCCAAGTACAACTGTCGGGCATGCTCTGGACTGACCCTTTGATGCTCAAGTTTCAACACTTCCTCAAAAGGCTTACCCAAAGTCAATTGATGGAGAGCAACGAGAAGTTGTCGCTCTGCCACGTTTTCGAATAGCCGAATCTGTTCGTCCCGCGTCTCATTCGCCAACAACCCTAGGCACTGATGCTTCTGGAGCAGATCGATCAAACCGTCAATCTCCCTTCGAGAAAGATATCTCACCTTGATTTCGGGTCCAGGAAAGTTCTCTTCTAACGAGCCGCAATAGGTGTTCCAGTCGGCATTGCGTTCACCTCCAACGACTACGAGAGGTATCTTGAGCTCACTGGCGTGCCTCAGAAGAACCATCAGTCTGTCGACGTGAAGGGCGACGTCATCAATGAAGAGATAAATCGTTTTACCGGAGAGTTCGTAGAGTTCTGAGAAAACCTCAGGCCTAAGAGCACCCGTCGAATTGAACCACAACACCAAGGCGTTTGAAGCAGTCGCGGCTTCGAACGCAGACCGCTTCAACGCTACCGTCTTCCCCGATCCAGCAGGGCCTTTAACGCACAAGTAAACCGGGCCTGTGGGTGTTTCATTCTCCAGCAGCGCCGTGTAAAGAATGTCCTCCTCAACTCTGCGCCGGACATCAAAACGGTTCACTATCGCACCCCATCCAGTATCATAGCCGGAATAGAATTGCTCGGCAGTTTGCGCTTCGTAGGGCATTTCCGCGTGAATGAATGTCAGATCGGTTCGAAGCGACCTGTTCGTAGCATCTGATTCCAGAGTATGTGTTTTATAAAAACGTCGTATCGGGAAATCTGCTACGTCCGCCGCTTGGCTAAGTCGTCGAAATAATGGAGGCACTGCCTCGTCGAGAGCCCCTATGAAATCGCCAAAATACGATTTAACGAGCTCCACGTTTTTGGTGCCCCAAAACGCGACGTCTTCCGCCTCTGCGTTTGGGGTGACCATGTACCATCGCGGTCGTTTGCCAGGGCCGAGATTGTAAATGAGTTCGCGAATATGGGAATCATCGAGCCTGTAGCCGACGAAGATAAAGGTGTGCTCGTAAGCGAGATCTTGAAGCCGGAGGAAGAGCCGTTTGCGGTTTTTAGAATACGACGAGTAGACCTCACGCGAAAGAACTGGAGGAATATCTGAATCATGTAGTTGGTTCAGACATCCGTGAAGTTTGAGGTATGGTACGGGATCCGTCTCTTCTCGCAGTCGCTCGTCAATGGGTTCGTCGTCTTTGACAATTGGGACGATCTGCTGGATTCGATTGGGGACGTCTCGGTATGCCTGCGCCACGATAGTGTCGTAGTTAGTTGTCGCGATCGCGCGCCACGCGAATGTTGGGATAAGCTGATGCGCCACCTTAGGGACAAAGCCAGTAAATGCTTGGCGCACCTTTTCATAGACTTGCCCTGCCGAACCGCTCGCAGCAATAGCCATTTCAGCCACGGCCATGACGTCACGCTGCGGCATTTCCTTTTTGAAAAAATGCTCCGCCAAAATGTCACGCAATTGATTTGCGTCGGGAGGGGTCTGGTTTTCGGCGTTCCTAGCTTCTTTTGAAGCCCCTGCTCCGAGAAACAGAACGCACCTCTGGCCTTTAACAGCTTCAATCAATTGGCTTGATAGTTCCGGTAAAGTTTGCTTCGTGCCCATGGCTGCCCCTTGCCACCCGGATTGCGGTGTACCGAACCCAGTTCTATCGGAAAGCTGAAGTTGAATCTATCAACAACTTGAGGTTGTGCGGACAACAGAAGTTGGACATCGGCCTCAAACCGGTCATTCGTTACGATTGCAGCGATAGAACGCTTACCGCACTCTATAGACCTTCGCTCCCCCCCAACGAGAAGCAGCTTTGCAGGTTGGGCCAAAATCGAGCAAACGACAGACTTGGGGTAATTGTGCTGACAAGCTGTTTATGTGCTTCGTACAACCAGTTTGAACTGGAGTCCGCGTCTGCTGACGAAGATTGCGACCGCCATATTAACCTGGTGTCCCGAAATAGTCCCGAACAGAAGGGTTTCGGCGAGGTCGAATGGTGATTTTCGTGAGAATTTTCAGGGCTCTACGAATTTCGGCAAAGAAACTCCCAAACCAGATGCGCTACCAGGCTGCGCTATACCCCGATCCGTTGATTTGCTTGGGTTTATAGCTCTGACTGAGGCCAGTCAAGCTAGAACAAAACATGAAAATCTCACCTTTGTGGACAAGATGGGACAAGCGAGTCCCGAAATAGTCCCGAAATATGTTCATGACTTGTTCACAGCTCTCCTATTCGTCAATCGCTTCAGGCGCATGATTTCCGTCGGGCAAGGTCTGAACCGATAGGTCTAGGCTCAGTAGCTACTCCTCCAAAGACAGAAATGGGCTCAGAAATCTACGAAATTTCTCCCGCCGACACTGGACCTTTTAGGCGATCCAGATTTGAGCGGCCAATCAGATTTGGGTCTTGCTATCAACTGTTAGCACCCCAATCGCTAGCCTCAAATGGCGGGCTGTAGGTTTAGTCAATCACTACGCAAATTGATATGGCGACCACTGTATCGACACTAAAAAGTAGTTGAGCGCCAAAGGCTAAGCGTCAGTTGTAAACCCTCTACACAAGTGGCCAGGTGCTATCGCTGCGGCCTAATCTCGGTTGGAGCATTAGGGAAGAGTGCTAGTAGTACGAGATTTTTTTGCCTCCCCAGGGTAAACTTCCGTTGCGGCAGTCAATTTTATGTTGTAAAATTTACTTTCGTTTATTGATGCGGGTGACGAATGGTCTAGAGGAAGATTTTTATGCACGTTTTGAAGATCGCATTGTGTTTTTTTATAACACTTACTTGCTTAACCGCCAACATGACGATTTCACGCGCTGTTGAAGCGCCTAGTTATATTTTCGCACAAATGCTCGGCATCCGCTGCAGTGTTCCAAATTGGGGGATCTGCGTTCTCCAACAACCTGCGCCCATCCAAAGTCCTTGCTCGTGTGGCCAATATCAAGGCACCGTAATCTTCTAGGAGAAGGATATGGTCAGGTTTCCAATAGGGCTCCGTTTTTCTGTATTCGGGTTCCTACTTAGCCTATCTGCGCTAAGCGCTCTTTCAAACGCAATCGCCCAAAACGATGTGTCATCGGATGCCAACCGGCGCGTGCCGCGAATAGTGGCTGACCCAAACTGCGACTCAGGACAGCGAGTCCACTACACATTGTTCGACTCCGCCGGCAGACGGATTGGTCAAGAAGTCGGTGAGTGCACGCGGCCAGTTCAGAATGGACGAGACTAGGGAGCGAGGCATTGGGGGAAAACGAAGAAGAACCGCCGCAGGCGAGCAAAATGAGGCTGAAGGCATTTCTCGCTAGTGTATTCCTAATCGGAGGAAAAACTGCCCGTTTCATCTACTTGTCGATGCCAATTCTATTCGTTGCACTCGCTACGGCATTGTGGCTCGTAGATTTCGAGCCAAGTAGACTTTATGGACTATTAAAAAAGCCTTCTGGAAAAATATATGTTAGCAGTCCTGGGGTGTATACTCGCGAGAGGCTTGTAAATGATCGCAATGATCAGGACTTCTGGTTACGCGCTCAACTCGCGTTACTGGATTCAAAACCTGTTGAACCGTCTCGGCGTTTGGATACCACAAGTCAGTTCTCTCTTTCCTCTCAAAAAACACACAAATCTAATGATGGCGACGGAGGGCAATTACCTCTTTCGAGCCGGGAGGCGAATCCGGATTCGCTCGGCCCAGGACTAGACCCGATGTTCATAGATAAGGGGGCCCCAAGTGTAAGCGACCGGTCAAATGGGGTTGTAGATCATCCAGAACTCTCCTTTCTCAAGGGCCACATTGTCCGGGCTGCGGCACGCGACGTGATACGACAGAGCATCCTGGAGAACCTGCTGGACGACAGGCATGATCTTACCGGCAACTCGGTCTATGGTCTGAAGTTCGATACGACAGTTTTCCCTGGACGCTTCGCAGAAGGTAAAGCCTTTGTAAGACTATCAATAAAGACCAACGCTGACGTTTCAACCCCGCAGGATGTGGAGGAGGCAGAGGATCAAGATCCTGCTTTCGCTTCGCTGCCAAAGCATCTCCGTGACTACTTCAAAAGCTCACTCGCCGACATTATAGCGGATCCAGAAAACCCAAATCATGTTTCCCTTCGTCTATATAACGAGTGGCTCTCAAATCTTGAATGGCGACTTAACGCTCAAATGGCAGAACGTACGCAAGGAATGCGTGCCAACTCGTGCAGTCTACAGGATTGGAGTCAGTTTTTATTAGAGAGTGTCGCAACAATAATTGCGACTGAACAGGTCTCTATACCATCACCTGCGCCCACCACAGAAGACACCATACAAACTGCATTTAGTCTTAAGCTTTCGAAGCCATGGGCAGACCTTATAACCATTAATGTAAATAATCAAAAAGACACCTGTGTTCCTCCGCGCTTCAGTGTTTCAGCAGTAGAGGACCAGATTTACATTGGACCGCGGAGCGCCGAGGAAATTCCGGAAAGCTTCTTCCTAGTCGATTGGGTTGGGAGTTCCGACGCTGTCTTCTCTGACGTAGGACCAATTAGAAGCAAGGACGCAAAGCTCATCTTGGAAGCCTTACCGCGCTATCGGCGAGTGGCGCCTGTGTCGGCTTATGTTAGATCGATCCGGAAGCTTCAAAGGCATCACGATTACAAAAACATGGAATTTTACATGTTACCGTCGGGCTACTTCAATTTCATAGAAAAGGTGCTCAGTCTTGACATGTACGCCTACTCGCTTTTTCCGCGAATGGAAACAGAGGCGCTACTTAGTACACGGACAGGTAGCTTCGAAGGAAAGTTGCCTTCTAGGGCGTTTGAATTTGGCATATCACTCACTAAACGAACCGGATCGGCTTCGCTCGAGCCCCTAGCGGCCGGCTTTACGGACTCGCGACCAAAAGAAAGTTCAGACCGAAGAGCTATAAACCTTGGGTGGGTGGTCGCCGTATCACCAGGTGGAGCTCCGTTTCAAAAATCACAATTTGCCTTGATCTCTGTTCCGGCGTGGACAAGCAAACTCAATATCACAGTAGAAACTGGCTGGTTGGACGAAAACGCTGACGAAGTATCGTCAAATCCTATCTATTCGTTGGAGGTTCCGATCCCGCCAGATTATGAAGCTTTCGATGCGTTCATTAGCGGGGATGAAGCCGCGAGGCGACCACAGATAAGCTCAACCTTCGCTAGTGTTGATGTAATTGCTTGCCGACCCGCAGCGATTCTCATACCTGGTGTGCGCTTGTGGCGCAGTTCAATGGTCACAATTGGCTCCCAAAAAGCTAATCGAATTACAGTTCTGCCAAACATGCGCGGGATCATTGCTGATTTTAATAGAATCCACAAACCAACTCAGGCTGGGTTTACTACATTAAGTGTTTGGACCAGTGAAGGGGTCGACATCCGCAAAAAAGGTGTGAACGTATTGCTGCCTGAAGAACCCGCAGAATGCGGATTACCTTCGACGTCCCAATCTAGTAACCCAAAGACCCAGTCTGATCCGCTAGCGGTCCAAGCTAGTGGAGTGACCGAAAAATCCTCGATGTCGGGTGGGGCGAGATATGGCAATTAACAGGAAGTTCTTCTACGATTTCTGTAGGCTTAACTTATTCGATGGCCGTTTGAGCCGTCCGCAGGTCGAAGGACTTGAGTTAATACTCAATATTTGGGAGCCTCATCACTCAGCGTTGGATGACAGGTGGCTTGCCTATATTCTTGGAACGGCTCACCATGAGACAGGGCGTACAATGCAGCCTGTACGTGAGACGTTTGCTAATACAGACGAGCAGGCGATCCGCACACTGGAACGGGCTTGGAAAATGGGGCGCCTACCGTGGGTCAGTGAGCCATATTGGATCAGGGATGCCGATGGAAAATGTTGGATTGGAAGGGGGTTTGTTCAACTTACACACAAGACAAATTATGCTAAAATGAGCCACCGCTTAAAGATTGACCTTATCACCAATCCAGACGTTGCGATGCAGCCGCAGATTGCCGCAAATATCCTTGTCAGAGGCATGATTGAGGGAGCGTTCACGGGACGTAACCTCGGTCGCTACTTCGCCCCGCAGAAGGATGACTGGCGCAACGCAAGACGAATTGTTAACGGGTTAGACAAGGCCGAATTAGTTGCTAGCTATGCTAGAAAGTACTACTCTGCACTAAGTTACACTATCTAGTAATTGCATCGGTAATTTATAGCGCATGACCTGCTCCCCTGAAAGTTCCGCGTTTTGAAGTTAGTCTGTTTCCAATTGAAGGATACAGACGATGAAGCGATCCAGGTTCTCCGAAGAACAGATCATCGGCATTTTGAAAGAGCATCAAGCTGGCCTGACGGCAGCCGAACTGTGCCGCAAATACGGCGTCAGCGATGCGACCTTTTACAAGTGGCGCTCGAAGTACGGGGGCATGGAGGTGTCCGAGGCCAAACGGCTGAAGACCCTTGAAGAAGAGAATGCAAAACTGAAGAAGCTTCTCGCGGAGTCGGTGATGGATGTGTCGACGCTTCGCGAGATGCTTAGAAAAAACTTCTGACGCCTGGCTCAAGGAGAAATGCCGTGAGCTGGGCAATCGAAACCAAGGGATATTCGCAATGACGGGCCTGTGGTCTGGTCTGCATTGATCCGCGTGTCTACCGGTATCGGTCGACCAGATCCGATGATGCCAGCTTGCGCCAGAGGCTGAAGGAACTGGCCTCAGAGCGCAGGCGCTTTGGCTATCGCCTGCACATCCTGCTGAAGCGTGAAGGCATCGAGGCCAACTGGAAAAAGGTCTACCGGATCTACAGGGAAGAGCGTCTCACGGTGCGCAAGCGCGGCGGCCGGAAACGAGCTCTGGGAACGCGAGCACCGATGGCTGTGCCGCAAGCCGCCAATCAACGCTTGTCTCTCGACTTCATCTCCGATGCTCTGCTTGATGGTCGCCGGTTCCGTATCCTGTGTGTCATTGATGACTTCAGCCGCGAATGTCTGGCAACCGTGGTCGACAACTCGATCTCCGGAGCCCGGGACGCTCGGGAACTGGATGGGATCGCGGAACGCCGGGGTCGCTATCCGTTGATGGTGGTCAGCGACAACGGTACCGAGCTGACGTCAAACGCCATGCTCAAATGGCAGCAAGATCGTAGCGTAGAATGGCACTACATCGCCCCAGGCAAACCTATGCAAAACGGCTTTGTCGAGAGCTTCAATGGACGCTTGAGAGATGAGTGCGTCAACGAGCATCTGTTCCGCAGCTACCGACATGCCCGGGACATCATTGAAAATTGGAGGATCGACTACAATCTGAACCGACCGCATACGAGCCTCGACGGGCTCACCCCATACGAATTCGCAACCCAGTCCATAACGGTCCACAACGTGAACAGAGCTAACTTATAAACGCGGACAATCGGGGGAGCAGGTCACTGTCGGTCGCCAGTCTGGCCGCCTCATCGGTCAACGCATATAATTCATGTTTTTAGAAATTTCGGGCAGGCTGGAATAGGTGCAATTCGGTTTCATTTCAGCTGCATGGACGGGCTGCTGACCTTGTCTCCGGCCGAGATATCGAGTTTTTCCGCCAGACCGGCGTTTATTTCGAACACGTACTTCGCCGGACCAAGCGAGGGAATGACGTCTTCGGAAAAAGGCGTGGTGTTGTCGGCGATGCTGACGATGGAACCCTTTGCGTCAATGAAAATGATGTCGAGCGGCAGGGGCGTGTTTTTCATCCAGAAGTAACGGTCGCCCTCCCCTTCGAAGAGGAACAGCATGCCGCGTTCCGCCGGCATCTCTTTGCGGAACATCAATCCCATCGACCGTTGCCGGTCCGTTGCCGCAACCTCCGCCTTGAACTGGTGTTCCTTGTCTCCAGACCGAATGACGAGGTCTTCCACCGGCAGGTTCAACTGCGGGTCCTGTGCCAGCGCCTGTCCTGGCGAACCCGCGAGCGAAATCCAGAGTGTTGCAGCAAAAAGCGAGAGGCACAGAAAGAAAGGACGCATTCTGAAAACTTCCTGAAAGACCCGGCAGAACCGGTTTGGGAAACTGGCAGTCAAGGGCAAGACCGGAATAACACTTCCCGTTTGCCAAAGAAGATTGCCTGAAGGTCGACAAACAAAAAGGCCGGAACATGTCCGGCCAAGTCAATGTGCAGAATGACGGAAAGTGGGGTCAGTGAGAGGCAGGTATGTGGGTGCCTGTCCCGACCGGACGAATTTCAGCGGCCATGCGGCCTTTCGGGCCTTCGCCGAAGCGCACCAGCACATCCTGGCCGGGACGCAATTCAGTGATGCCGAAACGTCGCAGCGTCTCCATGTGAATGAAGATGTCTTCTGAACCTTCACCCTGGGTCAGAAACCCGAAACCCTTGACGCGGTTGAACCATTTGACGGTCGCTTTTTCAAAACCGCTTTCGGGGACAACCTGAACATGGGTGCGCGACGGTGGCAGCTGCGACGGGTGGGTCGCTGTGCTTTCGTCCATCGACAGGATGCGGAAGGCCTGAAGACCGCGCGGCCGGTCGAGTACTTCGCAAACAACCCGCGCGCCTTCATAAGCAGTCTGGTACCCGTCTCGCCTGAGGCAGGTGACGTGCAAAAGGATATCACCGTCGCCGTCGTCCGGGACGATGAAGCCATATCCTTTCCCGACGTCGAACCACTTAATCGTTCCGGCAATCTCGAGAACATCAACGGCGACTTCGTCCGTCAATGTTTCGAGTGCGCGGGGCTCCCGTGCGGTTTTAACCCCCATAGCCTTTTGTCCCGTCTCTGGTCCGCATCATTAAGCTGAAGGCAAAATTCGACTCACCAGCCAGCTGATTCCTAACAAAAGGATAACATTGTGCTTTCTGGCGAGAAGGGAAATTGTCGGACTAACCACAGACCATTTACGGAAATCAGGCCGGTTATTCGCCAAATCTCGCAAATGTTTGAGCTAAAGGTGTTCGAATGACTGTTGACGCGTAAGAATCGAGCGGCGTTTCCTGGCCGTTTAGAATCACCAGTTCAGCACCGCCACGAACAGCGATGGCCGGCAGTTGTGCGGCTGGATGCACAACAAGTGACGAGCCCAACACCAGAAATATATCGCAAGCAGCAGCAGCCTCCGCTGCCCGCTCCAGTTCCAATTCCGGCATCTGCTGCCCGAAACTTATGACCGCCGCCTTCAACAGTCCGTTGCAATCTGAACATCTCGGACTTTGCCCGGCGTCAACAATCGGCCTCTGAGCTTCCAGTTCAGCCCGCGCCCCGCAGGAAAGACAGGTTGCGAATGTTGAATTGCCATGGATCTCGACAAGCTGGTGTTCCGGAAACCCAGCTCGCTGGTGCAGGCCATCGACATTTTGTGTGATGAGGCAATGAAGCTTGCCGGCCTGCGCCAGGCTCGTCATGGCCAGATGTGCTGCATTCGGCTCCGCTCTTGCGAAATAGTCCATCATTTCGAACCGGCGGTCCCAGTCTTCCAGGCGACTATCCTCATCGGCGACAAAGTCCTGGTATTGAACAGGCTGACGTTTGGACCATATCCCGCCAGGTGAACGGAAATCCGGAATTCCGGAGTCCGTCGATATCCCCGCCCCGGTCAGGGCAACGATCTGCCGGTAGGAACCTTCCTTGAACTGTGCCACAAAGCGCTGAGCTTCGGGCAAGGTATCAATGCACTTCATCGGCCGGTCCGGTGCCCGTTTGGAAAGTCCCTCGATTGAGGAAAAGGATAGGACATGCGTTATTTGCACACGATGGTCCGCGTGACCAACATTGAAGACTCACTTGATTTTTATTGCAACAAGATGGGCATGACGGAAGTCCGTCGCTACGAAAACGAAAAAGGCCGGTTCACGCTGATCTTCCTCGCCGGATCCGATGATGTCGAAGCCGGAAAGGCAAACGCCGCGCCGCTTCTGGAGCTGACCTACAATTGGGATCCGGAAACCTACACCGGCGGCCGCAACTTCGGCCATCTCGCCTATGAGGTCGATAACATCTACGAATTCTGCGAGAACCTGCAGAACAAAGGTGTCACCATCAACCGTCCTCCACGTGACGGCCGCATGGCCTTCGTCCGTTCGCCGGACAACATCTCCTTCGAGCTGCTTCAAAAGGGTGAAGCGCTTGAAATCAAAGAACCCTGGGCCTCCATGCCCAATACCGGCGAATGGTAAAACCGGACAGTTTTCAACAGGCGCAGGCCCGGGATTCCGGGCTTGCAAAAAATTGTCGCAAAGGCTCTTGCGGGCTGCTCCAATCCCGCCTATAAGCCTCCCCACGACGCAGCCGCGTCGACCGCGCGCCCATCGTCTAGCGGTCTAGGACGCCGCCCTTTCACGGCGGAAACACGGGTTCGAGTCCCGTTGGGCGTGCCAACTTCTTCCCTTCCGGTTCAGAAGCAGGCACCTGGCATTGGCGTAAGCTACTGGTCAAAGTGCACCTGGCGATACGTAACTGCCTTTTATATCCAGGGCAGGTTCGTCCTTGCGGAACAATGTCCGCCCCGGAAATTCCTTCTTGTAGAATGCTTCGATATCTGCGGCTGCAGGGCCGGCATACTCTATCCGTCCGCTCGGGAAGAATATGTCCAGGTCGTCATCCTTGTGCTCCGTCGCATAGGTTTCCTGCGATCCGTGCAAGACCATGGCAATGCCGAGCCGGTTGTTGACGAAATGCTGCACGTCAAAAAACTTTGGCGAGCGCGTGTGCTTCTGACCCAGGCGATCCTCTCTGACGCGGATCAGCTGGTCAGGAGCGTCCATATCGACGATGCCGTAGAGATCGAAGTCTCCGTGCACACACTTGGCCGCGGTGATAAGCGAACTGAACGAGAACTTCACACAGCCGAAATAGGGGTCTTCTGGATTGCGTTCGACGAAATAAACGCCACCACGCGGAATATAAGTCAGTTTCCGTTGCTGTTCGAAGGTTGCCATTTCCGGTCGCAACTGTTTTTGAAATTCCCCCCATTCCTCGATCACCTTTGCCATCTTGCTCGCCTTGAAGGCCTTTTCGCCAACGATTTTTGGATCGACTACCAGGCCCGCAAAGTTCTTGCGCTGCGCGTCCGGACACTTGCTTCCGACGGGCTTAACATCGAAATCCGCAGTCTTTGCCTTGCAATCCAGACGCTTGGGCGTGGCGTAGGGTTCGCCAACGTGCTCAAGGGATGCTGTGTTTGTCCGTCGTACCAGAATCGCAACGTTGTAGAGCCGGGCTGCGGACTGAAATACGCCGACATGCTTGGCTCTCATATGTTTGAGAATATCTGCTCTTCCGGCCATAATGTGTTCTCCGCTGAGTGCAGGCTTCAACCGGGCCTGCGAAAACGCGCATTTGCAATGAAACCAGATTACCAGACAGTCTCCCAAACTCGGTGATTCAAGTCACAAAGCGTTTTTTCAGGTCGAAAAACCCGGTCCGTTTTCAAGTTGTGGCCGGCAAAAAACCCACTACTACCTTCCCTAACGTCCTTTCGTGTTAACGTAACTCGAAAAATGGCAGCAACTGTCTGTTGAAAAGTGGTTTTTAAAAAAAGGATTGGCTATAGTCTGCAACTGATTTTAGTGGGGTCATCAACGGACCGTTGCGGTCCGGATTCAGTTGGTTGCAGGGACAGCTTCTTCTATTTGACGTTCCTGTGACGCGTATTACAGAAACATAGTGCCATCCGGGGTACCTGTTCCTCTCAAGAGGACAAAGACCTCGTGTAAAGATCGGTTCAACCGACAGGCAACCATGATCTACGAGAGGACAGGATATGTTCAAACGAATGATCGCCGTGCTGGCAATAATTCTCGCAGGGACGGCTCCGGCACTGGCTAAGCGCGTTGCCCTCGTACTCGGCAACGGCGCTTACGAGCACACAGTACAACTTCCTAATCCGGCAAATGACGCCGAGCAGATGGCCGCCAAACTCAAGGCCCTCGGCTTCGAAGTCGTCGCCGGCCAGGACCAGACTTATGGCGAAATGCGCAGATCCGTCATGGATTTTGCGAAAAAGGCATATGGCGCGGATATCGCCATTCTCTTCTACGCCGGCCACGGCCTTCAGGTCGCCGGTCAGAATCACCTGGTACCTATCGACGCCACGATCGAGGATGAAACCTCGCTCGACTTCGAAACCATTACCGTCGATTTCATCATGCGCCAGATGTCCAAGGACGTGAAGGTACAGATGGTGTTCCTGGATGCCTGCCGCGACAATCCGCTGGCCCGCACCCTCGCACGCCGCATGGGACCGAGCCGCTCCGGCAGCATTGGTGCAGGTCTTGCTGAAATCAAGATTCAGGAAACCGGCGGAGAAGGCTCCGTGATCGCATTCGCGACCAGCCCGGGAGATGTTGCCCTGGACGGCGACGGTGCGAACTCGCCCTTCACCTCTGCGTTGATCAGACATATCGACACGCCGAACGCTTCCATCCAGACCGTCATGACTCGCGTTACCGGTGAAGTCTATGAAGAGACGGAAAAGAAGCAGCGCCCGTGGGTGAATGCATCTCTGATCGGCGAAGTGTTCCTGAACAAGCAGGCCGCACCGGCCGCGACGACCACTGTTGCCTCCCTTGGCGACACCGCGACGTCCGCTCCGCAGCAGTCGGTTGTCAACAATGCAGCAACGACCTCCCCCAGCCAGTCGGCAATTGCATGGGAACGTGAGAAGCTCATCTGGGAAACCGCCAAGTCCAGCAACACCGTTGCTGACTACAAGGCTTACCTGGATGCCTACCCGTCAGGCCTCTTCGCGGACTTTGCGCGCAATTCCATCAAGCGGCTCGAAGCCGGCAGCCAGGTTGCTTCGGTCAATCCGACCGTCGTCCCGGGTGCAGCAACGGCTCCTGCCGCCAGCACCACGGGTGTTGTGGCGACCCTGCCGGACCCGCAAAAGGCCGTTCCGGGTAATGAGGCAACCGAAGCTTCACTCGGCTGGAACCGTACTGCCCGCCGCGAAGTTCAGACCCGTCTGAACCTGGCTGGTCAGGATGTCGGCCGCCCGGATGGTGCCTTCGGTCCGAAGACCCGCGCCGGTGTGAGTGCATGGCAGGCTGCCAACGGCATCGTCGCCACGGGTTACTTCACCGCCGCCCAATACGCCTTGCTGACTGCACAGACGGCGACGCAGTATTCGGTCTACCAGGCTGAAGTGAACCGCAAGCAGCAGGCTGCCGCGAGCGCCTCTCGCAGTGCGACTTCCACGCGCCGCACCAACAACACCACCACTCACCGTGCGAACAACAACAACAACAACGGTGGTAACTTCAACCCGGCTGGAGCCGCTTTCATCGGTGGCGTTGTGGGTGGCATCATCGGCGGTGCAATCGGTCGCTGATCAACCGACCTGTAGTCACATGTCAAACCAGAACGGTCCGGTCTTGAAAACCGGGCCGTTTTTGTAGCCACAGATGGGGTTTTGCGTACGAACGGTTCGTTTGCATTGCAGTAACGCCTTGTGTTCCTGTCAATCGAGATGCAGCCGGACGCTTGTCAGCTTTGAGGTTCGGGCTTCGTCCAAAATCCGCACGACCTGCTGAAAATCGGTTCCCTTGTCAGGCAAAAGAACAGCATCCCTGGCACCAGCTTCTGCCAACCGGTTCAGTTCCTCTGCGAATCCCGCAAGTGGTAGTGCATTCCCGTTGACAGTCACGGCAGACAGATCTTCACCGGGAACAGACTTCACGACGATCAGGACAGCGGGAACGCTGGCGTTCGATTGTGCCTCTGCCCCCCCTGCCGGCGCACCACCACCAAGCGCAACTTCCAGCGGCCGCCAGACACCAAATGTGGAAGACAAAAGAAAGAACATGATCAGAATGAAGATCACATCGATCAGAGGTGTCAGCGGAATGCGCTTTCGCCTTGCAAGCGGTGTTTCGATGGAGATCATGGCTCAGGCCATCCCGGGTCTTCAGGTCATTCCGAAAATCGAGTTTCGCCGAAATAGGACTTCAGCTCAATCGACTTTCCTAAATTGACCGCGGGTTCGCAATTCCTTAGCGTATTTAGCAGGTTGGCAAACTGGAAACACGACCATGAAAACGGACCGCGACAGCGGCAAGGTTAGGCAAAGACGCCGGATCGAGTTACGCGGGATCGCGTTATTCGGGGCGGTGGCGCTGTCTGGAATTTTGTCGACCTCTGCTGCTCACGCGGGCCTGCGTGTTTGCAACGGGTCCGTTGATCTCGTGAACGTCGCGATTGGCTATGAAACGGACGAAGGCATGCGGACTGAAGGCTGGTGGACAATCACTGCCAACGCCTGCAGCCAGGTGCTGCAGGAACCTCTCGAGAAAGCACGCTACTATCTGCACGTGGCAGACGGTTTTGGCGAAAGCCGTCTTGGAGGCGATATCACGCTTTGTATTCGCGAGGAAAAATTCGTTCTTTTCGATGGCGATCAGTGCTGGCAACGCGGGCTGATCGAAGCAGATTTCTTTCAGGTCGAAACCGAGGGAAAACAGGATTGGACGGTCCTACTGTCTTACGATTAGGAACGGCAAAGACCGGCATTCACAATCCTTTCCAACATTCATTGACGCATTAACCGGGGGAACAAGATGCGGATATTGGTTCAAAGAGTTTTTATAGCGATTGCAGTTGCCATTTTGGCGGCACCCGCACAGGCACAGCAAGTGACGGGTAAAATCAGCCTCGAACTCAACCAGTTGCAACCGACAGCGGACGGCGGCTGCCGCCTTTCGATCATCGCGACCAATGGCCTTGAACGCCCCATGGACAAGCTCGGCCTGGAAATGGTTGCCTTCAACAAGGACGGCCTGGTGGATCAGTTTCTGCGTCTTCAGTTCTCCCGCATATCCGCCGGCAAAACCAAGATCCTGCAATTCGACCTTGCCGGGAAGGCATGCGACAGCCTTTCGCGGCTTCACATCAACGACGTCATGAATTGTGTGCCTTCCAGTATTACCGATGTCTATTGCCCGGATCTGCTGGACCTGAGCAATCGTACACCCATCGAATTCGGCGATTGACCCTACCCTTGAACGTCTGATGGAGCGTCTTTCGCATGGTCGAGACATCTTCCTCCCTTCTGGAGCTTGGCGGGCCGGTCGTGCTCATCCTGCTCGCAATTTCCGTTGCAGCGCTTGCAGTCATCCTCGCCAAGACCGTTCAATTCTCCACGGCCCGTGTTGGCCGTCACGGACTTGTTCGTCAGGCTGTTACGCAATGGCGAAGTGGTGAACGCACCAAAGCCGCGCAAAACCTTTTGAAGGACAGGTCCTTGTCGGGTGCACTGGTGCGCAGCGCCATGGATGCCATCCAGATGCTGGATCAGCAGCCCCTGTCCTCTCAAGTGCGCGACATCAGGGAAGAACGACTACGTGAGGAAATTTCTGCCAGGGCTGCCGACCGTCTCTTCGGCCTCGCCAGTTGGCTGAAGGCACTTGACCTGGTGACGCAGATTTCGCCCTTGCTCGGCCTGTTCGGCACGGTTCTCGGGATGATCGAAACGTTCCAGACCCTTCAGGAATCGGGTGCGTCCGCCAATCCTGCCACGCTTGCCGGTGGCATCTGGGTAGCGCTCCTGACAACTGCCTGCGGCCTCGCCGTTGCAATGCCGGTATCCATTGCCGTCACCTGGTTCGAAACGAGGCTGGAAAAGGAACGGGCCGCGCTGGAAGTTCTCCTCACCGGCGTCTTCACTGCCGGTGCTTCATCATCGCAACCCTCAGCGTGAAACCTTGAACGCCGTCAGCGAATAGACCCCAGGCTCTGCCAGTATCTCGGCCACCCGTTCGGCAGGAAGCCGTCCGAATCGAGAAGGCTGCCGCTCTGAAGGCCGGTTCCAGATTGCGAGCACGAGCGCTGTCTCGTCACTCTTGTCGCTGGCAATCATCGTCACCGGTACCTTGAAGCGCCAGCCGCCTGCCGTCTGACTGTTCGATGCAGGCAGAAGAAACTCCCGGCCGTCATGGATCTGCCCGGCATCATCGATCAGGTACAGTTCAGGTGGCCCCTTGCCGCTGAGATCCAGTCCCGACTGTTCCGCGCTTGCGATCCGCTCAATCGGCAAGTCACGCTGAATCACTCCTGAAACAGGGGTTCCGCTGCGCACGACCGTCCGGTCCAGTTCAACCAGACCGGCAGCTTCAATGCCTTCAGAAACGCCAAGGGCATCCAGCAAGGCGCATTGCCTGCGCGTCACCAGTCGGACTTCGATCTTTGCCTCGAAACCCTGATCAGCCTTGAAGCGCTGATCGAAGATAGCGAAAGGCGCTATGCCTGCGCCAAAGGCCGTAACTTCCGCGGTATCCGCACCAGCTGCAAGAACAGACATATGTGTGCATTCACCGAACTTGTAACTGGCAACATAGTCCGACACCTTTGCCAGTGGATCTATGGAAGCGACCGCGACGGGCGGCACGTTTTCTGTCAACTCCCCTTGAGGCTGCGTTGCGGGGACCGTTGAAGAGACCGAGGCATTGGGCGCTAGCTCGGGCGTTTCCGTTTCCGTGGGCTGCAGGGCAGCAACCTGTTGTTCCGCTGGCAATACCGCATCCACCTCCGCAGTAACCACCGGATCGACAGTTACGCTGGTATCGGGTGCAACAATGCCCGGGCTTTCAACGGAAGGCTGCGTTTGTGGAACAAAGACCTCAGACACGATTTCGTTGCCAGTGGGTTCGGCAGGTGTCTGATCGACTGCGAGCGGAGCCAGAACAGGACTTTCCTGCACGGCCGAAACGATTGTCTGCGTCTCACCTGCGGCGGCAACCTCACCGATATCCGTTGCAACCGCTACCGAAGGCACCACTTCCACCGTGGCAGGGACTTCGGCACCGGAAAGAGTGACTTCAGATCCGGCAACAACGCTTGGCGCGACGGGCGTCACAGCGACAACGGCATCCGGTACAGGCGTGGCGGCGACAACGGTGGAGGCGGTTTGCGGAACAACAGAAGGCTGAGTCACCTGAAGCTGCTCCGGCGGCGTTGCGGTGACCGGGCTTGTTTCGACGGGGCTGACTTCTTGCGCTTCAATGATAGGCGTGTCGTCGGAAAGCGATTGATCCAGAACGGTTACCGGCACGGCTTCAACCAGTGTATTGACTGGGCTTTCGGTGACCACCGGCTCAGACAATACCGGCTCCAGGATCTCCGCAGTCTCGGAATTGACAACCGTTTCCACTGGCACAGAAGTCTCGACGGGCAAGGGAGTGTCCGGTTCGAGCGGTTGTGTGATTTCAGTTTCGACACTTGCCAGATCTTCAAATGGCAGACCACCACTTTCCAGGATCACTTCGGTCTCGACCGGTGGCAAGGGGGCTTCTTCCGTCCAAGGCAACGCTGGCAGGCCGTAGATCAGCGCGGAAACATGCAAGGCAACCGAAACGCCCAGAACAGCCGGCCAGACATACCCCGGGATATCCCATTGCCGGTCCTGGTTATAGGCGACAACGGTCAAGGTGCACCTGCCTCAACAGTCATCAGCGTCAGGCGTTTCACACCGCCAGCTTTCAATCTGTCGGCAAGTGCGGAAATGGCTTCCATTCTGGTTCGCTTGTCGACCTGAACCACCATGTGGGTTCCGTCGGATTGCCGGGCTTCAAGAAATGAGCCCAGGTCGTCGTAAGCCAGAACTTCACCGTCGAACCAGACTGTCCCTGCCCTGTCCAGCACAAGACTGCCTTCCAGTTTGCCGCTGCCATCGTTCTGTTGCGTTTCCGCCCAGTCGAACCCTTCAGGCAAGGGTGGCCGCAGCGTTCCGGATACCAGTAGAAACAGCAGCAGCAGGAACACCACGTTGATCAATGCAAGGGAGCTGTCTGCACGCCGGTGCGGTTTCAGCTCCTGCAAATGGATCGGTTTGGTGTAGCGTTTCATGGTTGGCCAGAATATCCGCTGCGCCAGGTCTCTTCCCGGTCAGGGAACCACTTTGACCGTGGTTGCCGTTGCCCGCAAGACCGGACCACCCTGCATCAGCTTTTCGAAATAGTCTTCCGGATCGTTTTCGCGGCGCTCAGAAAGCGTCTTGGTTATGTCCGGGCCCACCATGGCAATGATCAGGCCGGTTTCTTCAGTAGACGTTTTCAAGGTCAGCGGCACAACGAAACCGGCGCCCCGGTCGTCCGTCTGCAGATATGGGGACAGATTGACCGTCTCCCCCTTGCTGTTGACGAATATAAGCCCGAGCCCGCCCGTTGATGGTTCATAACCGGAAATTCGGCCAGCCATGTTGCTGCCGTTCGGCACGACCGTCCGCTGCATGTCGAGACGCAATTCGGTCTTGGCGTTTCCCTGTGGTGTTCCTCTCAGAAAAGCTATCGCCGGACATTGCGCATCGCTCACAAGGTTGACCTGGATCTTCGCTTCAAACCCCTGAGACTGGGTGAAGTCGCTGTCGAAACTGATGAATGGCGGCGTCCTGGAAGCAAATCCTTCGATCTCTGCGGAACGGCTCGCGATCTCTATCGGCTGCAAGTACATGCAATCGCCCGCCTGGTAACTGCTTACGAAGTTCCGGATCCGGTCTTCGGGGGTCACGTTTTCAGGCGTCTCTTGCGGATCGGTTGCCACCGGTGGCCGGGTAACGGTTTCGGTCGGTTCCGGTTTCGTGTCGACGGTCTCCTCTGGAGGCGTGGTCGGAATTGTCGGCACGGTGTTGTCCGGCGTCGTGGGCGCCTGCGTTTCCGGCGTTTGTGTTGAAGGCGACTGAAGTGCAGTTGTTTGCGTTTCAGTTGGCTGCTGGGACACTGGTTGCTGCGTTGCCGGTTGCTGGGTCGTTGGCGTCTGCGTTTGTTGTGTCACATTCGTCTGCTGCGACGGTGCGTCCGGCGCATTCGGTCGTGGCGGTGCCACGAGTACAGGTTTCTGGTCCTGCTCGGGCACGGATTGACCGACCAGGAAATAGACACCCCCGGCACCGACACCGGCGAAACCGAGCAGCGACAAGGCGACCAGAATGCGCTTGCCCCAGTTTGCCTGAGGCGGCGGCTGATCCAGTGCGGATTGTTCCGGCGGTGGCGCAGAAGATGGCCGAATGATCGTGCGGTCCTGGTCCTGCCGCCCCATCGGAGCACCTAGCGTCCAGTCCGCAATTTCCTTCATGCTGGCCGGACGGTTTGCCGGGTCGGGCTGTAACATGGCCTCCAGCAACGGACGGAAACGATTGTCGATACCTTCCAAGGGAGGCGTCTGCCGTCGTTTGTCGACGATCTGCACCTGCGTGCCGCCCATGTCGATCTGTTTGCCGGTCAGGGCTTCCGCAATGACCAGGCCAAGCGAATAGATGTCGCTGCGCGCAGTCACCTTGGCATCGAAAATGCCGACCTGTTCTGGCGAAACATAATTGACCTTGCCTGCAAAGCCGTCACCGATAATGGTCGGCCCGCCCGTGTTTGCTCGCGAAATACCGAAATCGATGATTTTGGCTTGCGCGACATCGCCGTTCTGGAGAATGACGTTGTCCGGCGAAAGATCCCGGTGGATCACTTCCCGGTCGTGAACCGCCTGCAGGGCTTCAGCCAGACGCTTGATCAACCGTGCCACCGCCTCAGGTTCCAGCGGGCCTGATTCAAGGCGTGTGCTCAATGACGGGCCACTGACGAACTCCATCGCCAGGTAATAGATACCGAGCGTAGGTTCCTTCGCGAACACGTAGTACTGGGTCAGTGCGTCGTGTTTGAGTTTGCGAAGGATCTTTGCTTCCCGCTTGAACAGATCCAGGATCATCGGGTCGCGCGAGAAGGTCGCGAGAAGGACCTTGACGGCAACCGGATCCCCGCTTTCCACGTCCCTTGCCTTGTAAACCGTCCCGATACCGCCATCGGCAATATGTTCTTCAATCTCATAGAGATTGTTGAGCCGGGTTCCGGCAGGCAGCAGGTGGGCACCAACGTTCATCAGTTGCGAACTCCTTCGCGCGCAGACATTGCATCAATATCGACAATCACGACAGTCACGTTATCCGAGCCGCCCTCTTCGAGCGCTCCATTGATAAGACATTGTGCCGTCGGCTTCGGCGCGCCGTTCATCAGGAAAGTACCAATCACACTATCGTCCAGATGTCCGGTCAAGCCATCCGAACACAGAAGAAACCGATCGCCCTGACGCAGATTTCCGGAAACCAGTTCGAGTTCAAGCTCGATCCCGGATCCGATCGCCCTGGTGATGACATGCCTGCGGGCGAATGTTCTTGCTTCTTCAGGCGTCAGCACGTTCTGGTCCACCAGTTCCTGCGCCTCGGTATGATCTGTCGTCAATTGTTCAAGACGGCCATTGCGCAGACGGTAGACACGGCTGTCGCCTGCCCAAAGGCACGCAAAGTTCGATCCGGAAATCAGAAGCGCGGCGATCGTCGTGCCCATGGCAGCTCCGTTCGCCTTGGCTGCGGCCTGTTCGATCCGGTCCTTTGCGGTAATCAACCTGCTTTCGAACTGCTCCAGAAGGTCTTCCGCACTGCGCGGTTGCGCGATACTGGCAAGGGCCTCACGCACGAGACTGGATGCCATCGCACCGTCATGCATGCCTCCCGCTCCGTCCATCACTGCGAAAACGCCCTTGCCCTCGTCAACGTAGAACGTGTCCTCATTGTGCTGCCGAACCCGGCCAACATGGGTCAGTCCAATCGCAAAGCCACGCATAGAGGCTTCCATTTGTTCGATCATGTTCGATGATCCTCCGGATGAAATCGCCCATGACTATTCCCTGCCACGTCCTGTCGAGCTTCCGAACCGGCGTAGGTTTCCGGGACCAGCAGCCATCGAAAGGCGCTTGCGTCCGGCAGCCCTGCACACGAAAACTCAAAACCCACTTCTCCTGCACGGCACCAGAATTCAGATGACAGAACATCCGTTCCAGGCATCGTCGGTAATTCGGCATCCCTGCCCTTCTTGCCGCTTGCCTCCACCGCAATTGGCGTTTCCAGACTTGCGACAGCCTGTTGAAAGTCTTCCAGGCTGGCATCTTCCTGCAAGGTGTCGCGCAAGATTAACTCGGCACGGTCGTACCAGGTCTCTTCCGGCCGACCATTCTGCGTTTCCAGTCGGATGTCGCAGGCAAGTGTCAATGGAAAGGTCCGGCCGACCTTGTCGACATTTGGCATGAAAGCACCGGCGACGGCCTGAACAGGTTCGTCACCCTCTGAAGTGTGCAATAGCCAGAATCGCCACACCGGCATTGTCATGAAGGCTTCCTCCCACCCCGCGCCCAGATCCAGACGGGATTGAGCCAGTCCGGTCATCAGGAATGCCTCCCAGCTTTTCAGAAAGCCGGCAGGGCACTGCCCGATGACAAAATCCGCTCGTGCCGGCAGTTTGCCGAAATAACCGGTTCCCATTCTAGAAGCTCGTAGGGCAACTGAAATCGCCGACTGCAGACAGGAAGAACGGGTTCGGATTCGTTCTCAGTGTCACCGTGAAGGCAACCTGTCTGCCGCCGAGCGTTTCGCGCACGACGAACTTGTTCTGTCCGGAACTGACCCTGTTATCGCGAACGAAGCGATAGAAGGCCCAATCTCCATGGATTTCACGACGAGATCTGTAGCCAGGCACTTCAGGCTGAATCACCAGTACAACGCGCGGAGTAGCCGTGTTGCTGGGCCAATCAAAGTTGGCCGGCAACGGTTCGATTTCCGCATTGAAGCCGGGACCACGCGTCACCAGTACGAGATTGCCGTTCACTTCCAGGCTGGCCGCGTCAGCCTGCTGAGACAGGGCGCGCGGAACCACCTGAAGTCCGACGGACGGAAACGCGTTTCCTGTCGGGAAGAAGGCCTGCTTGATCAGGTCTGCACGTTCGAACTGCCGAAGCGTTGCGTTCGACAGACGGTCCGCCTGAGAAACCTCAGGCTTCCAGTTCCAGGGGCGCGTCGAGGTATCGACAAGCGGCTTCAGGTTTTCATCGAAAAACCGCTGCATGATTCCCGTCGGTGCGAACAGTTTGGCAAATTCCGTCATCGGCACTTCGGAGCGACCGTTTTCAAACGGGTAGTTCCGGGCGACGATCCTGCGGCATTCACCAACAACCTGGGTGCTCAGCTTCTCATTCAGCTGAGTGATCGAGGTTTCCTTGAACTCCTCGTCAAATTCCTTCGCAGCCTGGATAATCAGTTTATCGAAAGGCGGCGGGAAACGCGTCGCGTTGCTTCTCAGCAGAGACGCCTGAATTTGCACGTTGGAATTTGCCGTTTCGCTCTGCAGCGGGTTGTTGGCCACGATCAGAAGGTTGTCGAGGATGTTCTTGAAGTTCAGCAGCAAGGCATCGATCTTGCGGCTGTTCTCGCCTTCCACAAGTACATGGTAAGGACGGAAGTGATCCTCGATCGCCTTGCCTGGAATGATGGTTGGACCTCCGCCACCAGCGGCAGTTCCAAGCGCATTCGACAAACCTCCCGGCGCGATTGCCTGAAGTCCGGCTTCAAGGCCGATACGTTTCAATCCACCGGACGAATCCAGCACGTAGCGCTGGAAGATCTTCTGTGCAGCGTCAGTGCCGGCATCTTGCGCGTTGCCGCCTGTCAGGTTTCCGGCAAGGCCTTCACTAGACAGATCCTGGGTGAGCAGGGTTTCGCGCCGAATGCTCTCAAGAAGCTGCACAACAGGTGATGTTGGTGCCGAGACGGCCTGAAGCGTCGTGTAAAGCGGCTTGTCGTTGCGCATCGACTTGAATTTCAAGTTGCCGAGCGCCTCTTCCCAGGCTTCGATGAAATCCTTGGTGTAAAGCGCCAGGATCTCGCCGGGAAGCGACTGATATTGATCGGAAAAGGCATCGGCTTCCCCGACGTCTCCAAACACCCACTTGTCCCGTTCCAGTTCTTCACGAATGCCGGCAAGGTTCGGCAGAACGGAAAGGTGGAAGCCCGGATAGGTGAAGAACTTGTCGACCGCGACCGTGTCCAACGTGTCGCCATTCTCCGTTTCGAAAACGGTCTCCATGTCGGAGCCGCCACGTTGTTCTGCAATCCAGTCTTCGCTGGCAAGACCCTTGGCACGAGACTTGAGAAGTGCATACCCACGCTCGGCGAGGCTGACACGTCCGAGCTCTCGCTGGACCTCGGCAACCAGAATGCCGTCCAACTGATCGGTCAGGACATTGCCACCGAAATCGAGATCGAGCATCGCGGCAACGTGGTTGTTGAGCTCGTTGCGCAAGATCTCGCCCTGAGGTCCAGGGAAGCTTTGCAGGAAGTCGGCACGGAACGAATTCTTGATCTGCTCCTTGTCGATCTCCGGCGCATCCCCCGCCACCATGCGGTACAGCTTTGCCAGATTGTAGAGCGTATCGACGTCCTGTCCGCCCGGACCGGTGCGATTGTCGAGCACCTCGGTCATCTGCTCTTCGATCCTCAAGAGCAAACGCGGTCGCAACAATCTTTCAAGACCACTTCTGTAGGACGTCACGCCAGCTGCTTCCAGACGGTCGCGCTGGCTGAGGCCGAACTGTTCCATGACAGGCGTTGGCGTATCGCGGCTGTCGTAGCCGGCCGGCAAGCCCCGCAACATTGACAGGATGTAGGCGGTATCCGCCAGATTGTCGTCACGTACAACCCGCTCCGCCAGAACGGTTTCGCCGTTTACGCGCACCGTGTCGACAGCCTTGGCGGTTTCGTCAATCAAGGCCTTGTTGTTGAGATAACTGATCCCCCACAAGCTGCCGAGGCCCAAGGTCACGAGAGCAATGGCTGCGTAAGCCGCAATGCGGGTTGCGGTCGCAACTCTGACGGCCTGCCGGTTATGGGTTACCCAGCCGGCTTCTCCGATAATCACCTTGGAAAGAAGATCACGCAGGAAGTAGCTCTTGCCCTGACCGGATAGAGCGGCCGCCTGATAGGCTGTCCCGAAGGCCTGGCTCATTGAGCCGATGACCCTGTCGATGGCCGTGCCTTTTTGGGTGCCGGAGGTAAAATAGAAACCGCGCAGAACAGCATTCGGATAATACCGGCTCGGTTCGAAAATCGCATTGAGGAAACCGGTCAGACGGTCCTTCAGAGCAGCGACCTGTGTCGGGAAGCCATAGAGCATCAGCCGGGCGCGCGGATCCGGTTCTTCCTGAAGACGGTCCGCCATTTCCTCGTTGAGACGCTCCACCAGAAGATCAAACTCGGCGGGCGCTTCCGACACCATGTTCTTGGTTTTTTCGCGTGTCTGAAAGGTCGCTCCCCAGACCAGGTTGCGACGGGTTTCGGGATAGGAGCCGAAAAACTCCATGAAGCCCGCAACCGTGTCGGCCTTGGTGAAGATCACGTAGACCGGGAAATCGATTTTCAAGGTCTTGTAAAGTTCGATCAAGCGCGTGCGGATCGCATCGGAATGCTGTTTCAACTCATCGTCAGACAGCGTCATCAGGTCTTCAAGACTGATCGACACCATGACGCCGTTGATCGGCTGACGCGGACGCGCCTTGCGCAGAATATTGAGGAACCCGTGCCAGGCTTCGCGGTCATGCTCTTCGTCGGAATCCTGCGTGGTGTAACGCCCTGCCGTATCGATCAGCACAGCCGTTTCAGCAAACCACCAGTCGCAATACCGGGTTCCGCCGAGGCCCTCCAGCTTCTGGGCCTCTCCCTTTGCGCGCGAACCGGCAAACTTCAAACCGGAGTGCATCAAAGCCGTGGTCTTGCCGGCGCCCGGAGGGCCGATCATCAGGTACCAGGGCAAGTCGTAAAGATAGGTGCGCGCGTTTCCGCTGGACGTCTTGAGCGTCTTCAGCGCGTCCTTCATGCGCTCCGACATGATCTGCAAGTCGGCATCACTTGCCTTGGGCTGCAGGATCTCACTCTCGAGTTCCCGGTTGGCCTTGATGCGCTTGTAGATCCGGTAGCCGGTCCAGCCGCCAACGGTCAGAAGGACAAGCGCAACCAGCGACAACCTTACCCAGAGAGGTTCGAAGGGCCTCACACCGGCGATCGACAGGAACGGCCCGCCAAACCAGATCAGACCGATCAGGGCGAGTATGCCGATGACGATTGCCGTTATTCCGAGCCAGAATTTCATAGATACAGCCTTGTTCTGCGGTTGCCCCGGATATCAGTTGTTGATCACCAGCCCTTTGGCCGGTGGTTTCAGGAAGACTTCCACACGTCTGTTGAGCGCCTTGCCTTCCCTGCTTGTATTGGGAGCGATCGGCTCGTCGGCGCCACGTCCTTCCACCTGCACCCGCCCTGGTGTCTGGAGGACTGATTCCATGACGGCAGCAACTGCCTTTGCCCTTTCAACGGACAGGTGCCAGTTGGTCGGGAACCGCGGATTATTGCGGATCGGGTCGCTGTCCGTATGGCCGACGACCAGAATTTCACCTTCCACCTGATCGAGGGTCTGGCTGACCTGCTCGACAAGAAGCTGGAATTCAGGGCGCAGCGTGGCAGCTGCGACGTCGAACTGCGCGCGCATGCGCAACATGATCGCCGGTCCCGCCTGCGAAATTTCCAGGCCATCGATACCTGCCAGCTGTGCGGAGACAGTATCGATCGCCGCATCTTCCGGTGGTGGTGGCGCAGGTGGCGGTTTGGGTTGGTAGCCTTCGCGCGCCAGTTCAATCGGGCCCGACGGGTAAAGCGCACTTGCGCGTCCAGCGACAACTTCGCTTCCGCTCGACAGAAGAAGCATCAAGGTGACGTAGCCCCCAAGAAGCAATGCGCCTGCAACGGCCGCGACCGACCAGATCGGTACCGAGAACCCTGCCCGCTTTTGCAGGAGTTCCAGGCCACGCCAATGGGGAGAGAGATCGTCTCCAGGCCGCGGGCGAACACGACGCAGAATTTCATGCAGGTCGCGTCGTTCGCGCTCAAGGCCCTGCTGGCCACCCTGGATCGCACGGTACTTGCCGTAAAAGCCGAGTGACAGGCAGGAATGCATGACCTCCAGAACACCGTAGTTCCGACCGGGATCCTGCTTTGCCTTCTCCAGTAGCTGATAGAACTCGACACCGCCGGTTGCCTGACCGAAGAACTGGGTCAGCATGGAGTATTGCGTCCATTGGTGACGTCCGGCAGACGGTAGGTTCTGAACGATATCGTCTGATGTCGCACAGAGCGCATAGGCGGCTGAACGGATCTGGTCGTCCGTGATTCCGGCGCTCCGCAATTCTTTCTCGAACGTCTTGATGGCGCTGTAGACATCACGCATCAACTGGTCGAACTGGGCGTCCGTCATTGTCAGGTGAAGCCGGCCCAGAAGCAGAAGCAACGGGGCAGCCGCACGGGAAATCGGATTTCGATTGGCAACGCGGATCTGGTTGATGTCCGGCATATGCGCCAGTTTACCGGCACCTTGTGCAGGTGCGGCCGCCGGCTGTGGCGCGGCGCCTTGCGGTGCCTGGTAACCGCCTGGCGGAGTTCTGAGATCTGGTGCCTGCTGTTGGCCATACTCATACCCGGCTGGCGTTGGAGCGTAAGGATCACGTCCTCCGCCGCCTCCCCCGCTTTGCCACGGATCAGAGCCACCGGAAGGCGGATTGTGTGGCGGTGGCGGAGCTGCCTGTCCAGGAGGCGCCTGACCGGGAACCTGTTGTGGCGGCGGCGCAGGTTGCTGAGGCGGCTGCCCGGGTTGTCCTGGCTGGCCTTCGCTCCATCGCCCGCCCGGATTGGGCATTACAATTGTCTTTCCCTTGCGTTTGGAAACGCCAAAGGGATCGTCATTGTCCGACATCAGCGGCCCTCCCGGACGGCATAGAACTCAAGCTGCAGATCCGGCCAGTTGCCGGAGAATTGCAGCCCGATCGCCGAGTCCTGGCTAAATTCGCGCCAAAGCGGGGTCGTCTTGTCCAGCCGGAAGTAGACACGGTCCGTGAGAGCCCGGATCTGTGCCGGAGGTACCGGCATGTGGATCAACGGAATACCCGGCAGGTTGGAGTAGACGATCTGGCGCATCTGGCCGAAGGGGCCAACCTTGAAGAGCCTTGGAAACTCGTTCTGAATTTCCGTCAAAGGCCTGCGGGCAGCCACTTCGATGACAAAGCCCGCCTGCGAGAACAGGTTGCGATCGACAATGGTCGACTTGAACGCATTCGGCGCCAGCTGTTCCAGAGGCAAGCGGATTGCACGCCGGTCGTAGCCGGCCGACAGGAACGCCTGTATGTCGGCCAGGACAGGCTTGAAGATATCATGCAGCTTGTCGTGGTCATAAACGGGATAATTGCGCGCTCGGCGCTCTTCCGTTGCAAACGTTGCAAGCTCCCCCGCCAGCTGCAGGAACAGTATGTACAGCCGCTCCGGATGCACATAAGCCGATTTGCGCAGGTGCATCAGCAAAGGATAAGTGCGGTTGAGCAGCTGCAACGTCAGATAATCGAAATTCTGCAATCCGCCCCCGGCGGACGTATCGGCGGCGTAACGCGCCAGTTCGCTCAGTTTGCGCTCCACCCAGCCAATGACGGAGTCAATCCAGCCGGTGATGACCGGATGCACATGACAGGCAAGTACCGGTGGCGCAAAGGAACCATCGGTTATGACAATGCGATCCTTGATTTCCGTGATACGGGCGACCGGCAGGCAGACCTGACCGGGATGGGGTGTCGAGCGAATCGAATACTGCAGGCGCGGATGCGCAACATCGATCTCCTCCTCCTGGCGGATGGTGGAGGTGGAATCGATGATCGTCTCCCTGCCCTGAATATATCTCGTAGCGGCATCGTCGCGGCCATTGGCGACTTCCACTGCATTGACGGTCGTCTCGGGAATTCCCAGCCAGACGATTTGTCCTGCCGCGTCCTCCGGAACGTCGATTGCAGGCGGCGGTGTGCCGTCTGCCGGGAAGTTGAACACCGTTCCGTCGGAGAATATGCCTCGGCCATAGCGAAGCGCGAACCGGCATTGCTGTCCTACGTCCTGATCTATTTCCAGCTCGGAAAAGCCCCAGGGATAGGGAGAGGCAAAACGGACCCGTTCGTCCAGCATATGCTCCGCGTACCGGTCGCTCTGCTGGAGATGATGAGGCCGCAGAAACAAGCCTTCGGTCCATGCAACCTTGCTATACCACGACATAAAGGTACTGCTCCCTTAACACTTTCGCGCCTTCGCGCTCTTAAAACTGGCAAAGGTCTTAATTCATCAGTCCGGAGCTCTGTTCCGGATCGTCACTGCTCAATTCTTCATAACCTTCGGTAAAGTATTGCGTGAAAAGCCCGACCACGCCATCGTCGTACGAACCGGACAAGGAACTCCAGCGTTCCTCGATCCGCTCCCATAGCTTGGCCTTCTGGTTACCGAATGTACTCTTGGCGACCTGACCTTCTGCTTCGATCGCCTTGGGGGAAAGCTTTTCTTCAAATCTTCCTGCAGCCTTCTGCATGGCTGCATAGGTCCAGACATGATGTTTCTGGATGTCCTTGAAAGCAGCCTGCATGGCCTTTGAAATCGGCAAATACCCGTTTTCTTCCGCTCCTGGAGCCAGCATCGTCTGCAATGCCATTTGCGGTGTTGGCGAAAACTTCAGGGCATTGTTCCCGCTGCGCATGATCAGCGTGCGGTTGGCGTTCCGGGTCATGGCTTTCACCTGACTGCGTGCCTGCAAAAGACCCATCAAGTCGCCGGTGATGCCTTGCAATATGGCCCCGACTTCCCTGGCAAATTCTTCTGGATCGCGGCCGGCTAGCGTTGCAGCCGGAATACCGGCTCCTTCGGCGAAGGCCTTGATGAAATCAACAGTGGCCGCCGGATTATTTGCCGGCTCAATATCGACCTTTGCAACCGCCGCTGTGTCTGCCTTCGCTGGTTCTTGCGGGGCAACAACAGGCATGGCCGCAGGTGCAGCTTGCTCCACTGGAGCCGGTTGTTCAGGCTGTGGTTCCTGGACCGTTGCCGGCTGTTTTTCCTCTGCCTCTGGCGCGCTCCAGACAGGCGCTTCGGGAAACGGCGACGCTGTGGGCTCTCCAGCAGGTGGCGGAGCAGATTCGGCCGCCGGTTGCTGGGTTGGTGCCTCTGGTTGAAGATCCGGCATCTGGAAAAGCGGCTCAGCACTTTCCTGCGCCGGGTTTTCAGACAGCGCCGGAAACGGAGATTGAGCTACAGGTTCCGGAAATCCAAAAAGCGGCTCTGCGGGTGCGGCTCCGGCAGATTGAAGATGCGGTTGCTGGGCAAGATGATCCAGCGGGTCCGCCTGGGCCGGTCGAGGCGCTTCCCGTTCTCCGATGTGCGCATTCGGATCGTACAGCGAAGGATCCGCCGTACCCCAGCCGTGTCCTTGCTGGCTCCAGACATCATCTGCCGGCGTGCCTATGCCTGGATTGGAGGAAGGCGGAGCGTGTCGCCCTTCCATGCCCGCTCCCGGTGTAGCCCAGGGCCCACCCTGATTTTCCATTGGGTAGTGACCAGGAGCCGCGCCCGCCGGTCCTGGTCCCGTAGGCCAGGAGGAGCCACCACCGGACATAGACGAAGTTTGAGGTGCGTCCCAAGGCTGCGGAGCAGCGGCGGCGACTGGTGCTGCGGACATGGCCGGCTGCCCGGATCCGGCTTCCAGCGATACGACAATGATGTAATCGCCAATCATCAGCCGATCGCCGGAGCGCAGCACATGTGCCTTGTCCATGCGGGTCTGGCTGCCATTAAGGAAAGTGCCGTTTGTCGAATAGTCGTAAAGAACGAAATTCCCGCTTTCAAAGCGCACTTCGCAATGTTTGCCGGAAATCACCCGCTGGGGATCGGGTAGACTCCAGTCCAGATGCTCGTGCCGACCAATGTCGAAGCCTCGGTCGGCACAGCTGTAGGACAGCTGACCGCCGGTCTCCAACCGGTCAACATTTTCAATCTGGAGCGTTATGCGCATTCCCACATTTCCTCTTTGCGCTTAGGAAAAGGCTGACGAAGGGCCGCCGACAGTCACCGCGGGCATCATCCCACCTCCGGCGAAGGACAGCCCGGCAGACAGGCAAGATTTCAGAGCCTCATCCCGTTTGGCAGGCTCAAGTGTTCCAAGCGCAATCAACACAGCTGTATTCACGGCCTTGGCCGTCAGGTCGTCAGGCATGTCCACCCGGTGCTCGGGGCTGGGCGAAAGGGATCCGCCAGACCAGCCTGCAGCAAGACCGATCCAGACGGACGCGCTGTCCTTCTTGGCGGCCTCAGCCGCAGCGTGAACCGCAACACGGGCATCTTCATCCCCCTCGCGGACCCAGGTCTCGCTGAGTTTAAGAACCTGCCGGTCATCCTCGTTCTTGGCCTGATCCAGACCGGCAACGCAATTCATGCCCCACCAGACCGATTCCCGTTTCGGCAGGATATGAGCGAAATAGGCAATCGCCGACAGCGGTGCCTCGCTTTTCTGCAATTCCAGAGCATAGGCGTCCGGAGCGATATCCGTGGCCGGTTCGCTTACCGTTTCCGACAACTCCGGAAAAGTTTCAAATACCTGTCTAGCCTTTGTAAAGCGGATACGTGATCCCATCTGCTCTACTCCGTTTTTTCTCTTGGCCGCATTCGTTCAAGAACCGCAGCATCAATTGATCAGTACAAGGCCGCCCTTGAGTTTCAGCAACGCACTGCCTGTCACATTGGTCATTGTACCCTTGGCGTTGAGCATGCCCGAAGCCACGATATCGATTTTCACCGACTCGATCTTGATCGAGGCAGGCGTCATGGTGATTTTGCTGGCGCCGCAGATAAACTCGATCTTCGTTCCGGCAGTTACCTTCCAGTTCATGCCGATATCTTCGGTCGTGTTTCGGCCAACCGATTCCGTTCGGTCAACGTCGATCTGGGTCTCGCGGCAGTTTTTGACATGCAGCATTTCGTTATTCTCGATAACGGTCTCCATGTCCTTTTGGGCATGAACCCCAACAAGCTCATTCCCTTTGGTGTCATCGAGCACGAACTCGTTGTAACCACCGCCGCCTACCGTTGAATCCGACTTGATGCCGGCTTTGTTTTTCTCGCCTGGCAGAGAATAAGGCGGCATGTTTTCCGCATTGTAGACTGTGCCGACGATGATCGGTTGGTCCGGATCGCCTTCCAGGAACTGAACAATCACTTCCTGGCCGACACGCGGGATATAGATGCCGCCCCAGTTCTTGCCTGACCACACTTGCGCCACACGAACCCGCCGAGACGCAGTCTTGTCGCGGTCCCAGTGAAAGGCGACCAGGATCTGACCGTATTCGTCCACATCGATTTCGCCTTGCCCCACGACTTTTGCCGTTTGCGGGCCTGGTATTCGCGGTTTGCGGGTGATGGCCGGTGTGCGGTACGTTATACTGGCAGGCAGAACGTCATATGTCCCGGTATAGGCTTCTCCCTGGGCCCCACCACCACCGGATCGATATGCCTCGGTGATGATCCGATGGCTTGCACGCACGATCAGGTGCTCCGCGTTCTGCGGACTGTGTGGATGTTTGACTAACGCGAACAGCCCTCCTGCAAAGAACCGCGGCACTTCGCCGGCTGCTTCAATTCGCTTGTCCGCAGCCTGTTCGGCTTCCATACGAATCTTGCTGAAAGTGCTGCCCTTGTCTTTTTCGGTGTACCTTCCCGGATAGTCATAATTTTCCAGAGACCCGGCCCGATATTGAGTACCTGCATCACGCTCTGCTTCCAGCAGCGCACTCGGTTTCTCGAAATCATAATCATTGACTGCAAACTTGCCGGTCCGAAACTTGCGCGTCGGAATCCAATGGTAAAGATGCTCCGTATTCCTTTGACTGTCGCCACCAAGAGCAATGTAGGGAATGGAGCTGTCACCCACGATCGGGCTGTAGGACGATTTGGCGTCCGCCAGAATCATGACGTGCTTGCCGTCCTTGTGCTCGAAGAAATAGGAAATTCCGAATTCTTCCATCAACCGGCAGCAGAAATCGTAATCCGATTCCCTGTACTGGACGCAGTAATGAATCGGATCATAGGCCTCAGTCAGCTTATCCTGGAAATCGGCGAAGTCATGCTCCCCCAGGACTTGCTTAATGATGTCAGGCGCGGACATGTCCTTGAAAATTCGACAATTTGAATTCTTGGTGAGCAGCCAGAACCACGGGCGTAGCGTCAATTTGTAGATGTAATAGGAATCGCGATAGCCCATCCATTTCGCATCGGTCAGAAGACCGTCGAAATGCCGCGTATCACCATTGTTGGTGACAACCTTCACCGTCATGGAAGTCGCTATGGCCTGGTCGAACTCCAGATCCTCTTTCTGACTCAGAACCTCAAGCCTGATCTCAAAATCTTCGCTGAGCCCCTCGTCGCACTCGATGGTGACAACGGAAAGCTCATCCTTGCCAAAGACCGATGTCAGCTCGGCCATTCGGTTAGCTTGTTTAAGTTGTCCTTCGGCCACGAAAGATCTCCTCGGAAATAACGCGGTTTTCTGCAAAAAGGCAGCCTGGCGGCTACCACGTTTCAGACACTAAGGCGTTTCCGGCAAAAATAGTGTGCTCAAGAACACACTTGATGCAAATACTTTGAACTTCAAACTCTTTTGTGAAGGAGGAGGCACTTGGCCCTTCCCCAAGTGCGGCTAAAAAACACCGCCTGCTGCTTTTAAATACCAACCCTGCTCACCGACGTCACCCCAACAGCTCTCCTCTTGCTTATTGCCGATAAAACGACATACTGACATCAAATCGCACTTTAGTGACTTTCGCCACACTATTATTCTTATCCATATGGCACGATCCATTTCGAAGCCCAAAGCGACATCGCTTTTGAACACTCCACAAGGGAGGATTGAAATCGTGACCCCTACTGTATTTTCGCTCGACCGGAACAATGCCGCTCGGACCGGCCTTCGCCGCGCCCTCCTGGCTGCTTCCGTTTCTCTTGCCATTGCCTTGCCGGCACTTGGAACCGATCCGGCTTTTGCCCAGGACGCCACTTATTCGGCCGATGAAGTCAGCAAGCACTTCAAGCAACTGAAAACGCGTTCACTGAAGCCGGCTGGCGGAACGCGAGCCCTTTGTATCGGTACTCGCGACGAATGTAATCCGAACGCCAAACCGGAAGAAGGCGGCCAGGTCGCAGTCTCCCAGGACGGCGCAAAGACCGAAGGTGGTGAAACGGAACAGACCCTTGTGGTCGATCCGGAAACCAACGCCATCGACGCTGCCTTCAACCTGCTGGTTTCGTTCGAATATGCCTCGGCCAAGCTCAGCACGTCCGCACAGGCCAACCTTCGTGAGTTTGCCAAGGGCATCAATGATCCCGACCTGGCCAAAGCCACATTCGTGATCGAAGGCCATACCGACGGAATTGGCTCGACCAACTACAACCAGCGTCTTTCCGAAGACCGTGCGCAGGCGGTTACGCAGTATCTGGTCAACCTCGGCGTCAGCCGGGACCGGCTGAAAACTGTGGCCTACGGCGAATCCCGGCCGAAGGTTGCGGATGTCAACGATCCGGCAAACCGCCGCGTTGAAAGCAAGCTGGTACTCGAGCAGTAAAAATTCACACATCAGACATGCCGGACCGGTGCTTTTCCCGGTCCGGGTCTCCTGAACAATAACCGGGACCGATCCCGGACATACCACCGGAATGCATACCGGGCTGGGGAGCACGAATGAATTTCGATCCGGAAACCTACGGCACTGAAGTAGCGCCGGGTGCTGGCTGCGGGCCGGACCTCTACGATACCGAACCCGCCTTTGCCGCACTTCTGGATTCGTGTGAGGAATTGCTGCCGGAGCGCTTCAGCGAATTCGACCGATCCGAGATCGACTTTACCGACCTCTTCAAGCAGATGGACGGCTTCCTGAAGCAGTCCAGAGACTTGAGACTGCTTGTCATTCTCGCGCAGTTCGGTCTGCTGAGCGGTCAAGTCCACACGTTTGCGAACTCGATTCGCATCATTCGCAAACTGTTGGAGAACCATTGGGACGACGTCCATCCAAGCGATGCCGACTTCGGCCACATGGAACGAATCGGAGCGCTCGAATCCCTCAACAACAGGCCCACGGTCGTTCTTCCGCTGGAAGCAGCGCCCCTGCTCAAAACCAGACGGACAGGGCCCATCAGCTATCGCGCCATCCAGATTGCGGCCGGCGATGCCACGGCACGTCCGGATGAGCATACAATCTCACTTGGTGCGATTGAGGCTGCACTGACATCGGGCGAACTCGAGCAGGACGCTATCGACGAGATCCTCAAGGACCTTGGAGACCTGCCGGACGAACTTCAGACCATAGCCGAGCTGTGCACCGAAAAGCTCAAGGAGAGCGGTGCGAAAGCAGCTCCTCCCAATTATGAGGCCTTGTCCACTCTCCTGAAGGAGATGAATGCCGAACTGAACAAGCGGCTCGGACGCCTCTCCCCTGAAGAGACGGAAGCCTCTTCGTCTGAAGATACTGCAGCAGAGGCAGCAGCAGGCGACACGTCGCAGGCGTCTCAATCAGAAATCAAGAATGCCGCCCAGGCAAAACTGATTCTAGATGCTGTCGAAGACTATTTCGCCAGCCGCGAACCGTCGCATCCGGCGCTGTTTCTGGTGCGCGAGGCTCGCGGCCTCGTCGGCAAGTCCTACCTGGATGCCTTGAAAATACTGATGCCGCGCAGGTTCGACGACGTAGCACTGATTCTGGGTGCGAGCGGGTTACAGCTTTCCAACGATCGGCTGATCGACCTGAACGACGGTGGAGACCGGGAACTGGGCGAAATTGATGATTTCGCAGTGATGGTGATCGAAAGCCGAAGTGACGCCATGAAGGGTATTGCGGCGGTCAAGGGTTACTATTCTTCCAATGAACCCACCAGCCCAATCCCCCTTTTGCTGGACGAGGCGCAGAATATGAGTTCCGGTTCATTCACCGGTCTTCTCAACCTCTTCCTGAGGCCGGAGGAGGACTGATTCAACTGCCATTACAACCCCTATGTTACCTAGGGTTTTCAGCTTCTTACTTGACACCAATGGCCAACGGGTCCTCAATATTTCGAGAAAAAAATAAACCATCGATCATGTGACCGTGATCACTTCCCGTTCCCCAGAAACGCAGTACATAGATATCAACGAAACGCAGCGCCGACCTAAGTACAGCAATTAGCAAACAAGAGTTACGCGCTAGTATTTGACTAAAATTGACCTTTTTTTCTTCTGGGTCATGAAAATGAAAGGCAAGTACAATGGCATCGAACAGCGGGCAAGGCTTTATCAAGCGCAACAGACCTCCGCGGGTCCACATTTTTTATGAAGATCCGTTTGACGCGGAACAGAAGGTGGAACTGCCATTCGTCATGGGCATCATGGCCGATCTTTCCGGCGACAACCCTGGCGTGGAAAAAGCCGATATCGATGACCGCAAGTTCCTCGACATCGACATGGACAACTTTTCCAAGCGCATGGAAGCAATTGAACCTGGCACCTCCTTCACCGTGAAGGACAAGCTGTCCGGCGAAGAAAACTCCAAAATGAGCGTCCAGCTGCGTTTCAAGAGCATGGACGACTTCACCCCGGGACGCGTTGCCGAACAGGTTCCGGCACTCAAGAAGCTGCTCGATGCACGCCGCAGCCTGGCTGCATTGCGCACCATGATGGACGGACGTGTCCAGGCGATCTCCCAGCTCGAGGAGCTGACCCGGGACCCGGCCCTGATGCAGGCACTTGCTCAGAAAATCGAAGCCGACAAGGCATCGTCCGCCGACAAGCAGGCAGACGGCGACGGCACGGAGGAGGCATAAATGAGCAGCACCGATACCAGCGCCCAGGCAAGTGGCGCAGCAGCCGGCGAAGTTGCGGTTGAGAAGAGCCCCGAGGAGTTCGCTTCGATCCTGAAACAGAATTTCCGGATCAAGAACGAAAACGATACGGCCAATCAGCTGGTTGACAACGCCATGTCGACCTTCCTCGCCGAAGCCCTGTCCGATCAGGCGCTTATCAAGGAAGACGTCTACGACACGATCGATGAGATGATCGCGAAGCTGGACGAAAAACTGACGGCTCAGGTGAACGAGATCATTCACGCCGAGGAGTTCCAGACACTTGAGAGTGCCTGGCGCGGGATCGATTACCTCGTGCACCAGTCTGAAACCGACGCTTCGCTCAAGCTTCAGTTCCTGAACATCTCCAAGAAAGAACTTGCAGGCGTGTTCAAGAGCTACCGTGGTGCCAAGTGGGATCAGAGCCCGCTGTTCAAACAGATCTATGAAGCCGAATTCGGCCAACTGGGTGGTCAGCCCTACGGCTGTCTCGTGGGTGACTATGAGTTCTCCTACGACCCGCAGGACATCACCGTGCTGCGCGGCATGGCAAAGATCGCTTCGGCAGCCCATGCACCGTTCCTGGCAGCGGCCAATCCGCAACTGATGCAGATGGATAGCTGGACGGAACTGCCGGCCAAGCGTGATCTGTCCAAGATCTTCGATACGGAGATCCACGCCCAGTGGCGGACGCTGCGGGAATCCGAGGACTCCCGTTACCTTGGTCTGACAATGCCCCGCGTGCTGGCTCGCCAGCCCTACGGTGCGAAGTCCGACCCGGTGGAAGAATTCGCCTTCGAAGAAGAGTTCGGCGAAGACAGCCACGAGAATTACGCCTGGATGAGCTCGGCTTATGCCATGGCAACCAACGTCAACCGTGCCTACAAGGAATTCGGTTGGACTGTGCGCATCCGCGGCGTCGAAAGCGGTGGTCTGGTGGAAAACCTGCCGACCCACGTCTTTGAAACCGACGATGGCGGTGTGGACCAGAAGTGTCCTGCGGAAATCGCGATTTCCGACCGGCGCGAACACGAGATCTCCCGTCTGGGCCTGATCCCGCTGATCCACCGCAAGAATACGGACCAGGCAGCCTTCCTTGGAGCTCAGTCCGTCTTCAAACCGCGCCAGTTCTCCGGACCGGACGGCAAGGATGCAACGGCATCGGACAACCTGTCTGCCCGCCTGCCCTACATGTTCGCGACCACTCGTTTCGCCCACTACCTGAAAGTGATGGTGCGCAACAAGATCGGTTCGACCAAGGAATCGGCGCAGCTGCAGCGTTGGCTGAATGACTGGATCATGGACTACGTCGATGGTGATCCGGACAACTCGACCGAGGAAACCAAAGCGCGCAAGCCGCTGCGGGAAGCCAAGGTCACTATCGTGCCCGACGAGGAAAACCCCGGATATTACCGGGCTCAGTTCTTCCTTCGTCCGCACTATCAGCTGGAAGGTATGGACATCGGCATGAGCCTGGCGTCCCGCATTCCGCAAGACGGTAATTGATTTCACAAATTGCCGGCGGGGCGGCAGCCCGCCCCCCGGCATGCATCCCACGGGATGCAGCCCGGTTTTCCCGGGCGGAGGTACAAACAAGGTGCGCAAGCGCCTAGGGGTTTGGACCGCGAGGTCCGAGGTAGTTGTCAGGAATAGCAGAGTTTGAGCCAGGAACATTTACCTGGCCCTCAACAACCAAGAGGATCTATTAAAATGGCCGTCGATTTTTATCTGGAACTTGAAGGTATCAAAGGCGAAGCACAGGACAAGACCCATAAGGACAAGATTGACGTCCTTTCCTGGTCCTGGGGCGCTTCCCAGTCCGGCACCACCCACATGGGTTCGGGCTCCGGCTCCGGCAAGGCACACTTCCAGGATCTGAGCATCACCAAGTTCGTCGACAAATCCACCCCTGTGCTTCTGCAGCACGTGTCGACCGGCAAGCATATCACCAAAGGCACTCTCTTTGTTCGCAAAGCTGCCGGTGATAACCCGCTGGAATACATCAAGCTCGAAATGAAGGACATTATCGTGACCAACGTTTCGACCGGCGGCAGTGGCTCCGACGATCGCATCACGGAGAGCGTCACGCTGAACTTCGGTGAGTACAAGTACATCTACACCGAACAGAAGCCGGACGGCTCCAAGGGCGCAGCCCCTGAGTTTGCCTGGGACATTGCAGCAAACGAAAAGAAATAAGGCTTCGGCCTGCAGGGCTGCCGCGCTTCGGCGCGGCAGCCTTCTTTGGTTCGGACCGGCGATGCAGACTTTCAATTTTCGAAGCGGCACCGCCACGGTCATACTTAGGAATTTCCGGGGCAGCAGTCAGCGTGGGCTTGGCCGATGGCTAAATCAAATGTGAAAATGCACTCCCCGCTGATGTGGGCCTTCCGTGCAATGGACGACCCAGACTACAAGGCCGCTCAGGACAGGCAAAAAGAAGCACAGAACGGCGCCAACCTCAGGTCCGGTCGGCGGCTTTCCAGATCCTACGGTGTCTCTGAACACACGCTGCTTTCCGAAGTCCGGCAAGATCTGCAGGCGCTCCTCAATACGGTCAACCTCAATTCCACTCAGGACCTTTCCGATTTTCCGGAAGTTGAGAGCTCGATCATCAATTACGGATTGCCAGACCTTTCTGTCCATATTGTTGACAGCGTTCGCATTGACCGACTTGCCGAAGACATCCGACAGGCCCTCATCCATTTCGAACCGCGCATGGACCCACGCACGCTCAAGGTCGAGCGCGACGACAAGGTCGAAAGCGATACCTTCAAGGTAAGATTTCTCATCAAGGCAGAAATACGCTGCGATCCGATCCGGGTCGCGAGTGAATTCGTAGCCGACGTCGACCCTGCTTTCGGCCGTATCAAGATCATCGGGGCAACTGCATGAACCGGGAATTTCTCGACCTCTACAATCAGGAACTCACCTACCTGCGAGAACAAGGGGCGTCATTCGCGGAGGCCTATCCTGCTGTAGCAGAACGCCTGGGTGGGCTTCTGGAAGATCGTTCCGACCCCATGCTGTCCGGATTGCTTGAAGGTACTGCCTTCCTGTCAGCTCGCGTGCAGCTGAAAATGAAGCATGAGTTCGCCGAATTCACTTCCAACCTGTTCGAACAACTATATCCAACTGCGCTGGCGCCCATTCCCTCTCTGGTACTTGCCCGCGTGACGCCGAAATATGGCGATGCGAATTTGCGCAACGGCATAAAGGTCGATCGCCATGCTCCCATGGAGGCCGTCTTCCGTGAACGCCAGGGAGAGGTTCGCTGCAGGTTCACTCTCACCTCTCCTATTACGTTGACGCCCCTGGAGCTGACAGCTGCAAAGTACCTGAGCTCAGCTGCGCAGGTCTCCGGTCTCGGTGCGGAGATGGCTGAAGACAGACGCACACGCGCAGGTCTGTCCATCACGTTCACACACCGCATGTCCGAGGATCCGGAAAACGAGGTTTCAGCCGAAGAAGCCTTGAAGAAACCAGAATACCAGGTGGCCGGCTGTCGGATCGATTCACTTCCCGTCCGATTGATCGGACCTCTGGATCTGGCTGCGAAGGTCTATGAACAGATCTTCGGACATACAATCGCGCTCTACATCCGTACCGAGGACGCCTTCGGTCAGGCCAGCCTGCAGCGCCTGCCCGTCGATGCCATCGAGCAGCTGGGTTTCGATGAAGAAGATTCCCTCTTGCACAACGACTTGCGCCTGTTCACCGGCTTTGATCACTTGCGCGACTATTTCAACTTTCCGCGCAGCTTCCTCGGGTTCCGTCTGACGGGTCTGCGCCGTTACCTGGATAGGGTCAAGGCAAAAGCATTCGATCTGGTCTTCGTGTTCGATGAAGCAGAAAACCGGTTGCCTGCTCACGTTGAACGCAAGATTTTCGCGCTTCACTCAGCACCGGCCGTCAACTTGTTCGAAAGGCAGACTGACCGGGTGCCGATCAAGAAAGGGCAGCACGAGTTTGCTGTCATCACGGACCGGACACGGCCACTGGATTATGAAGTGCATGCCGTCACTGAAGTTTCCGCCCACTTCTCAGGAGGCGAGAAACGACCGGTTGAGCCGCTCTACAGCGTTGCACCAGACACTGAAAAAGCCGGTCACGAGTGGTTTTATACCATTCGTCGTTTGCCGCGACGCCAGTCGTCTTCCGAAATCCGGCGCATGCAGCCAAGCCACTACATAGGTACAGAAACCTTCATCTCTATCTCAAGCGGAGCGCAGGCTGCCGCCCTGCTGCAAACCGGCAAGAAACGTCTTTCGGAACTATCACTGAAGGTATTGGCATCCAACCGGTCGCTGGCCGCAGATCTCCCCGTGGGAACCAACCCGGACAAGTCCGAGATTGGGGATTTCCGCATACTGGAGGATATCGGCCTCAAGGTAGATTGTGTCGCCGGACCGACGTCCCCGAGGCCGCCGCTTCTTTCCTACAATGAAAGACTAGGCGAACAGGGCCACGCTGGCGCTATTGCCTGGCGGCTCATTAACATTCTGGCCTTGAACCATACCGGCCTTGTGCACGATGCGGCAGGTCAGGACGGTCGGTCTTTCCGCGATGTGCTGAGCGTCTTCGCGCCACTTTCCGACAGTTCAGCAGACCGGCAGGCCCAGTCGGTTCGGTCGGTTTCGACAAGGCCAGTTGTGCGCCGCCTGCAACAGAAGTCCGGGACAGGTGTCGCCAGGGGGCTCGAAATCACGATCACGCTCGATGACAAGGCTTTTGAAGGGGCGAGTGCCTTTCTGATGGGGGCTGTCCTAGATCGGTTTGTCGCCGAATACGCCTCCATCAATCACTTCACGCAGTGTGTGATCGCAACGACAGAGCGCGGCGTTATCATGAAGTGGCCTCCGCGGATCGGCGCGAAAGGAATTCTATGAGCGGTCCGGCAGACAAGGATCTGACGAAAACCCGTGTTGCACGGGACAAGACCGTTGTGCCTTCATCCTCCCGGAAGGCCCCGGCATGGCCGACCAAAGAGGAGACGGCGACGGCAGTCGAGACTGATGAGAAGGCCGACGCTGACGATATCTGGACCGTAAAACGGCAGGACAACAACACACCTGCGGACGAGGCAGAAGCGCCCGCAATCAAGTCGCCCGCGATTGAATCTGCCGCGATCACATCGGCCGAACACGCCGCTCCCTCACCTGCCGACACCCAACCAGAAACGCCTGCCCCACAAATCGATCCTCCGGCGGAGACCCCTGCCGAGGTTACGGAAGAGGTGATTGAAACGCAGACCGCAGAGACTGCGCCTGATCCAACAGCTGAGGAAGCAGTTCCGGAAAGCCCGCGTATCGAGGTGCCGGTCCAGCAGCAATACGCGTCGTTGCTTGCAGCCCTTGGAGACCGCATCGAGAAGCATCCAGGTGGACATGATCTGCTGGCAGTGCTGAGAATGCTCGAAGGCCAGACCGCTCCGGGAATATCAGAAAGCGGAATAAAGCCGAAGAACGCCGATGAGCCCGCTCCACCCAGGATCGGTAAAAGCCGGCGCATGATGGAAGACATCGTTCGCTTCGGTCAGGACCCGTCCAGCGAATTCGCCACGTCGACCATTGAGCGTGCGACAAAGGACGGTGACGGCGGCCTGGTCTTGCTGGAACGCTTCCTTGGTTTGCTTGGACCGCAAGGCGCTCTGCCATCCGCCTATACCGATGAAGCGATCATGCGCGGGCTCAGAGGCGATGACAGTTTTCCAAGATTCCTTGACCTGTTCAACAACCGCTTCCTGCAGTTATTCTACCGCGCGTGGGCCGATGCCAGACCGATCGTTCAACATGACCGTCCAGACGACGACCGGTTTCTCGCCTATCTCGGGTCGGCGATCGGCATCGGCACCCCGTTTTACCGGGACCTCGACAGGATCGACGATCGGCTCAAGCTGCTCTACGCGGGCCTTATGGCCCCCAAGACAAAGAGCGCCGCTCGTCTGAAGGCCCTCATCACGGGCGTTTTCGATGTCCGGGTAGAGATTGATCAATGTGTCGGGACGTGGCTGCATCTGGACAAGGACGATCAGCTCAAGCTTGGAGGTTTCGGGCCAGGCGGAGCCGGGCAACTTGGCGCCGACACGATCGTTGGATCCAAGGTCTATAGTGTGAGTGACAAGATCCGGATCAGGATTTTCACGAGCAGTCTGGAGGAATATCGGCAGTTTCTCCCGCCAACCCGGGCAAGACCCAATCCCTGGACAGAGAAGCTTTTCGACCTCATCGATTTTTATCTGGGTCTGGAAATTGAATATGAAATTGAACTTGCGCTGCCGAAGAGATGCGCATCCGCTGTCCGGATGGATGCCAACAACTCCGCAACGCTTGGACATATCGGCTGGCTGAAGCCGGCCGCTTCCGGCCCCGACGACGATACTGACCTGGAGGCCGAAGAAGAAGAAATGCTTACCGACACCCGTTTCCGGCCTGTGCGTCGCCACACCACAGTCTACCAATAGGTCTCAAGTCTGAAGGACCGATATTATGAATGACATTACGGTTGAAAAAGTTGTCAACAAGACCAACTCAACTGCCTACGACAGCCTGGACAAGGCCATGAGGCTTACGAAGGATGCCGGCCACCGGCATCTCGAGCTGGTCCACTGGTTCTACTATCTGATCCGCAACGAAAATTCTGATGTATTTCATATTCTGCGGCATTTCGACGTCGATCTCGGCACCCTGGACAAGGACCTGCAGGCCGCGCTTGCAGAGTTCAAGATCAACCAGACCGAACTTCCGTCCATGTCCAAGCCTTTCCGCGAAGCGCTGGAAGGAGCCTGGTTCGTTGGCACGCTGACATACGGCGACTACAAGATCCGCACGGCCTATGTCCTTCTTTTCATGCTTGGCGAAGAGAGCACCCGCACGCAGCTTTTCCAGCTGTCCAAGGCTCTCAACAAGCTCAAGCACGACGAAATCGCGAACAACCTTGACGCCATCGCCGGATCATCCGGTGAAGTGCGGGCGAGGCCCATCGACGGTTCAAGTCCAGCCTCCGGTAGCGCAGCAGGCGAACCGGGCGCAGAGCCGCTCGCGGCAGGCGGCCCCGGGGAAGATGCACTCAGCCAGTTCACTGTAGATTTCACAGCTCGTGCGCGGGCAAAGGAATTCGATCCGATCGTCGGCCGCGACGAAGAAATCCGGCAAGTCATCGACGTTCTGATGCGCCGCCGCCAGAACAACCCGATCCTGACCGGCGAAGCAGGCGTCGGCAAAACGGCCATCGTCGAAGGCTTTGCGCAGAAAATCGTTGCCGGGGATGTTCCTCCCGCGCTTCTGGGCACTCGCCTTTGTGCGCTGGATCTCGGCTTGCTTCAGGCCGGTGCGTCGATGAAAGGCGAATTCGAGAAACGTTTGCGCGCGGTCATTGATGCCGTCCATGGCTCCATCGTGCCGACGATCCTGTTCATTGATGAAGCCCATACGTTGATCGGAGCCGGCGGCGCTGCCGGAACGGGCGATGCAGCCAACCTTCTGAAGCCTGCGCTTGCCCGCGGCACACTCAGGACCGTCGCGGCCACGACGTGGTCGGAATACCGCCAGCATTTTGAAAAAGACCCGGCCCTGACACGGCGCTTCCAGCCCGTGCAGGTTGACGAACCGGATGAGGAAAAGTGCTTTGCCATGGTGCGCGGCCTGCTTGGCCCGATGGAAGATCATCACCAGGTTCGCATCCTCGATAGCGCTGTGCGGTCAGCGGTATCTTTGTCGCATCGCTACATTCCAGCGCGCCAGCTGCCGGACAAGGCGGTCAGCGTTCTCGACACCGCCTCGGCACGCGTCAACATCTCGCAAGCAGCACAGCCGGCCCGGTTGCTGGACCTGGTTGCCCGAAAAGGTTTTCTGGAGACAGAGAAAAAGGCCCTGACCAACGATGCCGAACTGGGCTTGGAGCATCAGGAACAGCTCGAGGCACTTTCCAACGCGATTACGGAAACCGAAAGCGACATTGAGACTGTCCGCAATCAGTGGGAAAACGAGCGGAAACTGGTAGCCGGAATCAGGCGTTTGAATGCCGCTCTTGCAAAGCTTCGCGGTGTTGAACCTGCGCCTCATCCGGAAAGCGAGGCAATCGAAGATCCGCAGCACGACAAGCCCGCTCTAGTTCCGATCGACGAGATCGAGCTTGAACTTGACGTCGACCTGACCAACGAAGACGCCATTCGCGATGCGCTCCAGGCGATGCGCACGGAGCTTTCCGAAATCCCCGAAGATGATCGCATGGTCTATGCCTATGTCGACGATGAGGCTGTTGCCAGCATCATTTCCGACTGGACCGGCATTCCGGTCGGCCGGATGGTGCAGGACGAAATGCAGACGATCCTGACGCTGACCGACAGCCTCAACAAGCGCGTGATCGGTCAGGCCCATGGCCTGGCAATGATCTCGAAGCGCATCGAGACCAGCCGCGCCCAATTGGGCAATCCGGACAAGCCAATCGGCGTGTTCATGCTGTGCGGCCCCTCCGGTGTTGGTAAAACCGAAACCGCCCTGGCCCTTGCCGAGACCCTTTATGGTGGTGAGGAAAGCCTGATCACCATCAATATGTCCGAATTCCAGGAAGCGCATTCCGTTTCCGGTCTCAAAGGCGCTCCTCCGGGATATGTAGGCTATGGCGAAGGCGGCCGGTTGACCGAAGCCGTGCGGCGTAAGCCTTACTCGGTCGTCCTTCTGGACGAAGTCGAAAAGGCTCATCCGGATGTTCACGAAATCTTCTTCCAGGTCTTCGACAAGGGTTGGATGGAAGACGGCATGGGTCGGAAGATCGACTTCCGCAACACGTTGATACTGCTGACCTCGAATGTCGGTACTGACATCATCATGAATGCAGCAAGTCACATGCTGGATGCGCCGGTTTCCAGTGATCCGGATCTTGCGGCAACCGACCCGAACGCACCGGATCCGGAGAAGCTCGCGGAAACCTTGAGACCAGCATTGCTCGACGTGTTCCCGCCGGCCCTGCTCGGCCGTATCGTGACCATCCCCTACTATCCGCTATCGCCATCCATGCTCGGGTTCATCGTCCGGCTTCAGCTCAACCGTATTGTCAAAAGGGTCAAGCAGAACCGGGATGCCGTGCTGAGTTATGGCGACGACGTGGTGAGCCATATCGTTTCACTCTGCCGCGACCCGGACAGCGGTGGCCGCATGATCGACAACATCCTGACCAACGACCTTCTGCCGAAGCTGTCGCGTGCGTTCCTCACGGCGCAAATGAACGGCGAAGAACTGAAGGGCGTGACCTTGAAAGCCACGGAAACCGGTATCGAAATCGAGCCGGCCAGCTGACATCAACCAACAAAAACGCCGGACAGGTTCTCCCACCTGTCCGGCGTTTCGATTCTGCCCGGAAATCTGCCTGATTGTCGCTGGTCCTGGTTCAGCCCCCGATAAGAACGGTAAATTCCCCGGTCGTGATCGCGCCACCCTTGGCTGTTGGATCACCAATGCGGGCCGCGGGCAAACTTCCGATAAGAACAGTCAGCGACCCCATGATAATGGGGTCGACATTTGCGGGCGGAGGGCCGACACACACGCAAAGGTCCGTCATTCTCGCAGCAGGACGCTTACCGATCAGGACGTTGATCTTGCAGGGGGGCGCAATCGGCAACCCTGGCGGAACGGGTGTCATCGGGCACATATGAAAATCGCCCAGGCGGGCAGCTGGTCTGGTCATGGCAGCCTCGTGCGTTGTTACACTCTTGCCAGAATGAACGTTCCTGCGACAAATACTGGGACCTGGATCACAGTCTGGCGTATTTCAGCGCTGCCGCAAGTCCTGTTTCACTGCACGCTCAAAATGTCGGCAATCACCGTCCGGTATTCCTGCAGATCCTTGCCCCCGACAGACTGCGGTGCTTCCGCTCCCGTCTCCATTTCAAAGGCCAACGGGTCTGTCGGCTCTCCCCTGTGTCTGATTTCGAAATGAAGGTGCGGTCCGGTGGAAAGCCCCGTAGTTCCGACGTAACCAATCAGATCACCCGCCTGAACCACAGACCCTAGCTGGATGCCATCGGCGTATTCATGCATATGCGCGTAGCGGCTGGTAATTCCGTCCTTGTGGGTGAGTTCAATGAAATTGCCATACCCGCCTCGCACATCGCGATAGGTGACCTTTCCGGAAAAGGCCGCGTGGATCGCGGTTCCAGTGGGGGCCGCCCAATCGACACCGGCATGCAGGCGTTCCGTTTTCTTGATCGGATGAAATCTCATGCCGAACTTCGATGTCAGAACACCTTTGACCGGGACAAGCATGGCGCCGGACAAACTGACCTTGCCGCCTTCGTTCACACAGGCAAAACCGCGATTACCGGGCGCTTTCAGCACGTAACAGCGAACGGACCAGTCGTCCCCACGCCGAACACCGGCAAAGAGCACCCTGCCACCGCCACGCTTCTCGTCTCGAGCACTGTCCGTGAATACCAGAGTGACTCTCTCATCTGGTTTGATCGACCGCTTGAGGTCGGTCATGGGCGCCAAATATGCGATTGCCTCGCCCACGATAGAAGCGGGCACGGCATTGCGGACTGCGGTGGCATAAACACCGTCGATCAAGCGATGCAAGTTGGCAGGTTGAGTTGCCTCCTCACTCGCGATCTTCTGTTCCACGATCGTCTTGCCAAACCAGGGATCGGCGCCGGCTACATACCCGTCCCCGTCTCTTCCGACCGAATAGGCAGCTGTACCTATATACCCTTCCTGGCCGTAGATCGAAATCTGGACAGGCCGATAATAATCGCCAATCCGGCCTACCTTGTTCGGCATGCGAACACCACGCACTGCGATCTTGTCGCCTGCGATCAAATCGCTTTTGTCAAAGTTCTCCTTGACGAATTCCACCAGCGAATCCAGGACTTCCTCGTCGAACCCTTTGCCTTTCAGGAAATCCTTGAGCGGAGCCGCTTTTGCTACCTCCTCGCGCACTTCGACCCGGCTGGGCCCCTGACCGATGGGACGCTCGGTAAGATAGAGGTTCAACGTGTCAGTTGAGGGCTTCAGAAACACCGGCAAATCGGGAGAACCATCGTCCGCGGGCTGCGCATCTTCTTCAACGACTATGCCCTCGGCCTCATCCCCGCCCCCGAAATTGCCGAACTGAAAGTCCGCCTCACTACCCGGTGCGCGTATAACAAGGTTGCCGTCATCGTCCAGCATCTGGCTGTCCAGCACATATGCGGCAACAGACGGTACCGACGCAGCACCGTCCCCGATCGCAGCGGCTGGCACTGGACGCTCCGACAAGTCTATCCGCCGATTGGCGGAACCATCCTTCAAAAGGACCGGGTCGCCCGCCAACGGAATGACAGCAGAGAGGGCCATGTCGAAAAAAGGATCGGCCGGAACATCGAGATCCTCCTCGTTGGTCAACGCAGTGTCATCAACATCCTGTTCCAGGGCTTGGTCGTTGGCGACGCTTTCGTCCGGATCTTGCTGCGGAGCATTTTCCGGAGAGGCGCTGTCCGACACCGCTTCGGCGATATCCTGTAACCCGATTTCCTCGGGTGGTGACAAGGATATCGCGCCGGAGGAGATCAGATGGGCAATGCCACCAGCAGCACCGCCCAGCACCAGGAACCCGATGGCCATTGCAGCATAAAGTACAATGGGTGACCGTTTCGGAGCCGCCCCCTTGGCCGGCGCAGCTCCTGGCTTTGGTGGTGGTGTAGCGGTAGGGCCAGCTTGTGGCGCCTTTTGCGACGGACGGATCACGGTCCTGTCAAACTCTGGGCGATGAGCACCCGGATTTTGGTTGTCAGGCCATTGGACCATTGTGAGACCTTAAGCGCAGCGTCGCAGCTGCTCAGGCTGCCGAAAATCAATATCCTGATCATGCAGGATGATTGGGAAAGATGCAAAAAATGCTGTGTTTGAAAGCGCTTCGTCAGGAGCGCGGAAACGTGACCAGCTTGCTCCTGTCCTGTTCCTGCCGCGAGATCGTCCGTTTTTCTTCCGGCTCCATGTACATTTCAGGTAGATCCAGAGTGTAAACGGTGATGTCGGAACTGAGACCACGCAATTGTCCTTTCCAGATCTCAGCAACCGGATAGGACGAAGGCAGTTTCTCGGCGACCGATTGACTGACTGCGAGACGAACCTTGTGGTCCTTGGCAACGGATTCGACCCGGCTTGCCGTGTTGACGGTGGTACCCATGACGGTGAAGGAACGGCGATGTTCACCACCGATGTCGCCCACCAGAACCGGTCCGGCGTTAAGGGCTATGCGCAGGTCCAGCGGTGGTTGTCCGGTAATTTCGCGCAATCTGTCTAGCAGATTTATAATTTCTGTTGCGGCATCGACAGCCGATTTTTCGGGATGCTCGACCGTATTGGGTGCGTTCCACACCGCCATGATCGCGTCGCCGATATACTTGTCGATATACCCTTGGTGAGCGGTGATCACCTGTCCGATGCTGTCGAAACAGGAATTGACCACGCGCACCACATCCTTATCGGCGAGTTTTTCCGACATCTTGGTGAAGCCGACGATATCGATGAAGGCCACGACGACATGCCGGGTTTCCCCACCAAGCGCCGGCAATTGTTCGGAACTCGCCATCAGCTTGATGACATCCGGGGCAAGGTAGTGACCGAAGAGCCTTACCAGAGACCTCTGCCGGCGCTGCAGGATGCCGACCTTCCCGACAGCCGAGATGATTGTCGCGGTGACGAAGGCAACCGGAGCAACGCCTGGCGAAGGAAACATACCGAGCTCCATACTGCCAAGGCTCACGCCCAGTCCGCAAAGCACTCCGCCGACAGCCACAACAGGTAAGACGACCAGCGGAAGCGACAGACCTGCGAGCGCGCCAACCACGGCAAAGATGACCGCAAATGCGGGGACGAGACCAGCGGGAGGCTCGGTCACGATCCTTCCGGCGATAGGCGAGCCGATGAAATCGGCCAGTACAAATACACCGGCGGTTTGCGGCTGTACGCGCGGTCGCCCGCTTGGCCCCGTTTCTGCCAGCTGTTCTGGCAGATGAGGCAGGAAACGGTCAGAAAAAAGATGCTCGTCTTCATAGGGCAACAGCCCGCCGAACAGTACGATGCGGCCTTCTGCAAAACGGGCAAGTTCCTGCCTGCCCTCATCACTTTCCAGAAGCTGCAGAACGTCGATAAGCGAAAGATACGGAACGGACGTTGCGAGGCGGGCGGATGGCACCGGAATGTAGGTTTCAGCGACCTCGACACCTGCGATACCCAAAAGCGCATCGATCAGATGTGGCGAAGCGGTGAGAGGTGAATGCGGCTCGTGTCGTCGCACCACACCGTCGCTGTCAGTTGAAACGATAACCGACCTGACACCGCCCTCACCGGCTGCAGCGGAAAACATGCGTTGAGGTACGCCTATTTCGGTGTGAGCAATGAAGACCTTGCCGCGGTTCTGATAGAGGAACCGCTGAAATGCCAGGTCAAAGCCTTTCAATCTGGCTTCGCCGGTGCTGGGGTCCACAAAGCCGTCCGCACTATAGGCAAATACAAAGTCATAGCCCAGCGCCACCGCGCCGGCATTCAACATGGCTTGTCCGGCCTCTGCCAGAACCGGGGTCATCAGAACCCGCGGTATTGGTGCCAACCGGTCGGAGTTAAGCGCTTTTTGATCAAGGCCGACCACGACAACAGGTGCAGGACCTGCCTGCTCCTTGTTGTCCATGAGGGCCTTGATCTGGAACAGGCGGTCTGTCACCCACCCTTCCCAGATGGCCTTTTGAGCGGATAAACCGATGGCGATCCCAGCCCCTACCGCAACGAGTGCGATGAGCAAGATGAGCTGTTTTCGTCCAATGGCTGCGTCCGCGAACCGGCCGCCAAATATCATTTCACGATGACGACAGCGGTTTTCCGTCCAACCTGGACCGGGTCAATGGTGATCGTGCGCATGACGACACCATAGTCTGGCGCCTTGCCTTGCAGGAACAGCTCAACCTCTACGGCTTCGTCTTCCGGCTCACGGTTCGGCATGTCGGTCAGAATATTGTCGAGCATATCGAAGCGCTTGGGTTCACCGCCCCCAAAGGAAACAAACACCGTGTCGTATTGATCGCGCAGCTTGTTGTCGAACCGCAGCATCAATGACGCAGCTTTCTTGTTTTCCAGTGTAAGGCCACGCAGCGTGACGGTCAGACCTTTGTCAGCCTTTTCGCTGTCGGTTCCGCTGTCTGCCTGCAAGCAGTTACCCGCTCTCAGAACTTTCTGTTCAGAACCTTCTGCGGTGTATCCTTCGGAAGATACCTTCAGCACACCGGCCTGAATCCTGACTTCCTGACATGCGGAATAGTCCAGCAGGTCAACATGTCCGGTAGCGCCGAGATCGACTACGTCACCAGGCATAAGCTCGGTAAACGCGGACACATCAACACCTTCCGACTTGTCCAGCACCAGCGCAATCGGATCCGCTAGTGCAGATCCGGCGGACAGCGCAAACATCAGACCCGCGAGAGCACTCGTGGCCTGCAAACTTCGCCTTGAACAGGCATGCTTCAAAATCCGTTTCATGAAGGGCTCCTGATTCCCTGGTCATTCCAAATACGCCCGGCCTTTTCGACGCAGCCCAGCGCTGACTATGGTTCGATATTACCAGAGGATGGCGAAATGAGTGTGGCCATGGTCACAAAAATTCTTTTCAAGCGCAACAAGATAGAAGGAGACTTCGCGTGTCAGCCGGCGGGCTCAGTGTAGACACCGGCAATACCCACGGCATCTGCATACTGGCCAATCAACTCAAGCAATTTTGGTGTCAGCTCGGCGCTCAGAGGTTTGCCATCGAGTGCAGCCAATACGCCGACCAATTGAGGCATCGGTTTGGCCGCCCGTACCATAACGATATGGTCCGCACCGAACGGCAGGGCAGCCCTCAAGTTCAACACATAAGGCTTGGCTGCCTGAACCATGGTGTCCTTGCCAAGCGGGTCTGCCTTCTTGTTGGGGGCAAGCAGACGAAGCGTGCCGTCTGCTTCCAGTGCAAACACGGCCATATTGCCTGCCTGGTCCGATTTAAGACCAACCTTGAATGCATCTCCTTCGGGGATATGCCCGACTGACGGCTGGAGTGTTCCTTCAATAGGCTGGCGCTCACGCGACAAGGCATAAAGATCGGTCAGAAAACCCCATTTGGTCACAACATCGGAAAACCGGTCGATGTTGGTCGCCTTGCCGCGCAGCACCACGTCGCCAAATTTGGTCAGGACGTCGCCTTCTTCCACATCCCAGAACAGATCCGCGGTCCCATCTTCAACGACCTTGAGGCGGCCCTCCTGTTTGCCGGCCAGCTGCTGCAATACCGGCGTGGCAGCATTGGTGCTCGCAGACAGGGTCAGGACGCCGTTTTCATGTGCGAATATCTGCTCGTTGACACGCGGAAGGACAGCGGCGCGGCTGTCACCGCTCATGGTCAGGCTGGGCGACTGGCGCCCCTCCGTTGCGACCCGCACGGTTTCCTTGAGAAACAGGCTGAGCTCCTCCATGGAGATACCGCCATCGCGATCCAGATCCGCCCTTCCCTCGACACCGCGCGCAAAGGCCCAGCTCAAGGCACCTCGCGGTTCACCGGCAATCAAAAGCTCGGGGATGACCTGTCCATCGACAGTAGCGCCTACGTAGATAACGTTGGGAAGGTCCTGGACGTCGCCTGTCTGCTGGGCGTTTCCGGCCAGCATGGGCGGAAGAGGCTGAGAGCGAAGGGCGTCGTTCTCGAACGGGGGTAAACCAACCAGCCGCGTCCCCAGCCGTGTGATACGCGGGTCCACGGATCGGGTCATCGTGCCCGAGTGGCAGCTATCTGCCAGAACCAGAACACTGCGTCCACCGGCAGCCCGGAGCATTGCGGCGATGTCATCGTCTCGCAGTCTCTCGCCATTACCCGGAGCTGCAATATCGAAACCGGCCAGAAGGAAGACTTCGTCCATGCCATCTTCTTCCGAACCCTTTACCCACTCGGGCTCCTGTGCCCCATGCCCAGCATAGGACAAAACAAGAACATCATCAGCGTCCGCGCGGGAAATGAGATCCTGCCATGAGGACAGGATTGCCTGCCTCGACGCATCGGCATCGTATAGCGTGGTCAGGTCGGTAACACCGGCAGCTGTCAGTGTTTCGGCGATGTCTCGCGCATCATTGACCGCCCCCTTCAAGGGAGAAACGTGCTGATAGGCGTCGACGCCCACAACGAGTGCTCGCCACTGTCCGGCTTCCGCTGTCGAGCCAAAGCTCACTGCGATAAGAAACAGGCTGCACACTCTGGCCCAGAAATATCGTCCGGACGCCAGGCCAAATGGAACATTCATCGGTGTTACCTTTTCTGTGCGAGGTTAGCCCCAGCTACCGCCACCGCCACCACTTGGGCCGCCGCCACCACCGCCACCGCCGCCACTTCCGCCGCCGCTGTTGCCGCCGCCTCCACTATTTCCGCCGCCGCTATTGCCGCCACCGCTATTGCCGTTGTTGCGGTCTTGAGCGCTAGGATCGTTGATCGGATCATAGGCAGGTCTCGAAGCCCTATTGGTCGTCGGGCTCGTGGTCGCAGGCTGCCTGACACCTTGCGGGGCCGGGTTTTGCTGTGTCTGGCATCCTGCCACCATCAGCGTCAGCAGTCCTGTGACCGGCAATAAGTACAAGAACGATTTCATCTGAATATCTCCCTCAACGATTAAAACAGATCATATCTGGGACGGTTCTGTTCCCACTGATGCTTTACCAGTGCAATCAGGGCCTCATCGCCTTCGGAAGGCGCCCGTCCAGAGGCTTCAAAGAAGTCGGCCAGGGCTTCACGGGTTTTCCGTCCCGGCTGCCCGTCAACCGGTCCTGGATCGAAACCGAGATCGGTCAGGGTCTGTTGCAACACCTTTGCCTTGAGGTTTTTCCGCGCATCGCCGAGAGCGGTCTTTGCCTGCTCGGCAGCCTGCGAAGACGGTTCAACAGCCACAGCCATGGCAAGCATGCGAACACGGTCCTGGCCTGCGGCATCGCCATCTTGCTGGCCAAGCATCCACGCGGTGTTGAATGCACCCCAGGGATCTCCGCGCTGGGCGCTTTCACGGAACCAGCGAGTTGCCTCTTCCGCATTTTTCTCAACACCCTGGCCATTGTAGTAAAGCAGTCCGATAGCCGTGCCTGCTGCGGGATGCCCGCCTTCATGTGCTTTCATGAACCAGCCAAGTGCTGCTTCATAGTCCTGCGGCACACCTTTACCATCGCGGTACAGCGTCCCCATGTTCAGGTAGCCATAAATGTCGTTCCGCGATGCCGAGCGATTGTAGTAATAAACGGCGCGGTCGATGTTTTCTTCCACATGCTGGCCATTCAGGTAGAAACCGCCAATGGCATTGAACGAGAACGTGTGGCCTGCCTCCACCGACTGTAGCAGTTTGTCCAGGCCGTCCTTTTCGTTCTGGGCCGTGCCTTCGCCCTTGATCTCGGCCATACCAAGCGAATGCAGAGCATAGGCGTCTCCCCGCTCCGCAGCCTTGCGGTATAGGTCGACAGCTTTCTCGCGGTCACGATCGATCCCCGCACCCAGGAAATACATGCGCCCCAGCACCTGGCCGGCACGAACATGTCCCATCTGGTAGGCCTGTTCAAAGTAACCGACAGCCTGTTGCAGGTTACCGGCAGCAAATGCTCCACGGCCGCGCTGGAAGACGAACCGGCCGATCTCCGGGTAAGCAGCCATCGCTTCGGCGCAGGCCGTATCCACAGCCGCCGCATCCAGATCGTTGGCGAGCCGTCCTTCCGTAACCGCCTGCAAATCGAAAGGCTGGGTTGCCAGGCGATCGCACTGCGTTACACGGGGTTGAACGATCTGCGTGATGGTTCTTGCAGGCGTTCCTTCGACAGCCGGCAATTCCAGAGCAAATTTCCGCGCTTCACTTTCGCTGCCGATCTGCGGACGGACGGTCAATGTCGCGAGCGCAGAAACAGGAAAACGGTCGCCGGCCTGCAGCAAGCGGTTATCGGAAGCAAGCTGCAGGTCCGTATCGACAGAGACAACCTTCAACCAATCGCTTGTTGCCGGCAGATCCTCGACAGGCGCATCCGGATAGACGTTTACGGGGCCGGTGCCGATATCAGCTTCTACCGCTCCCTTTGAGGCCGTGTTACCCAGCCATGACAGGAGAGCTTCAAGCCGCTTCGTGCGGTTTTCCTCCACCTGCTCGTTTTGCACCGGCGCTTCGGCCTGTGCGACCGTAATTGAGGCGATCGCGGATGCAGAACCACCCCATTGGTCCTCTACTTCGTAGGAGATCAGTTCCACGTCGCCGGGTTGGGAGCCTTCCGGAAAGAACTCGAGACTGGCAAGCTCTGCCGCATCTATCACGTCCCCCTCAGCAACGGCCCGGCCTCCCGGCAGCTTCAAGGTACCTTTTTCAGGTAGCAAGGTGAGCTTCGCCTTCAGCGTTCCACCTTCCGGCTGAACCGGTTCGGGGATGCTGATCGGGACGGATTCAGCCGATGCCGATACACTGACCCTGTGATGGGCAGTCACGATCGGAGCCGGTTTGGGCGGTACGAAATAGAAGCTGGTGACGAGCGTTGAATCCTCATATGGGATCTGCTGGCCGCCGGTCTTGCGAACCACGTCATCGCGAACCTTGGTCATCAGGTCCTTGATCTCGAGCGCCGGATCAAGAGCATTTTCGACCACAGAAGAGGTGAACGGGCTCATCGGCCCCTTGCCGTCATAGGCAACCTGACCAGGACGCGTGGCATAGGAGATGAATGTGCCGAGCTTGTTCGGAATCCTGCGGAGCCCTCTGGTCTTTCCGAGCGAATATTCTTCCTCGCCCCAAAAAAGGCTTGCGATTTCAAACGGGTTGTCCCGGCAGGCGTCAAGCATGACGATCTGCAGGCTGGAAGCGGCCTTCATGTAGTCCAACAGATGGGACACCTTGAGGCTTTCGAATTCCAGGTCGTATTGAGAGGACAGTTTGGCGTCGACAGGAAGAATGAAATTGGATTCGCCAACCTGAAGCGCATGACCGGAATAGTAGAACAGCGCCGTGTCGCCGTCGTTCAGTTCCCGCAGGAACCGGCGTACGACCTGCTCCAGATCCTTCTTGTTGAGGTCCGTGCCGATCGTCACATCAAAATCGGCCTCCCGAAGGATCCTGGCGATTTCCGTCGTGTCCGTAACGGGATTTTCCAGCGGGGTCACATACTGGTATTCCTGGTTGCCGATGACCAGCGCAACCCTGCGCCCGTCCTCGGTCTGTGCCATCACCTGGGCGGAAGGCAAAGCAAGAGCAGCACCCACCGGCAGGCTCAGAAGGCCCATCCTGACAGCTTTCCTCAACCGGCCAACAGGCTTGGTGGAGGTCATAGATTTGCCAACTCGTGTGGCAAGAGGTCGATAATCCCGATTCTGCATAACGTCCTCAGCGCTTAAATCCGCGTGTAACTATCGCGCTAGAGCTGCTGCCTGTCTGTGATGGAACTCACACGGAGGCACTTCCGGCTCCAAAGCGTCCGGCGCCCCCTTCGATCAAATACCCTTAGGGAAAGTGATGCACACTTGTGGTTCCGACGCAAGGGAGACGACATCAGCAACCGTCAGCTGTTCAGGTAAAGCCGGGGGAATGCCATCTCAGGCAAGTGTTTCTTTTCATTTCGAGTCATCCTACGCTGCTGAAAAGCCTGCAAATGCTCGGGAGGTCAGATGACAGACGCGTTCAGGATTCGCCAGCTGAAGGAAAGTGAGATTCACATTCCACTCGAATTGGCGATGGAGGAAGGTTGGAACCCCGGGATTGAAGACGGCCCAGCATTCTTCACAGCCGATCCGAACGGGTATTTTGCCGGCGAAATAGACGGAAAGTTGATCAACGTTATTTCGGCAGTCCGCTACGGCGATACATTCGGCTTCATCGGACTCTATATCTGCAAGCCCGAATTCCGGACCATGGGATACGGCCACCGGATCTGGGACCATGCAATGGCATATCTGGGGTCTCGGGTCATCGGTCTGGATGCGGTAAATGAGCAGACTGCGAGTTATGCCCAGCACGGGTTCAAATCAGTCTACCGGAACATCCGGCATGCCGGCATCTCAATGTGCGATACGCCCATGGACCCGCGCCTTGCACCACTTGGTCATGGCCTTTTTCCCGGCATACGTGACTATGACCAGCGCTTCTTTCCGGCTGAACGCACGCAATTCCTGAAGACCTGGGCCGCCCCCATGCTGGAAACACGCCGCGGCTTTGCCTTTGTCGAAGATGGTCATGTCAGGGGCTACGGCATTATCCGCCAGTGCCACGAAGGCTACAAGATCGGGCCCCTTTTCGCGGATGAGCCGGAAATTGCCGATACCTTGTTCCGCACACTTGCCGGACAGGTCAAAGGGCAGACCATTATCCTCGACACGCCCGAACCAAATGCGGCAGCATTGCTAATGGCGGAAAAATACGAGCTGTCACCGGAATTCGAAACCTTCCGCATGTATCGCGGCCTGGCACCCGATCTGCCTTTGGACCAGCTCTACGGCATCACAACATTCGAATTGGGCTGAGGCGGCAGACCGCCCCGCGCCCTGTGTGTTTCCAATCAATGCTCGACTGACTGGTAGGCAAGAATGGCGCCGGCAAGGTCTTCCAACGCAGCCCCCACCGACTTGAACATGGTGATGGCTTCCTCACTCTGCCGGCCGGGATGTTCGCCCCGGCAAAGCTCATAAAGATCTGCCTTGATTTCGCCTGGCGACAATACCCCGGCCTTGATTGGCTGAACGATATCTCCACCTTCGGAAAGGCACCCGTCGCGGGTGTCCACGAAGATCTCTGCCCGCTTGACAAGATCGTCGTCACTCTCGCGCATGCTGGGCTTGAAGGCCCCCACAAGATCCACATGCGTTCCCGGCTTCAGCAAGGCACCCTTGATCAAGGGTTCGGAAGAGAGAGTTGCGGCGCTGACGATATCCGCTTCCCCAAGCGCTTCCTTCAAACTTGTTGCTGACTTCAGTTTCACCGGAAACTGGTCGGCAAGCGAGCGCACGACTTCTTCCGTCTTTTCCCTGGACCGCCCCCAGATGGTGACTTCGTCAATGGAACGAACGGCCATATGCGCGGCGATCAGATTGGGAGCAAGGCGCCCGGTGCCGAGTACCAGCAGATGCCGCGCGTCGGAGCGAGCCAGGTAGCTGGCCGCAAGTGCGGAGGCCGCTGCGGTGCGCCTGGCTGTCAATTCGCCACCGTCGATTAGCGCGAGCATCTCTCCGGTTCGTGCATCCGACAAAAGGTATTGCGCAGAAATTGCGGGAAGATTGCGCTCCGAATTGCCCGGAACCACATTGACCACCTTCACGCCCGCATATCCGCCCGGCACCCAGGCCGGCATCAGCAGCACAGTCGCATCGGGCTCACCGGGTATTTCCATGTCATGATGGTGGCGGGTTGGCATCACGCAGCCAGACCGGAACATCTTTGCCAAAGCGTCTATCAGATCAGGATATGGCAATGCATCGCGGGTCTGGTCTTCGGTCAAAAGCAGCATGTTGGGCCAATCTGTTAAGTGTTAACTTTATTGATACAAATCATATTCCCCGGAGCAGTCCAAGCATTTGCTCGGACGAAAAATTCCAGGAGAGCGTAATTTTCAGGACAAGTCGAAGATCATCATTACATAGGCGGCGAACAGTGCCAGATGAACTGCGCCCTGGAGATAGTTCGTCGCCCTGCTGCCGAACGTCAACAGGCTTATGAACAGGGTCAGCACGAGCATGATGATGTCGGCAGGTTCCAGGCCGAGTTCAATCTTGAGTCCCGTCACCCAACTTACGAGAAGGACGGCCGGCACTGTCAGACCTATGGTCGCCACCGCAGATCCAAGGCAAATATTTACAGCGCGCTGAAGCTTGTTATCACGTGCGGCCTGCAAAGCGCTGAGCCCCTCGGGCATCAGCACAAGTGCCGCAACAATGAACCCGCTCAAGGCCAGCGGTGCTCCCAGCCCCTCGATACCGAATTCCACATAGAGCGCGAGCTTCTTCGACAGGAGAATGATCGGAAGAAGTGCCCCAAACAGGCCGATGATGTGAAACGGCATCGACCGGACGACCACACCATGATGCCCGTCGTCATGGCCGTCGTCATCGGGCTGACGAAAGATATCACTGTGCGTTACCGTCTGAATCGCCAGAAACACGCCATACAGCAGCAGGCACATAACGACATCGAACGCCGACTGTAGCGGAGACAGCTCTCCGCCTGGAGCCGAATGGGTGATGCGCGGCAACACGAGTGCAAAGATTGCCAGAGGCACAAGCACCGACAGGAACGCATTCGCGCCTTGCAGATTATAGGTCTGGTTCTTGTGGCGCAGTCCGCCAGCCAAAAGACACAGGCCAACCAGCCCGTTCAGGACAATCATCACGACCGAGAACATCGTGTTACGTGCCATCGTCGGAATGGCGTCGCCCGACAGCATGATCGCAACAATCAGCGCAACTTCGATCCCGATGACCGCCAGGGTCAGGATCAAGGTACCGAAGGGTTCGCCAAGCAGGGTTGCCAGGCATTCCGCGTGCCGGACGACCGAAAAGGCGCACCACATAACCGTGACGAATATGACTGCCAGTAGCAACAGCGACGGGACAATCCCGATCGTTTCCGGTTTCAAGGCATCACCCGCGAAGGTGAAGGCGGCAAAGACCGCAAATCCAGTAAAGCTCGGCAATTCCGATTTGAGGCTGGTCACAAAGAAACCCGATAAAAAATGAAAACAGTCTGGACAGACTATAGGCCGCCGCCGCCGCCTTCAACCAATGCCGGCAGACAAAAAAGGCCGGTGCTTGGCACCGGCCTTCAGCTTCTGAAATGTCCGCAGGGTCAGATCGCCAAGTATTCCTGACGCAGTTGCGGATTGTCGAGGACTTCCTGTGCCGATCCGTCGAACACGACCTCTCCCATGTCCAGAATGACCGCCCTGTCGGCAAGGTGAAGCGCCGCGATTGCGTTCTGTTCAACAATGATGGTCGTGATGCCGAGATCCTTCACGCCTTCGAGGATGCGCTCGATCTCCTGAACGATCACTGGTGCGAGGCCTTCATAGGGCTCGTCCAGCAACAGCAGTTTGATGTCGCGCGCGAGGATACGTGCAACAGCCAGCATCTGCTGTTCGCCGCCGGACATGGTGATGGCGTCCTGCGACCGTCGTTCGGCCAACCTCGGGAAATGCTCGTAGATACGCTCGATCGACCATCCGACCGGCTCGGCAATCTGCGAAAGCTCCAGGTTCTCCTGAACCGTCAGTCCCGGAATGATGCGTCTGTCTTCCGGAACGAGGCCGACGCCCTGACGGGCTGCCTGAAAGCTCTTCATGGTGTGAAGCGGCTTGTGATCGAGCCACACCTCGCCATGTTTCAGCTGCGGATCTTCCATTCGGGCGATTGCCCGCAACGTCGATGTCTTGCCTGCGCCATTGCGGCCCAGAAGTGCAAGGATCTCGCCTTCACGAATGTCAAAACTGACACCCTGAACGATATAGCTTTCGCCGTAATAGGCATGCAGGTCCCACGCAGAGAAAAATGCGGGAGCGCCGCCTTGAGATTTGCGCGGCGGGACGCCGGGAGCGGACCGGCCGCTGAACTGATCGTCAAGTAGGGTCACAGATGCGCTCCTCCGAGATAAGCTTCCTGTACGCGTGGGTCGCCCTTGATCTCTTCGGGCTTGCCTTCCGCGATGATCGTTCCCTGTGCGAGCACGGTGACCTTGTCGGCAAGCGAGAACACGACATGCATGTCATGTTCGATGACCACCTTGGTGATACCGCGTCCGGCAATCCGTTTCAGAAGATCGATCGTGTTGTTGGTATCGGCGCGGGACATGCCCGCGGTCGGTTCATCGAGAAGCAGCAGCTTCGGATCCTGCGAGAGGCACATGGCCAGCTCAAGCCGGCGCTTGTCACCACGTGACAGGGAACCGGAAATAACGTCTTTTTTCTCCGCCAGGCCGACGTCCTCCAGCATGTGAAGTGCCTTGTCCTGGATTTCTGCATCCCTATCGAGCCGCTTGAACGGACGCAGTGAGAACTGTCCGTCGCGCTTTGCCATGGTGGGGATGATGACGTTTTCCAGCAGGGTGAGTTCTGCGAAAATTTCAGGGGTCTGGAACACCCGAGAAACGCCGACCTGGTTGATCTCGTAAGGCTTCATGCCTGTGAGCGAGATATCACCGAACTTCACCGTGCCGGTATCCGGGATCAACCGGCCGATCATGCAGTTCAGGAAGGTCGACTTGCCCGCTCCGTTAGGCCCGATGATCGCGTGAACAGTGCCCTGCTCCACCGAGAAGTTGACATTGTTGAGGGCTCTCAGACCGCCGAACGACTTGTTGACGCCCTCTACACGTAGGATTTCCATATTCTTGTTCCTTACTCTGCAGGGGCAGTTGCACGGTTCGGTTCAGACTTGCCGGACGACCGCTTGAACAGCTTACCGATCCGGGACACGCCTTCCATGATGCCACCAGGCAGGAAGATAACGATCAGCATGAAGAGAACACCCAGCGTAAGATGCCAGCCTTCACCGACGAACAGGCCGGCAACGGAGATGACGGGGCCTTCGATAAAGTCCGGAAGGAAACCGAAAATCTCATGCAGGGTCTGCTCATTGAAGGCAGAGAAGATGTTCTCGAAATACTTGATCAGCGCCGCACCGAAGATCGGGCCGAGCAAGGTGCCTGCGCCGCCGAGAATGGTCATGAGAACGACCTCTCCCGATGCAGTCCATTGCATGCGCTCCGCACCTGCCAGCGGATCGGTGATGCACATCAAAGCACCAGCCAGACCTGCATACATGCCCGAGATCACGAACGCCGCCAGTGTGTAGGGACGCGGATTGAGGCCGGTGTAGGTCATACGGTTCTGGTTGGTCTTGACGGCGCGCAACATGATGCCGAAAGGCGACCGGAAGATCCGCTGTGCAACGAAGAAGCCGATCAGAAGGATGACCGCACAGAAGTAGAACCCGCCCCACCCGGTCATTTCAATGCCGAACAGGTTCGCGATCAGCGGGCCTTCCTGACCACCATTGCCATCGAACAGACGCGGGTCGCTGCGCAGAACACGCAAGCCGGTCTCCCCGTTGGTGATTGGCGTCAGAACCGAATAGGCCAGGTTATAGGACATCTGAGCGAAAGCGAGCGTCAGGATCGAGAAATAGATGCCCGACCGGCGCAGCGACACATAGCCGATGGCAAGCGCGAAGATGCCGGAGGCGATGATTGCCATGATCGCGGCGGGGATCGGGTTCATGCCAAGCAGCTTGAACGTCCAGACTGCGGTGTAGGAACCGACACCCAGAAACGCGGCATGTCCGAATGACAGGTATCCAGTCAGACCGAACAGAATGTTGAAACCGGTCGCAAAGAGACCAAAGATTGCAAACTTCTGCAGAAGGTCGGGATAACCGGCACCAATCGGCTCAAGCCAGATCGGCATCGTAAGCACCGCGACAGCAAAGATCGCGAAGAAGATGTAGTCGCGTGCAGGAGATGTTTTTGTAGACATTTTTTTAGTTCTCCATGACGCCCTTGCGGCCCATCAGCCCGCGCGGACGCACGAGAAGGATGACCACAGCAACGAGATAGATGATGATCTGGTCGATGCCTGGAAGAATGGCCTTGATTTCATTCATCGATGCGAAGGACTGCAGGATGCCGAGCAGGAAACCTGCCGCGACGGCTCCAGGCAGCGACCCCATGCCGCCAACAACCACCACGACGAAGCTGAGCACGAGGAAGTCCATGCCCATGTGATAGTCGGGTGGCAGGATCGGCGTGTACATGACCCCGGCTAGACCGGCGACCACTGCGGCGATCGCGAAAACGATGGTGAAACGGCGCTCGATGTTGATGCCCAGCAGCCCGACCGTATGACGGTCTGCCATGCCGGCCCGAACAACCATGCCGAAGGTGGTGAATTGCAGGAAGGCGAAGACGGCTGCGATGATGGCGCCTGCGAAGGCAAGGTAGACCATGCGCCAGTACGGATAGACGATCACGCCAGGATCCAAGCCGAGGGCAGCTCCGATGTCGGCTGCTCCGCGTACGGCATCTGGCGCGGTTTGCGGGATCGGGTTGGCGCCGAAGATCGACTTGATGATTTCCTGAAGAACGATAGCGAGGCCGAAGGTGACGAGGATCTGGTCGGCGTGCGCCCGGTTGTAGAAGTGCTTGATCAGGCCGCGTTCCATGATGAAACCGAAAAGCAGCATGACCGGAATGGCAAGCAGGATGGAAACCGGCACCGAATAGTTGAGCACCCAGTGACCGAAGTCTCCGAGGTATGCCTCGATGTAGGGTGTACGGATTTCGAGGGGAGTTCCCCACGCCGTCGTCTTGGTCGGATCCGTCGTCACGATCTCCAGGCTGAGAAGCTTGTTGAACGACACCGCGCAGAACGCACCGAGCATGAACAAGGCACCATGCGCGAAGTTGACGACCCCAAGGGTCCCGAAAATCAGGGTCAGTCCCAAGGCGATCAGCGCGTAAGCTCCGCCCTTGTCCAACCCGTTCAGCAGTTGAAGAATAATCACATCCATGGTCTTGCCGCTATTTGCTGCGTCACTTGCGTCCTGATAAGCAGCAGCCGCCGGCGGAGATCCTCCGGCGGCTGCCGACGTTCAAGAGCTTATGCGCCGTTGTTGCACGCGCCGAGTTCGCCACCCAGCATGTCTGCCGGGTATTCGACCTGCGAACGCGGAGTGACTTCCACCACTTCGAGAAGGTCGAACTGGGAGCTCGGGTTTTCTTTACCCTTCACGACCAGAACGTCCTTGAAGCACTGGTGGTCATCTGCACGATAGAGGGTTGGACCATTGCCCATGCCGTCGAACTCGAAGCCTTCGAGAGCTGCGGCGATCGCGCAAGGATCGAACGTGCCAGCCCGCTGTGCGGCATCAGCATAAAGCAGGGTCTGGACGTAGCAGGTGTGCGCAGCCTGGCTCGGCGGGAAGCCGTATTCCTGACCGAAGGACTTGACGAAAGCCTTGGAGCCTTCGTCCTGCAGCGACCAGTGCCAGTTGGTGGAGCCGAAGATACCCTTCACGTTCTCACCGGCACCCTGTGCCATCAGACGAGAATACAGCGGAACGACGATCACGAAGTCCTTGCCGTTGACCTGCTTGTCGCGCAGACCGAACTGAACAGCCTGGGTCAGGGAGTTCACCATGTCCTTGCCATAGTGGTTCAGAACAAGAACGTCAGCACCGGAGTTCAGAACCGGCGTGATGTACTGCGAGAAGTCACCAGCGCCAAGCGGCGTACGAACAGCAGCTGTTGTCTCCCAGCCCATGCCTTCGGTGTACTTCTTGATGGATTCTTCCTGAGACCAGCCCCAGGTGTAGTCGGCGGTAAGGTGATAGGCCTTGCGATCGGTGCCGTAGTTGTTCTTCAGAACCGGAGCCAGCGCAGCGCCGGACATTTCGGTGTTGAAGAAGTGACGGAAACCGTTCTTGCGCTTGTCCTTGCCGGTGGTGTCGTTGGAGTGGGTCAGACCCGCCATGAAGATGACGCCGGCTTCCTGGCAGAGCGACTGCACGGCGATCGCCACACCGGAGGACGAACCACCGGTAATCATGATAGCGCCGTCTTTTTCGATCATGCGCTTTGCGGATGCACGGGCTGCATCAGACTTGGTCTGCGTGTCACCGGTCACGAAGGCGACCTTCTTGCCGTTGACGCCGTTGCCCTTGAGTTCCTTCGACGAGAAGGTGTTCAACAGACCGCCGTCGCCTTCACCGTTCAGGTGCTTGACGGCAAGCTGATAGGCGCGCAGTTCGTCTGCCCCTTCGTCGGCATATGCGCCGGTCTGCGGCACGTTGAAGCCCAGAACGACTTCAGCGCCTGTCGGTTCGTTGAGATAACCGGCAGACCATGCGCGGCTGGTGAAAATGGTCGGCGTTGCCAATGCGGCACCGCCCAATGCGCCAGCGCGCAAAATGGAACGACGATTGAGGGGTTTACGAATTAAGCTCATACTTTCCTCCCAGAAAGGCGTCGCGTACCCACCTCGGGCACGCCTGCAATAGCTGTACAGCTGCAAGCAATTCCGGCTTGTTCCCCGTCCGGGATCCCGGCTCCTCCGCACCAAAACTGCAAGCTGCAACGACTGTAAAAAAATCATCTGCAAAACAGCAATACGACTATCGGATCGCTCACCCTCACCAACTCATTATACTTTCGAAGTAATCACGGCTAATCTTCGAATTTTCTCGCGATTTTTATTGCGTTGCGTCATTTTGTTTCTTTTTGATTTTCAGTCACTTACTTCTCACGTATACCGCAACGCGAAGTTACCTTGACGTAAAGGTTCAAAAATCCGGAATTTCAAAGCGTTAGACCAAAGTGCAAGATCGGACGGAGCTCAAAGGACGTCCGCGGCGAAATTGACGGAGACGGATACGGGCGGATAAGCTGCGGCTCTCGCCTTCGTCCCCGTACACCCGCCCGGAATCATTTCAATGAGCATCCTCACTTCCCTTGAGGACCTTCACGCACACTACGGCACTGCCGGAGAAGCGTCCTTGATCAAGGAAATCGATCATCTGAGCCCTGCGTATCGCAGGATTGTCGAGGCTTCCAACTTCTGCACACTTGCAACCTGCGGACCAGAAGGGCTCGACTGCTCTCCACGCGGCGACGACGGCATGGTTGTCAGGATACAGGATGACCAGACGTTGCTGATGCCCGACCGGCGGGGCAACAACAGGATCGACTCGCTGCGCAATATTGTTCGCGACCCGCGTGTCTCGCTCATGTTCATGATTCCCGGCTGGAACAACGTTCTGAGGATCAACGGCAAGGCAGTACTTTCCGTCGAGCAGGACCTTATTGCCAGCTTCGAGAAAGAGGGGCATTTGCCTCGTTCGGTGATCGTGGTCACGATCGGTTCGGTCTACTTCCAGTGCGCGCGCGCCATCATGCGTGCCGGCCTCTGGGAAACCGAGAACAGGACCGGCAAGGGCGACTTGCCGTCACCAGGTGAAATCATGAAGGAAATCAAGGCAAGTTTCGATGGTGAAACCTATGACCGCGAATGGCCGGAGCGTGCCAAGACTTCGATGTGGTAAGCGGCCTCCAAGGGATGCCAATGACATCGAACGACCGATACAAGACATCATGAGGCAAGCGATTGCCGTTGCCTTCCTTACCCGCCAAACAGAAACACCGGTTGCCATATCGCGCTCTGCGGCCTGACCGGCTTCAAGGCGCTATTTAGCCGCAGAGTGCTTGGAACCGATCCCAATCTGCGCCATATGTCGCTGACATACTTCAAGATACCTTCCGAGGCACAAATGACCGTCAATCCGCTTCTTTCCGACTGGACCACGCCGTTCGACCTGCCTCCCTTCGAGACGATCTCTCCCGAGCATTTCGAGGAAGCATTCGACGCCGCCATGGCGGAAGCCAAGGCGGACACTGACAGGATCGCCGATCAAGAGGTGGCGCCGACTTTTGAAAACACGATTGTTGCCCTGGAGACGTCAGGAAAGACGCTCACCAAGGTTGCAAGGACGTTTTTCAACCTGACCGGTGCCCATACCAATGAGGCCCTGCAAAAGATCGAGCGCGACGTGGCGCCGAAGCTTGCAAAACATTCCTCGGAAATGCTGCTGAATTCCAAGCTTTACGGCAGGATTGCTGCGTTGTGGGATCAAAGGGATTCCCTTGATCTCAATTCCGAAGACGCACGCGTGCTCGAACGGTATCAGAAAATGTTCCAGCGGGCCGGTGCAGGCCTTGACGATGCCGGCAAGGCGCGGATGGCTGATATTTCGCAAAGACTTGCCACCCTCGGCACCAGCTTTTCCCAGAACGTACTCAAGGATGAGTCGGATTATCAGCTTGTTCTGGAAACCGAGGAAGACCGTGCCGGCCTGCCTGACTTCCTGCTGACCTCGGCTGCCGAAGCTGCAAACGAACGAGGGCTTGACGGAAAGCACGTCATCACGCTTTCCCGTTCCTCGATTGAGCCTTTCCTTCAATTTTCCACGAACCGGCGCTTGCGTGAAGAAGCCTTCAAGGCATGGTCCGCCCGGGGAGAAAACGGCGACCAGACAGACAACCGGGCAATCATCAGCGAAACCCTCAAACTGCGGGACGAGAAAGCCCGGATGCTCGGTTTCAAGAACTTTGCGGAATTCAAGCTCGACGACACGATGGCCAAGACGCCTGACAACGTCAGAGGCCTGCTTGTGAAGGTCTGGGAACCGGCGGTCGCTCAGGCGCGGGAAGAAGAAGCCAAGCTGGCGGACATGGCGCGCAATGCCGGCGAGAACCATTCTATCGAGGCATGGGATTGGCGCTTTTATTCCGAAAAAGTCCGCAAGGCCGAACACGATCTGGATGAAACGGAGCTGAAGCCTTACCTGCAGCTTGAAAACATCATCCAGGCTGCCTTTGACACGGCAACACGTCTCTTCGGGCTAACTTTCAAAGAACTCAAGGACATGCCGGTCTACCATCCGGATGTCCGGGTGTTTGAAGTACTCGGCAAGGATGGCAATCACGTCGGTCTCTTTCTGGGAGACTATTTCGCACGGTCGTCAAAAAGATCCGGCGCCTGGATGAGTGCATTCCGGTCGCAACACAGGCTGGAAGGCGACGTAACGCCTATCATCGTCAATGTGATGAATTTCTCCAAGGGTGCCAAGGGTGAGGCCACGCTGCTGACGTTCGACGATGCCCGGACCCTGTTCCACGAGTTTGGCCATGGCCTGCACGGTCTTCTTTCGAATGTGACCTACCCCATGATCTCGGGCACCAGCGTCTCGCGTGACTTCGTCGAGTTGCCCTCTCAGCTGTATGAGCACTGGTTGTCTCAACCCGAAGTGCTTTCTAAATACGCCGTTCACTACAAGACCGGCGAACCGATGCCCGAGGCACTTCTCGACAAGCTGCTTGCTGCCGCCAATTTCAATCAGGGATTTGCGACGGTAGAGTATACGGCTTCCGCACTGATCGATCTCGAACTCCATCAATTGGAAGATCCGGCAGAACTAGATGTTGCAGCCTTCGAAAAGGAAGAACTCGGCAAGATCGGCATGCCGCAAGCCATCACGATGCGTCACCGTATCCCGCATTTCCAGCATGTCTTTTCGGGCGACGGCTACGCGGCTGGATATTACAGCTACATGTGGTCGGAAGTGATGGATGCGGACGCGTTTGAGGCATTTGAAGAGAAGGGCAACGTATTTGATCCGGAAACGGCTGGAAAACTGTTGACCTACATCTATTCAGCCGGTGGCCGGCAGGACCCGGAAGCCGCGTATCTCGCATTCCGGGGGCGTGCGCCACGGATCGATGCTCTTCTTGAAAAGCGCGGCTTTGCTGCCTGATCCGACCCCTTCTCCAGGCCTGCCGGCTTGCGCCGGCGGGTCAAACGTTTCCAGGACAACCGGATGACCCACATGCAGCCTCAGGCGACCCCGACCGCTCCTCTTCTCAGAACGGGCATGGCCATGGCCGGTGTCTCAGGTGCAGCCGGCGTCGTAAGTCTGGCATTGTCCGCGCACGCCAGCGCGTCAAGCCTGATAGAAACCGCTGCACACATGCTTTTGTTTCACGCGCCTGTGTTCCTGGGCATCGGCCTTCTCGCCCAATTGCGGAGAGTGCCGCTCCTTCCCGTCGTTTTGATATTCCTTGCCGCAGGACTGTCCCTGTTCTGTGGTGACCTGTTGATGCGGGCTTTTCTGGAAAGGCGCCTGTTTGCGATGTCGGCGCCAATCGGAGGCATGATGGTGATCCTCGGATGGCTGATGCTCGCGCTCTGTGCTTTACGTGTTCGGCCCAAGTGACTAAAAGCCATCTGACAGGTTATTCCGGTAAAACCAGAACCAATTCGGATTATTTTTAGTGACTGTTTCCGCACAAATTTCAGGCGACACCCAAAAGGCCGAACCGACAGCCACCAAGGCTGAAGACTTCGTGCCGCCCTACCCGTTCCGCTATGAAAAGATGCCGCCGGTCTGGAGCCTGATCGGCATGGCCAAGCGCAATTTTCTATCTATTTGGGGCGTTGATGATTTTCAAAGCCGCCTCAGAAGCAAAAAGATCTTCACTCGTGAACTGGTGATCTGCAACCGGCCAGACGTGGTTCGTGAAGCGTTCCAGACCAATCACGAGGTCTTGCAGCGCAAAAGCCCGCAAATGCGTCATGCCTTGCAGCCTCTTCTCGGCGACGGTCTTTTTATCAGTGATACCGAAACCTGGGCGAAACGCCGCAAGGTGGTAGCACCGATCATACACGGCTCGCGCGTCAAAGGATTCGCGCCGATCATGATCGAAACCATCGAGGAACAGCGAGCCGACTGGGCATCGCAGGGCGAAGGCGCTGAGGTCGATGCGCTCGCCGATATGGCACACCTGACAGCAGAGATCATTTGCCGGACCATTTTTGGGCGCCAGCTGGGCAAGGATCATGCTGCCGAAGTCGTTCAGGGTTTTTCGGATTATCAGCGCCATATCGACCAGGTCGACATCCTCTCCCTCTTCGGACTGCCCGAATGGCTGCCACGTTTTCGTGGCCGTGCGATCAAGAAACCTGTCGAGCGCATTATGACGGTGCTCGACAAGATCATCGCCAACTACGAAGCGCAGAAGGAAAAAGGCGAAGCATCCGTCATTGGCGGTTTGCTGGAAGCGAGAGACGAGAACGGCGAACCACTGAGCCGTGAGGCAATCATCAGCGAAGCTGCCGTGATTTTCATGGCCGGCCATGAAACAACCGCCAACACACTGGCCTGGGCCTGGTTCCTGCTGTCCCAATGCGACAAGAGCAGGGCTAAATTGCAGGCCGAACTCGACACGGTCCTCGCCGGCCGGTCACCGACATTCCAGGACGTTCCCAACTTGCCCTACACCAAGGCTGTCATCGAGGAAACCTTGCGGCTGTATCCGCCGGTCCCGATCCTTGCGCGAGAGGCAATGGCGGACACAAGCATCGGTGGCAAGTCAGTGCCAAAAGGTTCGCTGGTTATGGTGGTGCCATGGCTTATGCATCGCAATCCGGTGCTATGGTCGAAACCGGACGTTTTTGATCCCGGCCGTTTTCTCAATCCAAAATCGAAGAAACCCAATAAATACGGGTATGTCCCCTTCAGCATCGGCCCGCGCATTTGCGCCGGACTGCAATTCGGCATGACAGAAGCAATTCTCAGCCTGGCCATTCTCGCCCAGGATTTCGAACTCAAGCTGAAAGACGGTACGGACGTCCAGCCGGTAGCGCGGTTGACCTTGCGCCCTGGTGAAAACCTGCCAATGACGCTGCACCCGCGCCATTCATGACCAAACAGACGCGGCTGGAAGATATTCCCTTCGCTGAAACTCTTGCAGTAGAGCCCGCCGCTCCTCGTCTACGGAATCTCTTTTCTCAACAGGGGGCAGAGCGGGAGGCAGCTCGGCTTCACTGGTTCGTTCACGTCAAGGACGGTGTCCTGAACACCCTTTTTCATCATTCGCTGAAGCTGTGCCCACCAGCATTCGCATCAGGTTTCGGCAATTTGCTCGTGCCGGTAATGCGCTGGTCATATCGAGACAAACTGTTTCCGCAGCGCATCAGCCGTAATTTTGAAACGCTGACCGTCAACCGCTGGAACACCGACACGGGCCAGAAAGCGGGACTGAAACGATGGTGGCACAACATCGGCCGAACGATGTCCGAGTTCTGCATCGTCAACAAGTTATGGAAAAGTGCTCGTATTGAAGTTGAAGGGCTGGGACATCTGAAAGCGGCGCAGGCCAAAGGCGCACCAGTGATCTTCACATCCATGCATCTTGGCACCTGGGAAGCACTTTTCGTGGCGATACACGAGGGGCTCGCCGGACCGAGCATCGGTCCATTTCAACCTGAACCCAACCGGTTCAAGAACCGCATTGTTCATGCGATCCGCAAGGAGCGAAACCAGTATCTTTTCCCACCGGGTCAAAGAAGCGCGTATCGGCTGCACCGGTTGATGAACAACGGGCAGTATTCCATGACCATTTTCGTGGACGAAGTTCGCGACAAGCAGGTCCATCTGCCCAGTTTCGGTCGACCATTACCGAAAAAAGGAAATGCGACCGTCGCGGTGAAGATCGCCAATTCCTGCGGCGGCACAATTATCCCGACATATCTTGTGCGACTGGGACCGGCCCGTTTCAGGATGGTCCTTCTGCCGCCTCTGGAAAGACCTGAAGAAACCACCGGCTATGATCTACACGAAACAATCCGGGCCATGAACGATGTGTTCGAACCGATCGTGCTCGAACACATCGAAGAATGGTACATGTTGGGCGAATTGAGATTGCCCAGAAAATTCGCCCAAAGCGCCTACGCGAAAGCCTTGAGCGAAAAGAACCAAGTCCGAAAGTGGTAGATTAACCCTTCAGTCGCTCGGCATGCCAGGAGACGTGGTCGCGCGCGAACGTTGACACGAAATAATAGGAATGGTCGTAGCCTGCCTGCAAGCGGTAGGTATGAGCCGTCTTCGTTTCGGTCAATGCATCGATGAGCGCAGCGGGTTTGAGCAGTTCGTAGAATTGATCGCCTGCACCCTGATCAATCAGAACATCACCGGCCCAGCCCTTTTCCTTGACCAGAACCGTCGCGTCATGCGCTGTCCAGAGTGTCTCATCAGCTCCGAGATAGGCCCCAAGCTGTTTGCGGCCCCAGTCGGAAGCCGTGGGGTTTGCGATCGGCGCAAAGGCTGACAAGGACTGATAATGCCCGGGATATTTCATTGCCAGCGTCAACGCGCCGTGCCCGCCCATGGAATGCCCGGTGATCCCGTGATGCACGGAGACTGGGAAGTTCTCGGTTACCAGATCGCGCAATTCGCTGGCAATGTAGGTCTCCATCTGGAAATGCGGCGCCCATGGAATCTCTGTCGCGTTGACGTAGAAGCCCGCCCCTTGCCCCAGATCATAAGCCTCATCATTGGCAATGCCCTCGCCACGCGGGCTGGTGTCCGGAAAGACGACGGCAATACCAAACTCTGCGGCATGGGCCTGCAGCCCGGCTTTGGTCATGGCGTTTTCATGGGTGCACGTCAGACCCGACAAATACCAAAGACATGGCACGGGGCCGTCCTTGGCCTGCGGCGGAATGTAGACCGCAAAAGTCATTTCACAACCACAGGCTTCCGACATGTGGCTATAGACACCTTGGGTGCCGCCAAAAGACTTGTTTTCGGAAAGGGTTTTCATTGTCAGTCAATTCCAATCTCTGAATAGCCGCCTATCCAAAAGGACTTCTCCGGCCTTGCCTTGCCAGACCGGAGAGACGCAGCATGCGCGTCCCCGCTTTCGCAGGGACGACGCCTTGGCAAAATGTCGGCGGGTTACGCCAGACGTTCGATCAGTAAACCACCACAGAGCGGATCGATTCACCGGAGTGCATCAGATCGAACCCCTTGTTGATGTCTTCGAGAGGCATCGTGTGGGTGATCATTGGATCGATCTCGATCTTGCCGTCCATGTACCAGTCAACGATCTTCGGAACGTCCGTGCGGCCACGCGCGCCACCAAATGCGGTGCCTTTCCAGACGCGGCCGGTCACAAGCTGGAACGGACGGGTCGAGATCTCAGCACCAGCCGGAGCAACACCGATGATGATGCTCTCGCCCCAGCCCTTGTGGGCTGATTCAAGCGCCGTACGCATGACATTCACGTTGCCGGTCGCATCGAAGGTATAGTCGGCCCCACCTTTGGTGAGGTTCACAAGATACGGAACAAGGTCGCCGTCTACTTCACTCGGATTGACGAAATCGGTCATGCCGAAACGCTCGGCCATCTCTTTCTTTTCCGGGTTCAGGTCAACGCCGACAATCTGGTCGGCACCGGCAAGACGCAGACCCTGGAGAACGTTCAGACCGATGCCGCCGAGGCCGAAGACAATCGCACGCGAACCGATTTCCACCTTTGCGGTGTTGATCACCGCACCGATGCCGGTCGTAACACCACAGCCGATGTAGCAGACCTTGTCGAATGGCGCGTCCGGACGGATCTTCGCCAGAGCGATTTCCGGTACGACCGTGTAGTTGGAGAACGTCGATGTGCCCATGTAGTGCAGGATCGGGTCACCATCGAGGGTCGAGAATCGGGACGAGCCGTCCGGCATCAGGCCCTGCCCCTGTGTCGCGCGGATCGACTGGCAGAGGTTTGTTTTCGGATTGAGGCAATATTCGCAGGTCCGGCACTCCGGCGTGTAGAGCGGAATGACATGGTCGCCCGGCTTCAGGGTAGTCACACCCGGGCCAACCTCGACAACGACACCTGCCCCTTCGTGACCCAGAATCGCGGGAAACAGACCTTCCGGATCCGCACCCGACAGGGTGAATTCATCGGTATGGCAGATGCCGGTTGCCTTGATTTCCACCAGCACTTCAAAAGCGCGCGGGCCTTCAAGCCTTACAGTGGTGACTTCAAGCGGTTTTCCGGCCCCAACGGCCACAGCGGCGCGAACTTCCATGAAGGATCTCCTGATGTGTGTTTCCCGGGGAGAGTTAACGTCCATATCTGCAAATGCAAGAACCGATGCGGCATCCGCTGTCGGGATTGCGCTATTCGATGAAATCTACCCCGCCTGACACCTTGCAGGAAGCGCTGAAATCCATTGTTTCTCCGAGGGTTTGGTTAGTCTGGCACAATTCATCGCAGGCCGTAAGACACCCATGTCGCATTCAGACAAGCATGCGACTGAAACCTTATACGCAACCTCGACCCCAATCGCGAATATGCCTCCCAATGGACGAGACTCCGGCCGTGTCGCTAAAGTCGTCGTTCAATTGCGTATTGACCCTGACGGCCGGCCGAGCGGATTTATCCGATTTGCTTGCCGGCAACGTGCGGAGCCGCTGCTTCATGAAGCGATATTCCTTTCTGGAACTGGCGAAAAACGCCTTTTCCGCGCACCAGAACTGGGGCCGCCAGTGGCGCGCTCCGGAACCCAAGGCCGAATATGACGTCGTGATTGTCGGCGCCGGCGGGCACGGTCTGGCAACTGCCTATTACCTTGCCAAGGAACACGGCATCCGCAACGTCGCGGTCATCGAAAAAGGTTGGCTCGGCGGTGGCAACACCGGTCGCAATACGACCATCGTGCGCTCCAACTATCTGTGGGAGGAAAGCGCCGGGCTCTACAATCACGCAATGGGCTTGTGGCAGAACCTGTCCCAGGAACTGAACTACAACGTCATGTATTCTGCACGTGGCGTGATGATGCTCGCGCACACGGTTCACGACGTTCAGGTGGCACAACGCCATATTCACGCCAACCGTCTGGCAGGCGTTCAAAATGAGTGGCTGACGCCGGAAGAGGCAAAGGAATATTGCCCGCCTCTGAACATTTCAAAGAACATCCGTTATCCGGTCATGGGCGCAGCCTTGCAGCGCGTTGGCGGCACCGCCCGTCACGATGCGGTCGCCTGGGGCTATGCCCGCGGTGCCGATGCCCTGGGTGTCGACATTATCCAGAACTGCGCCGTCACCGGCATCCGCCGCGGCCAGAATGGGGCCGTCGAGGGTGTGGAAACGGTCAAAGGTTTCATCAAGGCCAAGAAGGTCGGTGTCGTCGCAGCCGGTCACACGTCTGTCGTCATGGACATGGCCGGCGTCCGGCTGCCACTGGAATCCTTCCCCCTGCAGGCACTGGTCTCCGAACCCGTGAAACCCGCCTTCCCGTGCGTGGTCATGTCAAACACGATCCATGCCTACATTTCGCAGTCCGACAAGGGTGAGCTTGTGATCGGTGCGGGCACTGACCAGTTCGTGTCCTATTCGCAGGCTGGCGGCATTCACATCACCAACCACACAATCGACGCGATCTGCGAACTTTTCCCGCATTTCCGGCGCATGCGCATGCTTCGCAACTGGGGTGGTATCGTCGACACGACGCCTGACCGTTCGCCCATCCTGTCGAAAACCCCGGTTCAGGGGCTCTACGTCAACTGTGGCTGGGGCACAGGCGGCTTCAAGGCGACACCCGGATCCGGCCATGTCTTCGCGCATACGATTGCCAAGGATGAGCCGCACCCGATCAACGCACCTTTCACCATCGACCGGTTCCGGACCGGCCGCCTCATCGACGAAGCCGCTGCAGCGGCCGTGGCCCACTAGGGGAGATCACAAGAATGCTGCTGATTTATTGCCCCTACTGCCATGTCGAGCGTGCAGAAACGGAATTTGCCTGCCGCGGTGAAGCCCATATCGCCCGACCGGCCGATCCGAGCCAGGCCACGGACGAGGACTGGGTGGAGTTTTTGTATATGCGCGACAATACCAAGGGTGTAGCCGCCGAGCGCTGGCGCCATATCCACGGCTGCGGACGGTTCTTCAACGCTGTCCGCGATACCGTCAGCGACAAGTTCCTGAAAATCTACAAGACCGGCGAACCGAAACCGGATCTTGAAGCGCTTGCCAAGGAGGCCGGCAAATGAGCCAGCCATTCCGTACTGAAAAAGGCGGCCGGATCGACCGCGCCGAGCAACTCACCTTCACCTTTGACGGCGAGGAAATGCAAGGCCACAAGGGCGATACCCTTGCCTCCGCGCTGCTTGCCAATGGTGTTCACCTGGTCGGTCGTTCGTTCAAGTATCACCGTCCGCGCGGCATTCTGACTGCCGGTTCGGAAGAACCGAACGCGCTGGTCGGGGTTTACCGCAACGGCGATCAGACGCCGAACCTGCGCGCTACACAGGTTGAGCTCTATCAGGGCCTTGAAGCCGTTTCACAGAATCGTTTTCCCTCGCTCGGGTTTGACATCGGCGCCGTGAACGATCTGCTTTCGCCGCTGTTTCCGGCCGGGTTCTACTACAAGACCTTCATGTGGCCGCATGCCTTCTGGGACAAGGTCTACGAGCCGATCATCCGTTCGGCGGCCGGCCTCGGCAAACCGCCGAAAAACCCGGATCACGACTTCTACGGTAACATTTACGCCCACTGCGACGTTCTTGTCGTCGGCTCCGGACCAACCGGACTTGCAGCGGCTCTGGCTGCGGCAGAGACCGGTGCGAAGGTGATGTTGGTCGACGAGCAGGCTGAATTCGGCGGTTCGCTGCTTTCTGAAGTCAGCGCAAGCATCGACGGAAAGGATCCTGCGGAGTTCGTTTCGGAAACCATCGCCAAGCTTGCCGCGATGGACAATGTCACTCTCCTGCCGCGGACAACGGCCTTCGGTTATTTTGCGCATAACTTCATTTCGCTGGCAGAGCGCATCACCGAACATTTGCCCAACCCGGATCCCAAACTGCCGCGTGAACGACTGTGGCAGGTGCGCGCCAAGGAAGTGGTGATTGCAGCCGGTGCGATCGAACGTCCGATGGTGTTTCCGGAGAATGACCGACCGGGCATTCTGCTCGCGGAAGCTGGAAGAACCTACCTCAACCGCTATGGAGTCAAAGTCGGCCACAAGGTTCTGGCGGCAACAGCCTGCGACAGTGCGTGGCAGGCGGCATTCGACCTTGCAGACCATGGTGTCGACGTAGCTGCCATCGTGGACATGCGCGAAACACCGCCTGAAAGCCTGGTTGCAATCGCTGAAGCCAGGGGCATTCGTGTCGAGGCAGGATGCGTTGTAACAGGAACTCTCGGTCGCAAGCGTGTCAAAGGCGCCTTGCTCGGCCGGATGATGACATCGGGACAGGTTGCCTCCGGTGGCCAGATTGCGTGCGATGCGCTTTTGATGTCAGGCGGCTGGACTCCGACCGTCAGCCTGTATTCCCAGTCTCGCGGCAAGGTCGTCTGGGACGCGGACAAGGGGGCCTATGTTCCCGGTATTTCCGTTCAGAAGGAACGTTCGGCAGGCGGCTCCAAAGGCCTCTACGGCCTGCAGGCAACGCTTCACGACGGCTATGCGGCCGGTGAAGAAGCAGCCAGGGCTGCAACCGGCAAGTCCGCCAAGGTGACCTATGTCACGGCAACAGGTGGAGAAGCCGGATCAGGCGGCATCCTCGGCGCCCTGCCCCACGATCGGAACGCTTCACGGGTCAAGGCGTTCGTCGATTATCAGAACGACGTTACCGCCAAGGACGTCAAGCTGGCCGTACGCGAAGGCATGCAGTCCATCGAGCATATCAAGCGCTATACCACCACCGGCATGGCCACCGACCAGGGTCGTCTTTCGAACATGAACGCCCTGGAGATCGCATCAGGGGCCTTGCAGAAGCCGGTAACGGATGTCGGGCTCACCACATTCCGCCAGCCCTACACTCCAACGACATTCGGTCTCTTTGCCGGTGTATCGCGTGGCGACTTCTTCGACCCGGTTCGCAAGACACCTTCCCATGACTGGGTGGTGGAGAACGGCGGCGTCTATGAGGACGTTAGCCAGTGGAAGCGCACTTGGTACTTCCCGAAGAACGGTGAAGACATGCATGCGGCGGTTGCTCGCGAATGCAAGACCGTCCGCGAAAGTGTCGGGCTGTTCGATGCCTCCACGCTCGGCAAGATCGAAATTGTCGGACCGGATGCGGCCGAATTCCTGGAGCGGATGTACACCAACCCGTGGAAGAAGCTGGCGCCCGGCCGCTGCCGCTATGGCCTGCTGCTCAATGACGCCGGTTTCATCACCGACGATGGTGTTATCGGACGCCTTGCGGAAGACCGTTTCCATGTAACCACCACGACCGGCGGCGCGCCGAGTGTGTTTGCGACCATGGAAGACTACCTGCAAACAGAATGGCCGGACCTCGATGTTTGGATCACGTCAACCACCGAACAGTTTGCGGTCGCCGCGGTTCAGGGACCGAAGGCTCGGGAAGTGATTGCGCCCTTTATCGAAGGTGTCGATCTTTCCGCCGATGCCTTCCCGCACATGAGCGTGAAGGAAGCGACCTTCTGCGGCGTTCCCTGCAGGCTTTTCCGGATTTCCTTCACCGGTGAACTCGGCTTCGAAATCAACGTTCCCCGTCGTCATGGCAAGATGATGTGGGAAACGCTCGCCAAGGAAATCGAGAAGCACAACGGCACCGTTTACGGAACGGAATCCATGCACGTTCTGCGTGCCGAGAAGGGTTACATCATCGTCGGTCAGGACACGGACGGTACCGTTACCCCGCAGGATGCCGGCATGAGCTGGGCGATCGGCAAGAACAAGTTTGACTTCGTCGGGAAGCGTGGCCTGGCCCGTACTGACCTTGTTGCTGACGGTCGGAAGCAATTCGTGGGCCTTCTGACGAAGGACCCGAAAGTGAAGCTGGAAGAAGGTGCCCAGATCACGACAGCCGAGAACCCCGCCACCGGCACGCCTGCGGAAGGTCATGTCACCTCGTCCTACTACAGTCCGGCGCTCGACCGTACGATTGCCCTCGCGATCGTGAAGAACGGCCACGCGCTGGAAGGCAAAACGCTCTATGTGCCGATGCCGACCGGAAGCATTCCGGTCGAGGTGACGAGCACGGTGTTCTATGACAAGGAAGGAGCACGGATCAATGTCTGAACTTCTGGCAAGCGATCTGATCACGCCGGACGCGGGTGAAACACCGCTCCTGAGCCTACCGTCGGTCTCCATCCTGAAAGCTGCGCCCATGACGCGACTTTCCCTGCGTTGCCGTGAAGCTGCGCAAAAGGAAGCCGGCACGGCATTTGGCGCCTCACTGCCGCTTTCTCCCTTGTCGAACTCCACTTCCGCCAAGCGGGCAGCGCTCTGGATGGGGCCGGACGAGTGGACATTGCTTGCACCTGAAGAAGACCTCAGGGCGGTGTTCGACGACATCGAAGAAAAGCTCTCAACGCATCCTCATGCCCTGGTTGATATCTCCGACCGGTCGGAAGCGATCATCGTCAGTGGCGACAAGGCTGCCTGGTTGCTCAACACCGGGGTCTTCATCGATTTCTCGCTTGAGGTCTTTCCGGTCGGCACAGTGACAAGGACCCTGTTTCACAAGTCTCCGGTGATGATCTGGCGGACAGGTGCGGACACATTTGTGGTGGAAGCCTGGGTTTCCTTCATGGACTACGTGGCAGGTCTGCTTGTCCAATCGGCTAAAGAGCTGGAAGCAGCCTGACCGGGGTCGGTGAAAACACCTGATTTTAACGAAACTTTGCGAGCCTCGCGGAACACATCGTTGCGCGAGGCTCGCTTTTATGTCCGAACAGGTTTCCAGAAAACTCCGGCTGGCGGAGCTGCTCGGCGCACTCAGTCACGCTTTGGACATCACGGAAGGCCAGCCGCGTGGTCACTGCGTTCGCTGTTGCTGGATCGGCATTCATATCGGACGACAAGTCGGGCTGACTGAAGCGCAACTCAGCGATCTCTATTACACGCTGCTTTTGAAGGACCTTGGCTGTTCAAGCAATGCAGCGAGGATCTGCGAGCTTTATCTCACCGACGACCTGACTTTCAAACACGACTTCAAGACGATCAGCGACAGCCTGCCTGCGGCCCTGCGTTTCGTGCTTTCTCACACCGGGTTGAAGCACGGCTTTGCAGAACGTGTGCGCGCCATCGTCAACATTCTTCAAAATGGTGGCGACATTGCAAACGAGATGATCGAAACACGCTGCACACGCGGTGGCGACATTGCCCGCCAGATGCATTTCTCGGAAACTGTCGTATCCGGAATTTACAGTCTGGATGAACATTGGGACGGCAAAGGACGGCCGCATGGCATCGTGGGCTCCACCATCCCGGTATTTTCCCAAATCGCCTTGCTGGCACAGGTCATGGATGTCTTTCAGATCAATGCAGGCGTACAGGGGGCCTTGCAGGAATTGAAGGAACGGGCCGGCAGCTGGTTCGACCCCGCCTTGGTGGCCGCAGCAGAAACCGTCGCAAGTAGTCCCCAGTTCTGGAACGCCTTGAAATCGGACAACCTCGACAAGATCGTCTACGGCCTCGAGCCCGCGCAGAACATTCGTTTTGCAGATGAGGAGCAGCTCGACGACATAGCCCACGGCTTTGCGCTCGTGATCGACTCCAAAAGTCCCTACACCGCCGGACACAGCGAGCGCGTAACGCTTTACACCGACATGATCGCAGAAGAGTTGGGTTACGGAATGCGTGACCGGCAGCTGCTGAGACGGGCGGCTCTCCTGCACGACATCGGCAAACTCGGCGTCAGCAACTCAGTCCTCGACAAGCCCGGAAAGCTCGATGACCTGGAGTGGGAACAAATCCGCATGCATCCCGTTTACTCCGACGAGATCCTCTCCAGGATCGATACGTTCAAGGACCTGTCGCCGATCGCGAGGGGGCATCATGAAAAACTGGACGGCCGCGGATATCCGGACGGGCTGACCACAAGCAGGATTTCGATGGAAACGCGCATTGTCACGACGGCGGATATTTTCGACGCATTGACCGCAGAACGGCCTTATCGTGGACCGATGCCGTTGCCCAAGGCACTCGGCATCATGGAAAGCGAAGCCGGCACAGCCCTGGATGCAAAATGTCTTGCTGCGCTCAAACGGGCGACGGAGCGCATGGAGCAGACCAAGGCTGCCTAAATTGGTCGCAAAGGCGGCCAAATCAACCTATTCCCCTTGCAACTTTTAACGTGAGGCCTTCACTCTGCGCCCATGCTGAAAATCGGTTCTTACAACATACAAAAATCAATAGGCGTCGATGCGCGCAGGCGGCCTGACCGGACACTCAAGGTTATCCAGGAACTGGACTGCGACATCCTAGCCTTGCAGGAAGCAGACAAGCGCTTCGGACCACGGGAAAGTACTCTCGACAGAGACACGATTCTTCAGGAAACGGATTACCGCCCCGTTCCGTTCGCGACGGGCGACAAGAGCCTGGGCTGGCACGGCAACGCTATTCTTGTTCGAAACTCGATCGGAATTCTCGACCATCGCCGGCTAGATCTGCCGACGCTGGAACCGCGTGGTGCGGTTGCTGTCGACCTTGAAGTTGCCGGTGAAAAAATTCGTGTGGCAGCCATGCACCTGAGCCTGATCGGTCACTTTCGAAAAAAGCAGATAACCTCGCTGATGCATCAGCTGCACGAGCATCTGGATTATCTGCCGACAGTGCTGATCGGAGACCTGAACGAATGGCGAGACACGGCAGGCAGCATCAAGCTGTTTGAAGAACGCTATGAGGTGACGACGCCGGGACGGAGCTTTCCCAGTCCCCTTCCCGTCGGCAGCTTGGACCGGATCATAACCAGCCCGGAATTCGTCGTCAGGCAGGCAGGCGTCCATAAATCGAAGACGGCACGCGTTGCTTCGGACCATTTGCCGGTCTGGGCCAACCTCACCCTGGAGCCGGCCGGACATCTAGCCGGTTAGAAATCGCCTTTATCAGGCAATCAGCTTGACCATGACGAAGTAAAGCCCGGCGGACAGGACGGCAGCAGCCGGAACGGTGACGACCCATGCGGCAACGATGGTCATGAAATGCGCCCGGCGTACCAAGTGACGGCGTGCCTGCTCCTCGCGATTGCGGACAGGCCGTACCACGTTGCCATTGCCTTGTTTCTGGTTCACGAAATCCAGGCGGCGCTTTGAACGTTCCGTATACCACTCCCGGAAGAACCCAACACCGAAGACAGCTCCCACGGCTATGTGCGTGGAACTCACGGGCAGTCCGAAACCCGAGGCAACAATCACCGTGATGGCAGCTGACAGCGAAACGCAGTAGGCCCGCATCGGGTTGAGCTTGGTAATCTGTTGGCCGACCATTTCGATCAGGCGCGGGCCGAACAACAATAGGCCGAATGAAATGCCGAAGGCACCGACTGCCATGACCCAGAGCGGAATGCTCACCTTGGCGGCGACGTCTCCGAGTTCCGCCGTGTGAACGATGGCGGCAAGTGGGCCCACAGCATTTGCAACGTCGTTCGCTCCGTGGGCGAAGGACAGAAGAGCCGCCGAGCAGACAAGCGGCACGGAAAACAGGATACGGAGAGACTGGTTGCGATTTTCCAGCCCTTCAGACTGACGCCTGATCAGCGGTCGCACGATCGCCCAGACCCCAAGCCCGACAACAACCCCAAGCAACAATGACATCGGCATGTCGATATGCACGATCTTCTTCAGGCCCTTCAGTGCCAGGTAGCTGGCAAAGGTTCCCGACATGACACCGATCAGAACCGGAACCCATTTGCGGGCAGCGGCGATTTTGTCGTCCTGATAGATGATGAAGGTCTTGATGAAGGCCAGGAAACCTGCAGCAACCAGACCGCCGAGGAACGGCGAGATGACCCAGCTTGCTGCGATACCGCCCATTGTCGCCCAATTGACCGCGCTGAAGCCTGCCGCCGCAATGCCAGCTCCCATGACGCCGCCAACGATGGAATGCGTTGTCGAAACCGGCGCACCGATCCAGGTGGCAAGGTTGATCCAGAGTGCTGACGACACCAGAGCCGCCATCATCGCTGCCATGAAGACATTGGCATCGGCCACCGAAGCGGGATCAATGATGCCCTTGGAGATGGTGCTGACGACGTCCCCACCTGCGATCAGGGCCCCTGCACTTTCAAAGACGGCCGCAATGATCAGCGCCGTCAGCAGTGTCATCGCCCGCGAACCGACGGCGGGGCCAACATTGTTGGCAACATCGTTGGCACCAATATTGAGTGCCATATAGGCGCCGATGGCTGCCGCAGCGACGATGATGACCGTTCCCGGTGCTCCCGACATGGAGGCACCGGCGCCAAGGGCACACAAGACAATAAAGACCAGCGCGATGCCCGGCGCAATCAAGCCACGTCCAAGAGACCCGGCGGCCTCTTCCATGTAGCTCAGCTTGTCGAGATCCTTGTCGAGGGTCGGCTTTTTCAAATTCGGCATGGGCGTTCCTGTCGGGAAGTCCTTTGAAGGCAAGTCTTGCAAGCCAAGCGTCATCTGGCGCCTGCCTTAAACAATCGTCCGAAAAGGTCAACCAAAACGGCCCTCATTGGCCAAAATTTCTTAGTTGGGTAAATTTTCCAGTTTGCGAAGCACCTTCACGAGGCCCGGATCGCCGGCAAGCCGCATGGCTTCCTGTATCGGAAGCCACCGGACGTCGCGCTCGTCCTTGTCGGGAAAACTGCTTGTCGTGCTTTCCACGTCGACAAGGAACACAAGAACTTCCGTCCTGAGCTGTAAGCCGCCTTCGCCGCCTTTGTGTGACTGAAAACTGGCAAAGGGTTTCTTCTGCGCATTTCCAATAACGCCTGCCTCTTCGAAAGCCTCCACCGCTGCGGTGTGGTGTGCTTTCAACGACATGATCGGCCAGCCTTTGGGAAGAATCCAGCGATGCGTGGATTTGGTCGTCACAAGCAGGACTTCCCGCTCCCCGTCGCGCAAACGATGGCACAACGCTGCGATCTGCAATCTCGAAGGGCGCCGGAACAACAGAAGCAGGTTCTGAAACCAGGAAGTCCGGGTGTCGATTGCTGAATAAAGCTGCGCCATGGTGCCCTTTCCGAAATGTTGGTGACACTCGGAAGATAAGGCCGGAACTCGGGCTTGTCCAGAAAATGCGCACTGTGTGCTGTTTGTTATCCGTCGAACTTGTTAGGGTAGAACGGAGTTCTCAGGAGAGAACGAGCTTGAGCGCCGTGAATAGGCCGGCGGCCAGCAAGGCTGAGGCGGGAACAGTGACAACCCAGGCTGCGATGATGGTGATCAGGCTTGATCGACGCACCAGGAGGCGTCTGCGACGCTCTTCCCTGTTTTTCATCATCTTGCGCGGTTTCATGACCCCGCCTTCCGCAACATACTTGTTGCGATACCATTCCCGGTAAAAACCCACACCGAACAGCGCACCAACCGCAATATGGGTGGACGATACCGGCAGCCCCGCACCAGAAGCCGTCAGCACGGTCGCGGCGGTTGCCAGGGTGATGCAAAAGGCACGTACGGGGCTAAGTTTGGTGATCTTCTTGCCGACTACAGTGACAAGCCGTCTGCCGAACAGCAGAAGGCCGGCGGAAATCCCGCATGCGCCGACTGCGCTCACCCAGATCGGCACTTCGGGATTGAGCGCCCCCAGATACCAAAATACGAGATCCGGAAAATCATTCGATTGGCTGAGAACGATGGCTGCCAGCGGCCCGATGGCGTTTGCAACGTCGTTGGCGCCATGGGCAAATGACAGCAAACCTGCCGCGACCATGAGCGGTACTGCAAAAAGGTTGCGCAAGGCGCGCGCACTGTTTTCCAGCGTAAGCGTTTGGGCGTGGATTACCCGGCAATAGATCCGCCAGACAACGAAGCCGACGGTGAGCGACAGCACGATCGCAAGCCATTCAGGAACAGAGATGAGCCGATCGGACGTTTTCAGCAGAATGTAGCCGGTGAAGGTCGCCCCCATGAGGCCCAGCAGTATCGGCAACCAATATCTGGCAGCTTTCAGCCGGTCCGGCGTATAGACGACCCTTGAATTGATAAAGGCCATGATCCCGGCCCCGACAAGACCGCCGAGCACCGGAGACAGAACCCAGGAAGCAGCAATTGTCGAAATGGTTGTCCAGTTGATGGCTGCAAAGCCGCTTGCCGCGATCCCGGCGCCGACAACACCGCCAATGATCGAATGGGTGGTCGAAACAGGTGCGCCGATCACAGTCGCGAAATTGATCCACAAAGCTGAGGCTGCCATGGCCGTCAGCATTGCCAGCGTGAATTCCGAACTGTTTCGGACATCGCTGGGGCTCAGGATATCTCCGGAAACGGTCGAGACGACATCCGCTCCGGCAAGCAATGCGCCCGCGCTTTCGCAAACGGCCGCAATCAGCAAGGCGCCGGTGAGGCTGACGACACGCGCGCCCACGGCAGGACCGACATTGTTGGCAACGTCGTTAGCGCCGATATTGAGCGCCATGTAGCCGCCAATTGCACTGGCGGCCACAAGGATGAGCATGTTGGAAAAACCGCTGGAAGACACCTGGAATGCGGCCACGCAGGCGCAGATCACCAGGAACACCAGGGCAAGACCCGGTCCGACAAGACGCCGGCCCATAGCCTCCGCCGCCTCACTGACAAAGCTGAACTTGTCGAGATCCTTGTCCAGAGCCTTCTTTTTCAGGTCCTTGTTGGTGAGCACCCGAACACGCCTCGCTATCCCTCAGGAAATGTCTAGCAAATTTGCGATTTGTGCTGCCGCAAAAACCGTCTCAGCGCCGGCTCTTCGGCGGCCTCGATTGCCTTCGAGAAGGGCAGCCAGACCCTTTTGCGTTGCCCGAGTTCAGGAAAGTCTTTCAACTGTTTTTCAAAACGGATCTTGAAGACAATCACCTTGGTACGGATCTTCAATCCGTCCGCAAGGCCCTTGTAGGACCGGAAGCTGCCAATGGCCCGCGGGTCGGCCGTGCCGACAATACCCGCTTCCTCATAGGCTTCGATCAACGCCGTTTCAAACGCGGGCTTGTCCTTTTCAGGCCAGCCTTTCGGCAAGATCAACCGGCCGGTCTCGCGGGTCGAGACCAGGAGAATTTCAGGCTCCGCCTCGCCCGGACGCACGCAAAGAGCCGCGATCTGCAGACGGAGCGGTTTGACAAACAAACCTGCAATACCGTGCAGCCACGATGCATCCCGCGCTGTCAGTGCCTTAGCGAATCCCATCTCCACACCTGTTGTTCTGGAACAGCAGGTGTATAGGGAGTTCCCTTAGGGACGTCTAGAGAAAAGTGCACTCGGTGCGCGCACATTTTTATTACAAATATTACAAGTCCGCTTCAGGCCGCCGAAACGGAAACGTGATCGGCAGTCCAGGCTCCCGGCCAAACTTCCGCCTTGCCGGACTTCAGGTCTCGAAGTTCGTTGAGGGGCACCGAAACGACAAGGAACGGTTCTTCTCCGTTGCTTCCGGAGGTCGCGGCTACCTCTGCGGCAACACCTGTAAAACCGAATTCCTCTTCACACGGCAAATACAGCGCCGCCCCGGAAACGTTGGTGTCGTTCTGCGTTGTGCCCTTTGATGTGCCGACAAGACCGCAAACGGCGACCGCGCACATGAGCTCAACCGCACGTGCCTTGGCACAGCCGAAGACACGGTGATAGCCGGAGAGTTTTTCCGTCATTGAAGGCACTAGCAGAAGATCGAGATCCAGCTTCGCCAGCAGGCTGCTGAGCGCCGGCATTTCGACATCCAGACAGATCAGGATCGCCATCTTCAATCCGTCGAGCTCGAACGTCTTCAGATCAGCTCCCGGCACCAGATGCCAGATCTCCGGATCCTGCTCAAACGGTGTGAGGCACAATTTGTCCTGACGGATCTCGCGCCCGTCGGCTGTCAGCAAAACGGCTGTGTTGGTGAAACCCGCAGGCGCCTGAACAGGCATCGATCCAGCCAACAGCGACACACCATACCTGGCAGGTAGTGGAGCAAGTATCGCGAGCAAGTCGGTGCCCACGTCCGCCAGGAACGCCATTTCCTGGTCAGGCAGCAGACCTTCGGGTTTGAACGCCAGGCAACATTCCACAAGATATTCAGGAAGCATCAGGAGCTTTGCACCCTCTCCCGCGGCGCGCTGCATTCCCTCTTCTATCTGTGCAGCAAAAGCTGCCACCGAAGCTGGAGCGCGGCTCAGGTTAAAGGACCAAAGTGCAATGGGATAATCTGTCATGGTGCCCGACGTCTCGATAACTAAGACGCAAGACTTAAAGGCAGCACGCAGAGCGTTTCAAGCCCTTGTCTGTCTTTCGTTCACCTGAACGTGGCTCGTCCGGTATTTCCGGAAGGTTCAATCGATGAACAGTCCGAGAAATGCTACCAGAACCATCAGAAATCCTGTTCCGACAAGGGCTGCTTTCGGCTCTTGCGGCAGGGCGGTGAGTTTTGCTGAACGTCTGACTTCCCGAATCCCTTTCAGGGCCCGGTCCGTACGCCTGTCTATTTCTTCGAAATAGGGCGAAAGCTCATTCTGAGCACGCATGCCTGATCCTCACGATTCCTTCGTGGGTTCAAACCTTATGCCCGGAGACTTAGCGTTTGGTTAATTCACGTTTACCTGCGCCGCATCAAAGGCGGGTTTTCTGCGGATCCGCGACATCGAGGATGCGCAGTTGCACCTTGGGTGTCCCCTGCCAGGTGTCGATTGACAGCGTACCTGCCACATGCAGCGACTGTCCCCGGCCCTGCAAAAGCATCTGACCGTGCGGTTTGTCGTCCGCCTTGAAGCAGATTGCCTTTAACGCAGTCCCGTCACCAGAAGTGATCGAGGCCCGGACATGTCCCTTCCCGACCACATCGGCGAAGGAAATCCGGTGGGCGGGAAAGGCAAACACCGGTTCAGCATGACCGGCACCATAGGGCCCCGCCTTTTCCAGCAATTCCAGAAGATCGAGATTTGCGCCCGTTGCCGTCAGCGCGGCATCAATCTTCAGTTCCCGGTTCGCACTTGCCGCCTCGACGTCGTCCTTCAGCACATCGTTGAAAAACGCTTCCAGGTCGGCGGTCTTCTCCCGCAGAACCGTGAGCCCTGCCGCCATGGCGTGCCCACCACCCTTTTCGAGCAAACCTTCGTCAACCGCTCTGCGAACGGCCTTGCCAAGGTCAACACCGGGGATGGAGCGCCCTGAACCTGTCCCCTTGCCGGTTTCATCAAAGGCGACCGCAAAGGAAGGCCTGCGGTGAGCTTCCTTGAGCCGAGAGGCAATCAGTCCAACAATCCCGGGGTGCCAATCGTCGGAACCGGTCAGGAGAACCGCCGGATCACGTGCCTGGATCGCCATTGCGGCTTCTGCGCCGGCCTGTTCCAGCATCACTGCTTCCATGGACTGACGTTCGGTATTGAGCTGGTCCAGCCGCTCGGCGATTGCCCGTGCTTCGTGCGGATCTTCCGTCGTCAGAAGGCGCGCGCCCAGTGCAGCGTCGCCAATACGTCCTCCCGCGTTGATCCGCGGGCCTATCAAGAAACCCAGATGATAAGGCGCCGGCTTTCCGCTCACACGCGCTGTGTCCGCAAGCGCAGTCAGCCCGTAATTGCGGCGTTGGTGCATCACCGCAAGGCCACGTGTCACATAGGCCCTGTTCAGGCCCTGCAACGGAACGACGTCGCACACGGTACCAAGCGCCACCAGATCGAGCAGCGCCATGAGATCCGGCTCCTGCCTGCCCTGGAAAACCCCGCGGCGTCGCAACTCGCGGTTCAGGCCGACAAGAAACAGGAACGTGACGCCGACAGCTGCCAGATGCCCCTGCCCCGACAGATCATCCTGCCGGTTCGGGTTGACGAGCGCCGCAACCGCCGGAAGCGTTTCGCCAACCTGGTGGTGATCGATGACCACGACGTCGAGATCGAGTTGCCGGGCAGTTTCAAAAGCTTCAAACGACGTGCTGCCGCAGTCGAGCGTCACCAGCAGATCAGCCCCGCCATGGCGAAGATGTTCGATGGCCGGACCGTTCGGTCCGTATCCTTCGATGATCCGATCCGGAATATGGATCACAGGGTCAAGGCCGAGCCACTGCAAGTATTTGGCGAATATCGCCGACGATGTCGCCCCGTCGACATCATAGTCGCCGAAGATCGCAATCTTTCGACCAGCCTGGACGGCATCCGCGACCCTTGCCACGGCGGCGTCCATATCGACCAGACCGGAAGGATCGGGCATCAGCAGCTTGAGTGAAGGTTCCAGGAAGCCGGTTGCCTCGTCGGCCTGAACGCCGCGCGCAGCCATGACTCGCGCCAGCACGTCCGGCAGTCCGTGAACCTGCGAAATCGCCATCGCGGTTCGCAGGTCAGCACCACTCAGGCGCTCGCGCCAGGCGTTGTCGTTTGCGGAACGGGCGACCCCAAGTACGAGCCGCCTTTCGTCTTCCCCGGATTGTCCCAGCATTCAGCCGCGCTTAGTCCAGATGAAACTTCTCAAGATCCGTATGCTGGGCCTTGATGTAGCGCACCGTCCCAGTGGAGGACCGCATGACAACGGTGTGCGTGGTGATGTGATGACGGCCGAAGCGGACGCCCTGCAGGAAGTTGCCGTCGGTTACACCCGTTGCGGCAAAAAGCACGTCCGGCCCGGCCATTTCTTCAAGCGTGTACTTCTTCTTGATGTCCTCGATGCCCATGCGATGCGCACGCTCGACCTGCTCGTCGCGCGTGATCACAAGACGAGACTGCATCTGGCCACCGATACAACGAAGAGCGGCCGCTGCAAGCACACCTTCCGGGGCACCGCCGATACCTGCGTAGATATCGATGCCGGTTTCGTCCGGATCGGTCGTGTGAATAACGCCGGCGACGTCACCATCTCCGATCAGGCGGATTGCAGCACCGGTCGCCCGGATTTCTTCAATCAGGCGGGCGTGGCGCGGACGGTCGAGCACGCAGGCGGTGACTTCACTGACCTTGACGCCTTTTTCCTTGGCAACAGCAGCAATATTTTCGGCAATCGGTGCGTCCAGATCGATCAATCCGGCCTTGTAACCCGGCCCGATGGCAATCTTGTCCATATAGCTGTCCGGAGCGTTCAGAAGATCGCCCGCCGGCGCCAATGCGATAACCGCCAGGGAGTTCGGCAGGTTCTTGGCGCAGATGGTCGTGCCTTCCAGCGGGTCGAGAGCGATGTCGACTTTCGGTCCCTGCTTCGTGCCGACGTTTTCACCGATGTAGAGCATCGGAGCTTCGTCGCGTTCCCCCTCACCGATAACCACAGTACCGTCGATAGGCAGGCGGTTCAGTTCGCGCCGCATTGCGTCCACTGCCGCCTGGTCCGCGGCCATCTCGTCGCCGTGACCGCGCAACCGGGCTGCCGACACAGCCGCTCTTTCACTGACGCGGGCCAGCTCGAGCGTCAGAATACGGTCCAGGCCGCTCGACGGTTGTTTATCAGTATTGGACATCAACATCTCCAGTCTCTCCCTCCGCAGGACGCCTCGGCGGGCACTCACTCGTCAGTTCAGTTTTTCAATGCGGATCATCTGAGGCTGTTCGGAAACTACCCCCTTGGACATGATCACGTCCAATGCCTCTTTGATTGCCACTTCAGTCGTTTCATACGTGATGAGGATGACAGGTTGAGGCAGGTCCGCATCAAATTTCACAGGAACGTCCTTATTTGCATGACGTTTCTGGACAATCGATTCCAGTGAAATGCCGGCATCGCCCATGCATCTGGCGATTTCGGCGAAAGCACCCGGCCGATCGAATACGGACAGGCGGATGTAATATCCGCCTTCATGAAGCCGCATGCGGGCACGTTGATAGCTGTTAAGTTCGGCAGCGGGCATGCCAAGAACGGGCGTTTCGTCGCCCCGGGCAATATCGGCGAGATCGGCCACGACGGATGACGCCGTCGCATTGCCGCCGGCACCCGGTCCGACGAGCACGATTTCACCAACGAAGTCACCGTCGACAGCCACAGCATTCAGGACGCCGTCGATCCGAGCAATCGCAGAGGACTTCGGCACCATGGTCGGATGAACACGTTGCTCGATGCCCGTATCAGTGCGTTGGGCAACGCCCAGCAGCTTGATGCGAAAACCGAGTTCGTCCGCGGCCTGAATATCGGCGGTCGTGATCGAGGTGATGCCCTCGACGTAGATGTCGTCGCTCGAGATTTCCGTGCCAAAGGCAAGACTGGTGAGGATGGCAAGTTTGTGGGCGGTGTCATTACCTTCGATGTCGAAGGTCGGATCCGCCTCCGCATAACCGAGGCGCTGTGCATCCGACAGACAATCCTGAAAGCTGATGCCTTCTGCCTCCATCCGGGTCAGGATGTAATTGCAGGTGCCGTTCAGGATACCGTAGATGCGGCTGATATCGTTGCTGGCCATGGATTCGCGCAGCGTCTTGACGATCGGAATGCCTCCGGCAACGGCTGCCTCGTAGTTGAGGCAGGCGTCGTTGGCCTCCGCCAGCACTGCCAGCTCAACGCCATGGCGCGCAAGCAGCGCCTTGTTTGCTGTCACGACATGAATGCCACGCGCCAGAGCAGCGCGCACGCTTTCCTCAGCCGGGCCGTTGTCGCCGCCGATCAGTTCGACAAAAATATCGACATCTGCCGTCCGGGCCATTTCCACCGGATCGGTGAACCATTCGAATGCCGAGACATCGATGCCCCGGTCACGGGTCCGATCACGTGCACTGACCGCTGTCACGGTCACTGCTCGCCCGGTTTTCGTTGCAATCTGTCCGCCGTGTTTTGAAAGGAGCTGCACCACGGCCGCCCCCACGGTGCCAAGGCCAGCGATGCCTACCTTCAATGCGTCTGCCATACGGAAATGAGTCCAGTTCTTATCAACCTTTGGTCCCGAGCGGGATGACGTTGTGCAGCTTTTGATCCGCAGTTTCAAGGAAGCGGCGGATATTTCTGGCTGCCTGACGCAGTCTTTGTTCGTTTTCCACCAGTCCGATGCGGACGTACTCGTCTCCGTGTTCACCGAAACCGATACCTGGTGCGACGGCAACTTCCGCCTTTTCCAGTAGCAGCTTGGAGTATTCCAGACTGCCGAGCGCCCGGAACTTCTCAGGGATCGGTGCCCAGCAGAACATGCTGGCTTCCGGTGCCGGAATATCCCAGCCGGCCCTGCCGAAACTGTCGACCACCACATCGCGGCGCTTCTTGTAGATTTCGCGGGTTTCACGGATGCAGTCATCCGATCCGTTCAGGGCCGCGGTTGCTGCAACCTGAATGGGTGTGAAGGCGCCGTAATCGAGATAGGATTTCACCCGCGACAACGCAGCAATCAGCCGCTCGTTGCCGACAGCAAAACCCATGCGCCACCCCGGCATGGAGAAGGTCTTCGAAAGTGACGTGAATTCGACGGTGACATCCATGGCACCCGGCACCTGCAGAACCGATGGCGGCGGTGTCGCACCGAAATAGATTTCGGAGTAAGCCAGGTCAGACAGGATGAAGATGTTGTGCTTGCGAGCGAATGCGACCACGTCCTTGTAGAAGTCGAGATCCGCGCAATAGGACGTCGGGTTTGCCGGGTAGCAAAGAATGATTGCGATCGGCTTCGGCACGGAATGGATCACCGCGCGTTCAAGCGCATCGAAGAACGCCGGGCCCGGTTCCGCCGGAATGTTGCGGATCGAGGCGCCAGCCATCAAGAAGCCGAAGGTGTGAATCGGATAGCTGGGATTGGGGCTCAGAATCACATCCCCGGGTGCGGAGATGGCCTGCGCCATGTTGGCGAAGCCTTCCTTGGAGCCGAGTGTCGCGATCACCTGGGTATCGGGATCGAGTTTCACGCCAAACCGGCGACCGTAATAAGCCGCTTGTGCCTTGCGCAGGCCTCCGATGCCCTTGGATGCGGAATAGCGGTGCGTGCGTGGATCCTGCACGACTTCGGTCAGCTTGTCGACAATGTGCTTCGGTGTCGGCAGGTCAGGGTTGCCCATGCCAAGATCGATAATGTCCGCTCCCGCCGCGCGCGCCTTCGCCTTCAAACGGTTCACCTGTTCGAACACATACGGCGGCAGCCGCTTGATCTTATGGAATTCCTCCATGACGCGAATCCTTGCGAGTTGACAGTATCAGCTGCGCTCCCTTGCCGGGCGCGGCGACGGCGCAGCGGGGCTCTTTTAGCAGTCCGGATAAAAATACGCACCCGTCTTTGCGTCGCTAGCCGACTAAATTTGTAGCGTTTTTTAGAACATGATTGCTTTGGCAGTAGTCCTCGTCTGCCCGAGCTCCACTAACGGCTTAAATGTCCTACAAATCGTGGTGTGCAGGAGCAAAAATCTGGCGAGGAGTGAATGGCAAGGGAGCAGTAAGCGGACCGCCTTCCGGAGCCGGATCCATCAATCCATTGTGCCGGGCGTGTCGCGGCGATCAAAGAAAGGAAGAAGTCAGGCCGCCTTTTTCCGAAGCACGGAAAAACCGGTTCTTTTTGCGTCCTTGATAAGCCGGCCATTGGGCGCAAGATCCATCGTGACGATTTGTGCGCGGCCCTGTTTCTTTGCCCTGTGCAGGCCACCTTCGGCAGCTTCCATCGCACGCTCCAGCGGCGTGGAAACGCTGGCACTCACCAGACCGACGCTCGCTGTCACCATCAGCCGGCCGCCAGACGCTTCCTGACATTCCAGCCCGAAACGCCTGCAGATTCTCTGAGCAGTCAAATGGGCGAGTTCCTTGTTGCCCTCCGGCAGGAACACGGCGAATCCGGCGCCGCCTACCCGCCCTGAAATGGCGTTTTCGACCAGGGTATCCTTCAAGATGCGCGCGAATAGCTGCAGGAGCGCATCTCCCATCGCCTGACCGAAACGCTCGTTCACCGATTTGAACTGGTCCATGTCAAACAGGATGAGGCTGTAAATGCCCTTTGGGGAGGAGTTCGAAGCGATCCAGTCCTCCGCATCGTTGAGAAACGCCCCGCGGTTCGGCAGAGCTGTCAGGTCGTCCTGAAGAGCCTGCTCCCTGAAACCGTGCAAGGATCGTTCGATGACCATGGAAGCCGGCAGGACGATCGTCATGATGATCGAAAACAGAACGGTGATCAGGTAGGTGCTCATGAACCCTTCCGTGAACGTCGACTGGAAGGACGGGAACAGCAGTATGTTCTGGTGAAAGGTAAACCACATGAATCCCGCGGTTTCGACCAGCGTTGTCATGCCAAGCATACGTGCTGAATAGAGTTTCTCCCGATTTTCGAAGAACGCCATCCAAACGACCCAGAGACCACTCAGGATGAGCACCGACTGAACATAATTCACCCGGGTGAGGAAGTTGTCCTGAAATTCGGGAAACTGGCATAGAACGAGCCAGGCAAACGCTATCGTTGCGAACACCCAGACATGACCGCTGCGGCCCAGGAACACGGCGAAGCCGCTTCGCCTCAGGCCGGTCCCGAGAATGACCAGGAAATTAGCGGCAACGATACTGAAAAGGTCCGGAATTGTCCCGCGAAATGCCAGGAGAACCGTCCCGCAAGCCGCCAGAAACATTCCTGCAGACCACAGGGCGAGGCTTCTCGAACAGGCAACGCTCCGTCCGGGCCAGAACATGTAAAAAAGGAACAGGATGACGCTACCGGCAAACTCGGCAATCATAATGCAGGTAAACAGTGTCGGTGTATCGAGCGTCATGAAAACAAAGGCCTTGCGATCAAGGCTTGCAGCCTAGACCGCCAGTCGTAAAGGAAAGATTTAATCCGTATATTTATCAATATTTTATCTTCTTTAGCCACCTCACATCATCCGCATATGTATTGGGCATCGTCCCCTGCGTCACTCAGACGCAAGTGTTTCCAGATAGGCCTGCGTCTCTTGCCTCTCCTTCGGATTGATGAGGCCGGAAGACTCGCCGGGATTGACGATTGCACCATAGCCTTTCGGTGCCGGGACGTTGCCTCTCCCCTGCCCGGGTTCGGTTTTCAGCGCATCAAGCAAGGGTGTCCCTGGCCCGACGGCGCATGCCGACAATCCAAAGGCGAGAAGCAGGCACCCACCCAGTGCCAGCACGTTCCGCATGCAGCTCAACCGATCCTCCACCACTTTGTTTCCTCGTCCATCCGATCGTCACAAATTTCCACTAGCCAGAGGGCCTGAACGTGGATTGAAATCCAATCGACGGAGACGTTACCTTGTGTCATAAATAGCCGATAGTTCAAAATATCGGCGAAAAAATAACAAGATAACGCGATTGAACAACAAGGGCTCACAGGCCTTTCGTGGGCTGAATGGGGCAAGACAACCGGAGGAAATCCCTGCCTATGGCTGATGACCGCGACCATCCCATGTTGCAGTATATCATCAACAACCCGGAAGCCTTTGCACAGAATCTTGCAAAGACGCTCGAGCAGGCAGGCAAGGCACTGGCGGCCTATATCGAGCCCCGGGAACAGGGCAAGATCACCCACGATTCGACCGACGAGCTGACTGGTGTCGTAAAGACCCTCGCTCAGGTTGGCGAATACTGGGCTTCCGATCCGCAGCGCGCCGTCGAGGCCCAGTCGCGCTTGTGGAGCGGCTATATCGATCTCTGGAATTCCTCGCTGAAACGGATGATGGGCGAACCGTCTACACCGGCGATCGAAACTCCGGCACGTGACAAGCGCTTTGCCGATCCTGACTGGGAAAAAAACCAGTTCTTCGATTTCATCAAGCAGCTCTACCTGATCACCAGCAAATGGGCGGAGGACATGGTCCACGACGCCCAGGGGCTGGATGAGCACACACGCCACAAGGCCGAATTCTACGTCACCCAGATCGCCAATGCTGTCTCCCCGTCCAATTTCGTGCTTACAAACCCCGAGCTGTTACGTCTGACACTGGAAAGCAACGGCGAAAACCTGGTCAAGGGTATGCGGCACCTGGTCGAGGATCTGAAAACCGGCAAGGGCGAGCTGAAGATCCGCCAGACCGACCCGACAAAATTCAAGCTCGGCGAGAACCTCGGCACCACGCCGGGCAAGGTGATCTCGCAGAACGACGTCTGCCAGGTAATCCAGTATTCGCCATCTACCAACGAGGTCCTGAAGCGTCCTCTCCTGATCGTTCCGCCGTGGATCAACAAGTTCTACATTCTCGACCTCAATCCGGAAAAATCCTTCATCAAGTGGGCGGTCGACCAGGGCCACACGGTGTTTGTCATTTCCTGGGTCAACCCGGACGAACGCCAGGCTCAAAAGAGCTTCGAGCATTATATGAAGGAAGGCATCCTCAATACGCTCGACGTCATCAAGCGGGCAACGCGCCAGGAAGAGGTCAATTCCATCGGTTACTGCGTCGGCGGCACATTGCTGGCGGTCACGCTTGCCTATATGGCAAAGATCGGCGACGACCGCATCAAGACCGCGACCTTCTTCACCACACAGGTCGACTTCACTTTCGCAGGGGACCTGAAGGTGTTCGTCGATGAAGAACAGATCTCGGTCCTTGAAAAGAGGATGGCCGAGCACGGCTACCTGGACGGCTCCAAGATGTCGTCCGCCTTCAACATGCTGCGCTCCAACGATCTGATCTGGTCCTATGTGGTCAACAACTACCTGAAGGGCCAGGACCCCTTCCCGTTTGACCTGCTCTACTGGAACTCGGATTCCACGCGCATGCCCGCCGCGAACCATTCGTTCTATCTGCGCAATTGTTATCTGGACAACAAACTGTCCAAGGGCGAAATGGAAATCGCGGGCGAGCACCTGGATCTCTCCAAGGTGACCATTCCGATCTTCAACCTGGCAACGCGTGAAGACCACATCGCACCGCCGAAATCGGTCTTTCTGGGGTCAGGCTGTTTCGGTGGCCCGGTCGATTATGTGCTGGCCGGTTCCGGGCATATTGCCGGTGTGGTCAACCCGCCTGCAAAGAAGAAATACCAGTTCTGGACAGGCGCGGAGGCCAAGGGAACGCTGGAGAACTGGCTCAAGAATGCCGAGGAACACCCTGGGTCCTGGTGGCCTTACTGGGATCAGTGGATCCGTTCGCATGACGACGCCAAGGTCAAGGCCCGCAAACCGGGTGCAAACCGGGTCAAGATCCTTGAGGATGCGCCCGGCTCTTATGTGATGACCAAGGTCTAGTTAACTAGCAAAAGCGCTCCTGCGCGAAGTTCATTTGGTAGCGCGTGCAATGCATAACTAACGACCATAGTCGGTTCTTCAAAATATATAGAAATCCCGACATCAACGAGAACCGCTTTGCCTTTGTTCAAGTTTTTGACCGCGTTTCTAGCAGCTTGGTTGATTTCCGAACCCTCCGAGGCTTGCGTGTCAGGTCGGGGACCAGAACTGCGAAGTGTGCTGCGTTCAGAGTTTGTGTTCAGAGGCGAATTACTTGCGGCGGGGCCAATCATCGCCCTTGAAGACGGTTACTTTGAGCAAACCTTATCGTTCCGGATAACCTATTCTTTTATTGGATCTTTTTCCGAAGGAGACGTCCGAGTCATTGCGTTTCAATATCCGTTCAATCCAAACAAACGCAGCACAGGCCCGGAGCCCGAGATACAAACTGGCGAAGGATACACCGTCGTTCTGGACAAACTTTGGTTTCCTAGGCCGATGAATGTGAATGCTGCAGCTCCATCCTCAGACGACCCAGGTAAGAGTCGAATTGTGCATCGCTGGCATAAATTTCGCTGTGGTGGAGACGGGCTACGTCTTCGAAAGAACTCTCACGATCACGCGAAAGCAATCTGGTCGGTATTCACCGGCAGCCGGCATACGCCAGAAATTCGTGCGGACATTCTAACCGAATTTTTGGGCATTAACGGGCGATTTTGACACTCAGATTCTGTAGGCCTTGAAATTTCCTACCCGAAATGTGCGTCCAGAGACGTCAATGTCATGGCCAGCAGCTTGCCGAACTTGCGGGCGGCCATCGGGCGGCCGAAATGATAGCCCTGGACGACTTCACAACGGCAGCTGGCAAGAAAGGCCTGCTGCTTTGCGGTTTCCACGCCCTCAGCCACGACACAAAGCCCAAGTTCCCGCCCGAGGGAAATGATGGCCTTTGCGATACACCGGTCGCTTTCGTCGAAATCCAGATCGCTGATGAAGCTGCGGTCGATCTTGAGCCTTGTCAGCGGAAAGCTTTTCAGCGCGGCGAGACTTGAATATCCGGTGCCGAAATCATCTATGGCGAGCTTCACGCCCAGCCGGCGAAAATCGTCCATCAGTCCAACGGCCTGATCCGCATTCTTGATCAGCAGGCTTTCGGTCAGCTCCAGCTCAAGGTAGGTCGCGGCAAGTCCGGTTTCCTCGAGTGCATCGCGAACATCCGAAATCAAACCGTCGTCCCGGAACTGACGGGCGGAAACATTGACGCCAACCGTAATCGGCATCAGGCCACTTTCCTGCCATTCCTTGTTCTGCCGGCAGGCTTCGCGTGTCACCCATCTGCCCAGAGGCACGATCAGGCCACTTTCTTCCGCCAGGGTGATGAATTCGCCCGGCATCATGCGACCAAGTGCCGGATGTTGCCAGCGCACCAGCGCTTCCGCACCGACGATACGGCCGCTGACCAGATTGTATTGCGGCTGGTATTCCAGGAAAAACTCGCCGTTCTCGATGCCGGTCCGCATTTCCTCCAGAAGTGTCAGCTTGTTGACCGAACGTTCCGGACGGGTCTGCTCATAGACCTTGAAGCTGTCACGTCCTGCGGACTTTGCTTCGAACATCGCCTTGTCGGCATTCCGTAAAAGCTGTGCCGCACTGTCTGCATCCTGCGGGTAACAGGCAGCACCAATGCTGCAGGTAACATGGAACGACAGGTCATCGATCTGGATCGTTTTGGTGATCTCGTCCCGGAGCCTTGCCATGAATTCGTTGAGGGCGGCTTTCTCTGCCGTGTCACGGTCGACAATCAGGACAAATTCGTCGCCCCCGAAACGGATGGCCTGATGTGCACCGTCGTGGACGGCCATGATCCGTTCCGCGACAATCATCAGCACCTGGTCGCCTATCGCATGTCCGAAGCTGTCGTTGACGAACTTGAAATTGTCGAGATCAACAAAAACGACGGCAACAGGCACGCCGGTCCTGTCACTTTCGGACACCTTTTCTTCCAGCTTGGTCTTGAACTCCTGCCGATTGGGCAGGCCGGTCAGGACGTCATGATTGGCCAGATAGCGGATCTTGCGCTCGGCTCGGTCACGCTCGACCGCTACGGACGCAAGCCGGGCAGCTTCCAGTGCAAGCTTCAGCTCGTGATCCGTCGGGCTGCGCGTTGACTTGGTGTAGAGCCCAAACGTGCCCAGAACCTTGCTGTCCTTGCCGAAAAACGGCACCGACCAGCAGGACCGCAATTCGAAAGGAGCAACAAGGTCGCGTACATCCTCCCACAGTCGGTCCTTCTGGATATCTTCGACGATGACACTCTCGCGGCGGAACACAGCGGTTCCGCATGAACCCATTTTCGGGCTCACGGGTATGCCATCGGTGATGTCCAGGTAGTCTTGCGGCAGGTTGGGACCGACAGTCGCCAGAAGATGCTCGCCTGTGTCATCCACAAGCATGATCGACCCCATCACTCCATCGAGTTGGTCTTCAATGGTCAATACGAGTGTCGTCAACACCTCGTTCAAGGGTCTGCCCGCAGCAATTTCCTGAAGGACCTTGTTCTGCCCCTGCTGCAGCAGTAACGCCCGTTTGCGCTCTGTGATGTCCCGCGAGAGGCCAACAATGCCGACGACTTCACCCTTGCTGTTTGTGACCGGGTACTTGGACGAAGAGAACCATTTCCGCTTGCCGTTCGCCAGAATTGACGGCTCCTCGAAATCGATACGCGGAATATTCGAGGCCATGATCTCCTGCTCGATCGCATGGAACTTGGACCCGGTCTCTTCCGGATGCAGCTCCAGATCGGTCTTGCCGATCAATTGCGAAGCATCATCGAGACCGACATCAAGCGCGACCTGCAAGTTCGCCATGACGAAGCGCGAGCTGCGGTCCTTCACATAGAGATAATCGGAAACCTCGTTAAGCAGTGTATGAAGCCAGTCGCCGCTGAGGCGAAGTTCGTCACTTCTTGACAGCTTCGTGATGTGGTTAAGCCGATCCAGCTCGGAGGCCAGGGACGAAACTATTTCGCTATTTTCCGCGTCCCCATCATCCTGGCTTGTTTGTAAGACCATGCTCCAGTCCAATTGATTGGATTTATCACTCTCAAGTATTTGGCTATTTTTGCCGATTTCAAACTAAAAAACAATGAACTGAACAGAACGCAGGCCTTTTTACTCATTAGTATTTTATTATTCATCGAACGAACTAGCCAATCCGGGCAAACACATTGAAACTACACCAAAATCTCCAGGAGATATCGATTCAAATACTTAGTGACACCGATCTCTGACCTAGGTACTTTTCACGATCTTTACTGTTGCTTGCGACAGAATGTTGTTTGCCAAATCCCCGTTTCGCCGGGTAAGATTGCCGGATATCCGAAAGGCTGGCTTCAGCATATGCAAACCACGCAACGTCACCCGAGCCCCCTTGCCCGTCCGGCATTGAAAGATGCCAATGGCCTGAGAGCTCCCGTTCTTCTGCCCAAAGCAGCGACCGGCAAGCCAGCGCCTGCGCTGGCAACTTTCATGAAGATACTCGCACCTGGCATGTTGACCGGTGCCTTGTGGACGCAAGCCTGGCTTGGTGTCTGGGGCGCACTTCTGCTCGCTTTTGCGGTACTGGCAGGCGTGATCGCTGTCCCCAGGCTTGTCGGGGAAACCGGCAAGGCCTCCAGTTGGGCCAAACGCGTGAGCTTTGGAGAAAAGATCTGGCTCAACAGATTGTTCCTCCCCGTTCCCGCCACCGACAGTGCCCGGATTACAACGCTTTATCTCGTTTTCTGGATGGGTGGGCTGATTGCGTTGCTCGGCGGCTTCCTGTCATCGCCAATCCTGTCGCTGACAGGTCTGGCCGTTGCGTATGCGGCCCAGTTCGTCAGCTTCGGCAAGTTGATCCAGCTTTACCAGACCATGAAGGACAAAACCCCGCTCTACCGTTTCTGGACTGCTGTTCCGCACAACGACAACCTTCCCGGGAAGGCAGTGCGCAGCAAACACGGCTGATTTCCTTTGAATGTCTCCTTGAAGCGGGTCGCTGTTCAGTCGGCTGTGCTCAACTCCAGACTCACGATGGCGACCAGACCAAGTGCGGCAAGCGCAACTTGCTGCTCCTGCCCCGCGATCTTGCTGCGCAAATCCGGCTCGTGAATGTCGAGCACCCAATCCCTGCCCGTCACGAATCTCTTCAAACCTGACAGCAAACCGGCTTTCTTGCCTTCTGCCTGATCCCGATGTTTGCGGACCAGCGTCCCCACTGGATTGCCGTCTGCCAACAGCACCAGAGCTTCCGTGTCGCCACCAAGCATCGTGCGGACGGCTTGTTTGGCAACACTGTCAGGGTTGGCAAGGCTGAACTGAACATTGCTTCCAGGCACTTCCAGTTGCCAGCCCTGCTTCAAAGGTCCTCGTCCCCCGATTTGTCCGATACTGACATCGGCATCGGTCCTCAGTTCCCAGCTGCCAGTACCGGACCTGGATCTGCACTCGAGTGCCCAGGCAGTCTGTGGGCCGATGCGAATGCTTGTGACGCCTCTCATGTGCGGCTTGTCCAGTTCGAACACCATGGCAGGTGCTTCCTCCAGACTTTGCCCGGTGCCAAACACCTTGAACTGCCTAGCGACACCGGGCGGCAGCGGCATGCTGCCCGGCGTCTTGACAAATCGGAAGCTGAGGTTCGTTTCCATCTTGCCCCTGCTCTGGCCTCAGCCTGCCTGTTTCCGCTTTTCGGCAAGCAGGCCAATGTAGGTCAGCGCGACGCTAGCGCCGGCAATCGAGGTGATATCGGCATGGTCGTAAGCCGGTGCGACTTCGACGACATCACCGCCGACGAAGTTCAATGACCCCAGCCCACGCAGGACCGACAATGCCTCGCGAGAGGACAGGCCGCCGGAAACAGGCGTACCGGTACCGGGAGCAAACGCCGGGTCAAGGCAATCGATGTCGAATGTCATATAGGCCGGGCCATTGCCCACCCGGGCCTTGATCCTGTCGGTCACGCCGCCGATACCCAATTCGTCCATCTCATAGCCATGAATGATTTCCAGCCCGCAAGTTTCGGGAGCATGGGTACGGATGCCGATCTGGATCGAACGGTCTGGGTCGATAAGGCCTTCTCGCACGGCGCGTCCAGTGAAGGTGCCGTGGTCGATCCGGTCGCCTTCATCGTTCCAGGTGTCCTGATGGGCATCGAATTGCACCAGGGCGAGCGGGCCATGTTTGGCCACATGCGCCTTGAGAAGCGGATAGGTGACGAAATGATCGCCACCGATGGAAAACAGATGCGCCCCGGAAGCCAGAATATCAGAGGCCTGAGACTGGATGTGTCCGGGAATATCAGCGTTGCGGCCATAGTCGAAAACACAGTCGCCGTAGTCCACGCAGGCAAGAACCTCGAAAGGGTCCATTTCGAACGGATATTGCGGGTCGCCGTCGAAAATGGCGGATGCGCGGCGCACCCCCTGAGGACCGAACCGAGCCCCCGGACGGTTGGAAACAGAGGCATCAAACGGGATGCCCCAAACCGCCAGGTCAATCCCGGTCAGATCGCGGCTGTAGCGGCGGCGCATGAAGGACAGCGCGCCTGCATAGGTCGGTTCATGCGAACCGCCCTTGACCGATTTACCCAGAAATGCGTTGTCGGTTTCCCGCGGCAATTCTGCTGACATGACAATTTCCTTGAAGTCTGGTGTGGCAGGATTTTTGCGCCGCTCCGGATCAAGCGGCACGGACTGCCGGGTGTGTCATTTACCGGACACCCGAGGACGGTCTTTCAGGTTTTACCAGTGATGGATCGTCCCGCCAATCCCGAGCCGCAAGGCCCGCTACAGAGTGTTGAACCAGCACTTGTCCCCCGTCTCTTTGGTGCTGTTCCTGTTCCGCTTCTTGTCAACCGTGGGGATATGTCGAAAGATCGGGTCGCCCACCTCTCCGTGTAAAGGAAGGATCACAGCCATGAGCGACAGCGGCCATCACGACCATGCCGGCGGCGGTGCGCAGCGCCATTCTCACGACCATGATCATGGTCAAGGGCATGACCATGATCACACCCCTGAAGTGACGGACAAGAACGCCCGCGCTGTTGCGTGGGCAGGTCTTTTGATTGCTGCCTTCATGTTTGCGGAGCTGATCGGCGGCTGGCTTTCAGGGTCTCTGGCGCTGATGGCGGACGCCGTCCACATGGTTACGGATGCCGCATCGCTGGGGTTGGCCTGGTGGGCCTTTCAGCAATCCAAGAAACCTGCAGATGCTCGGCTAACATATGGCCGCGACCGGTTGCCGGTATTGATTGCCTTCGCCAATTCCATATTCCTGCTGGTGGTGACAGGCTGGATCTGCGTGGAAGCTGCCGGGCGCTTCATGGAGCCGGAGACCGTGCTTGCAGGCCCGATGTTCATCATTGCCGTAATCGGCCTTCTGGTGAATATCGGCGCCTTTTTCATTCTGCAGCGTGGCGGTGACGGATCGCTCAACATGCGCTCTGCGATCCTGCACGTGCTCGGCGATCTACTCGGCTCCGTTGCGGCGATCGCGGCCGCTATCGTCATCTATTTCACGGGTTGGTACCCGATTGACCCGATCCTGTCGGTTTTCGTCGCTGTGCTGATTGTTCGTTCTGCGGTCGCGGTAATGCGCCAGTCCGCGCATATCCTGCTGGAAGGCGCACCGGCAGACATCGACAGGGACACCCTGAAAACCGATCTGTTGCATGAAGTCCCTGGCCTTGCCGACGTTTATCACATCCATCTCTGGTCGCTGGCCGAAGGCAAGGTGAATGCCACCATGCATGCCATCTTGAAACCGGAAGACAGTCCGGATGCCGTTTTGCAGCAAATCCGAGAGCGGTTGAAGACAAGGCATGGCATCGGCCACGTGACGATCGAGGTAACTGAAGGCTCCTGAGTTTCTGAGATTTCTGAGGACACCCTTCCCGATCATTGCCGCTGTTTTGAAGTCCCCAACCGTTTACGCGAGATTATCTCTTGCCGGTTAGCCTGAAGTCAGGATGGCTGGCTATGATAAAAATTCGGCGCAGGACTCGGCACCAACGGCCTGGAACGCCAGAAACGAAAACACCGCACCTCCGGAAGGTGCGGCCACGATTTTCACGTTTTATACCTGTCTTGCCATTCTCGCCACGCTGGCAGCCCTGGGTGGAGCGCTATTTTCCCTGACAGGATCCGGGCAATAAAGTCGGCTTGCCTCACACACAGATTTTGTCCTCGGGATTATTTCCCGTCTTTCTTTGGATTGCGCGGCGATCCACGGGATACCGTCACGGGACCGTTGTCGCCTTGCGCCTCCGGGACTAAAACGAGGAACAAACTGGCAATTGCCGGTCCATCTCCATGAGGAATTCCTGCCTTGGCAGACATGACCCCGAAGATCCTGCGCGGCAGGTTGCTTTCTTTCTCCACCGCCCCCAAAGGGCCGGATGACACGGACGCTTACAGCTATATCGAGAATGGTGCCCTTCTGCTTCGTGGCGGCAAAATTGCTGCTTGCGGCGAGTTTGCGGACGTTGCTGCTTCCGCAGATGAAGGAACGGCCATCATCGATCATCGGCCACATCTGATCCTGCCCGGCTTCATCGATACCCATATCCATTTCCCCCAAGCACAGGTGATTGCGTCCTGGGCGGACCAACTTCTGGACTGGCTGAACGACTATACGTTCCCGGCAGAAATGAAGTTTGCGGACAAGGCTCATGGGGAACGGATCGCCAAGGCCTTTTATGACGCGCTGGTTGCCCACGGCACCACCACGGCCTCCGCCTATTGTTCCAGCCACCCCGCCTCGGTCGACGCCTATTTCGAGGAGGCGGAACGGCGCGGCATGTTGATGCTGGGTGGCAAGACGATGATGGACAGGAACGCGCCTGCCGATCTTTGCGACACCGCTCAAAGCGCCTATGACGACAGCAAGGCTTTGCTGAAAAAATGGAATGGACGCGGACGGGCGCATTATGTCGTCACCCCGCGCTTTGCAATCACGTCGACCCCCGGGCAGCTTGAAGCTGCCGGAACGTTGTTGAGGGAATATCCGGACTGCCATTTGCAGACCCACATCAACGAAAACCACAACGAAATCGCCTACACGCTGGAACTCTACCCGGAAGCGACAGACTATCTTGGCGTTTACGAAGGGTTTGGCCTGCTCGGCCGCAAGACCTTGCTCGGTCACTGCATCCATATGAACGACCGGGAACTGGGTGTCATGCGGGAAACCGGCTCCGTTGCCGTTTTCTGCCCAACGTCAAACCTGTTCCTTGGCAGCGGTCTTTTCAACAAGGCCGGGCTGGAGCAGGCTGGCGTTCGCACGGCCATCGCCACCGACGTTGGCGGTGGCACAAACTATTCCATGCTGCGCACGCTCGACGAAGGCTACAAGGTTCTGCAGCTCCAGCGCCAGCGCCTCCACCCGCTCGCCTGTTTCCACTGGATAACGCTCGGCAACGCCGAAGCGCTTTCACTGCAAGACAGGATCGGCACACTGGAGCCGGGCACCGACGCAGACCTGGTCGTACTCAATGCGCGCGCAACGCAAACTATGGCCTTGCGAATGGAGACTGCAGAAAGTCTGTCGGAAGAGCTTTTCGTGCTGCAAACCCTAGGCGATGATCGTGCTGTCGTTGAAACCTATGCAGCGGGTAAAGCCTTGAAGTCCTGACACCTTGGCCGGGGCACACCTAAATGTCCCGGCTTTTGGCCGCCTCAGCCAGCGTGCCTTGGCTTGAATGGGCGAAACAGCAACAAGCTGAACCCCGCAGCGGCAAACAGGAACAACGCCAGCGCCGTTCCCCGGTAGACAGTGGCAAAACCGAAGTCCTGAATTGGCATGGTCAGGACCAGCGGCGAAACGACCTGGCCCAGAAACATTGCTGTCGTCACGATACCCGAAACACTGCCACGCCGTTCTTCCGGTGCGACTTGCAACGCAAGCAGCAGAAACGACGGCTGCACAAGAGAATAACCCGCCCCGACCAGCGCAGCACCGCCGAGGATGAGCGGCCAGAGAGCGTCTATCGAAAGAATGGCGAACCCCAGCCCCATCAACACAAAGCCGATGCCGAAAGACGCAGACAGGCCGACAAGGGAACTGATCCTCTTGTAGGCAATCGCAACCAGGCCTCCGGTCAGTGTCAATGCACCTAGCCCCATTGCCGTTCCAGAAGCGCTATCGATGCCGTTTTCATCCAGATAATACGGCAACTGGCTGGGCATCAGGAAAAAGAACATAACGGTGACCATGGTCAGCAGGCCAACAGCCAGTGCGGGAACAAGCCATCCTTTTTGCGGGGCAAGGTCTGCATTTGCGGCTGTGCTGGCCGCACTCTCGCGGCGAGTGTTTCTTTCCTGTTGCAGGATCGGCAGCAACAGCGGCACCAGCAGAACAGGCAACATATAGACCAGGAACGGCAAACGTGGAGACAGGCCTGCAAGCCAACCGGCAAAGCCGATGAACAGGAAGCCACTGAAATTGATCGCCGCCGTCTGCCATCCCATAAAGGCACTTCGGCGCTGACCGGAAAACAGGTCCCCAACCAGCGCAACCTGCGCAGTCATGGTCATGGCGACCGCAACACCCAGCAAAAGACGACTCACCAGGATCGACTGCAGGTCCGGCAGGTAGGCTCCAGCGCTGCCGGCAAAGGCAAAAAGAAGAACGCCAGCCAGCAGCAGCGGACCTCTTCCGAACCTGTCTGCCGCCAGCCCGGCGAACGGTGCGATCAGAACAACGGACAGCGACGGCGCTGCGACCAGGAAGCGGGTCAGATAGGCCGCCGCGGGTTCATCCGGAAAGCTTGCCTCGAGCGCCGGAAGCGCCGGGCTGATGGTCGCATTCGCCATGATTTTCAAGGTTGCCGTCATCAGCAGCGCGATTGCTGCTGTTTCCAGCCAGAGCGGTCGACCTGTTGATCGAGGTTGAGAAGACATAATGGTTTTTCCTTGCCTTTTGAAAGCCAGGAGCACAGCCTACAAATTCAAGTCGACTTGAGGTCAATAGATGAAATTAATGGATATTTCCGAAGTATCGAAGCAAACGGGCATCGCTGCATCGGCAATTCGCCACTACGAGGAAAAGGGTTTGATCACGTCCGTCGGCCGCCGGGGGCTGAAGCGCCTGTTCGGACCGGAGGTGCTGGACCAGCTTGCCCTGATCACGCTTGGCAAGACGGGCGGCTTTTCGCTGGAAGAGATCAAGTCAATGTTCGGCTCCGACGGCCGCCCTGCCCTCTCACGGCCCGGCCTTCACATGAGAGCAGATGAACTCGACAGACAAATCCACACGCTGGAAGCACTTCGCGACATGATCCGTCACGTCGCCGACTGTCCTGCACCGTCACACATGGAATGCCCGAAGTTCCAGCAACTGATCCGTATCAGTGGTCGAAGAAGCCGAAGTGAGCGCGTCACACACAAGTTGCCTCCGGTCAAACCGGGTCGAATGTGATTGACCGGCTACCTTCTTGAAAAGAACAGGATGACCTGACGCGCCTGACGCTGAAAGAGCCCCGGTTCTCGCGGCTTCTCATGATGCTCCTCGACGGAGCGAATGACACCACGCACGATGAGGATGGCAGCGACACCGAACAAGACGCCTCCGGCTGCCTGACCGATCAGGACACCAGGCGCCCCATACAGTGCTCCCCCGATCCAGACGAAGGGAATCGTACCGACCGTGTGCCTTCCCCAGTTGAGCATGGTTGAATAGAACGGCCGGCCCAGATTGTTGAAGCAGGCGTTCGCAACAAAGATGGCGCCGTTGAAAAAGAAGGCCAGCGCCAAGGGACCGCAGAAAAGGAAAATCAGGGTCAGGGCAACACCTTCGGCCTCGAACAGATGCGCGATCGGTTCACGAAGCATGAACAGGACCAACGCGGCCAGTCCGACCACAAGTGCCGTAAACAGAAGCGCTTCGCGCAGCGTGTCACGCACCCGGTCGAACCGTCCCGCCCCATAGTTCTGCCCCACGATGGGCCCCACGGCTCCGGACAGCGCAAAGATGGTTGCAAAGGCCAATGGCGACATTCTCGCGACAACCGCCATGCCTGCGACGGCCTCTTCACCGAATTCGGCCATTGACCGGGTTACCCAGGCCTGCCCCACCGGTGTTGCCAGTTGGGTGAGAATTGCTGGACAGGCAATCGCGGCAATTGGCGACATGTCCCTGAACAAGGCCTTCGGGCGCGGCAATGTCAGGCCGCCGTGGTAGCGAAAGATCGGTACCAGCGCGAATACGGCAATGGCGACGCGGGATGCTGCGCTGGCTATTGCTGCCCCTGTCAGTTCCAGGTCGAAGCCGAAGATTAAAATCGGATCAAGCACTGCATTCACCAGCCCACCGACAATGGTCGACATCATCGCCCACCGGGCATCGCCATGCGCCCTCAGAACGGCTCCACCTGCCATGCCGAGCAACAGGAGAGGCAACGTCGGAACGATGATTGCTAGATAATGAACTGCGAGATCATGGGTCTGACCGGTTGCGCCGATCAACGTGACAAGCGGCCCCAGAGAAATCCAAACGGCCAGTGCAAAGACCGCGCTGAAAAGGAACCCCGCCGTAAGAGCGTTGGAAGCCTGTTGCCGTGCCTCCTCTTTGTCCCCTGCCCCCAGTGCTCTGGCCACCAGCGCACCGGCGGCAATGGCAACGCCGATGTTAAACGAGGTGGTGAAGAAAAGGATCGCGCCGGCGTATCCGACTGCCGCCGCCAGTTCCGCCTTGCCCAGCATGGAAATAAAGATCATGTCGACAAAGTCGACAGCAAAGATCGCCATCAGACCGATAGACGCGGTCAGGGACATTACGGTCACATGGCGAAACAGACTTCCAGACAGAAATTTTGCCTGGGTTGTAGATGCCTGATCTTTCACATTCGAACTCAGCGGATTGTCCTCCTCATGGGTGGCTGCAAACGTGCCAAAGCCCTAGCAGGCATTGATGCCAACAAAAAACCCGCCGGATCGCTCCGGCGGGTTTTTCGAACTGGTAACGTCCAGATCCAGCGATTAACGCTTGGAGAACTGGAACGACCGGCGTGCCTTGCGCTTACCGAACTTCTTACGTTCGACAACGCGGCTGTCGCGGGTCAGGAAGCCGTTCTTCTTCAGAACCGCACGCAGTTCCGGCTCATAGTGGGTCAGAGCCTTGGACAGGCCGTGACGCACAGCGCCAGCCTGACCGGACAGACCACCACCGGTAACCGTTGCGATAACGTCGTACTGGCCTGCACGGTCGGTCAGCATGATCGGCTGCTGAAGGATCATCTGAAGAACCGGGCGAGCGAAATACTCGGTGTAGTCCTTCTTGTTGATCACGATCTTGCCGGTGCCCGGCTTGATCCAGACGCGGGCAATAGCGTCTTTACGCTTGCCGGTTGCATATGCACGGCCATTGGCGTCCAGCTTCTGGACATGGACCGGAGCTTCGGGGGCAGCGGTTTCGACCGCACCGCCCAGTTCTTCCAGGGATTGCAGCTCAGCCATCGTTAAGCCCTCTTGCCATCATTCTTTGCGTTGAGGCCCTTGACGTCGACGAGTTCCGGCGACTGAGCTTCATGCGGGTGGGTCGGACCAGCGTAGACCTTGAGGTTCTTCAGCTGCTTGTTGGACAGAGGACCGCCCGGCATCATGCGCTGAACGGCTTTTTCCAGGACGCGCTCCGGGAAACGACCTTCGAGGATTGCACGTGCGGTGCGCTCCTTGATGCCGCCCGGGTGGCCGGTGTGCCAGTAGTACTTCTTGTTGTCGTACTTGCGGCCGGTGAACACAACCTTGTCGGCATTGATGACGATGACGTTGTCACCAGTGTCAATGTGAGGCGTGAAGGTCGGCAGATGCTTGCCACGCAGGTGATTGGCGATGAATGCGGCGAGACGGCCGACAACCATTCCTTCTGCGTCGATCAAGATCCACTTTTTCTCGACCTCAGCCGGCTTGGCAGAGAAGGTCTTCATGAGATTGATCCGTACTGGTCGGTTAAAGAAAAGGCCCGCGCGGCCTGTAACAAGCCAGCGAACGGACCGAAATTTCGTTCGGGGGCGCTTATACGCTCACGCAGAATAAGCGTCAAGCACGATATTTTCACCACTCCTCTTATTTCTTTATATTTTTCAATAACTTAAAAAAACGGTATTATAATACCGTAAATTAGATCTGGCAAACGCGCGCCAAATACGGCTGGTTAAGGCGAAACCCCGGAAATTCTGTAGTCGATTTTACGCCAGCTTAAAGCTGAACCGCCATGATGGGCGGCAAAGAACCAAACTTAAAAGCTGTGCACATGACGTTTGCCAAAGTCAGGACGACACTGACGAAACCCCTGAGTGCCGCCATTCTTGCCGGCCTGATCCTGCTTGCCGGTATCGCTTCGGCGGTGCACTTTCTGCTGGACTGGCAGGTTCACAGATCGATAACGCAAAATGCCGAAGTCAAGGCCATGAAATGGTCTGAACATTTCTTCCGCACCATTCCGAATGCAGAAAAGATGTTCAACACCGATACCGTTGTGCCCGAGGACCTTGCTCGATTGGCCGATTCCTTTGCGATGATCGACACCATACACTTCGAGCTATTCGATGCCGAGGGTCACCGGACATTCCTTTCGACAGATGGACGCGTTGAAGAAAACACATCTTTCAGCCAGACCGCACTGGAAACCTTCCAGACCGGAGTACCTCAATTCTTCCTCCATCACGACGACACAGAGGAAGAAAACGAACAGCACGAAGCCATAATAGAATCCTATGTGCCAGCCGTGACGCCTGACGGCCGACTGCTGGGCACGATAGAAGTCTACGTCGACGTCGGCCCGCTGAATGATGCGCTTGAAGATGCATTTCAACAAATCAGCTGGGTGCTGATCATCGGAACGACCGTACTGCTCGCGATACCTGCTTCTGCCTACGTTTATCGAACGAACCAGCTCAGGAAAAAAGACCAGCGGCTTCTGGATCTTACGAGATACGACCAGTTGACCGGTGTATTTAACCGTAACTCCATTTCAGAAATCCTGAAGGAGAAATTCGCGACACCAGCCAGTTCGGCGGGCTTGGGTGTCCTTTTCGTCGACGTCGACTTCTTCAAGCAAGTCAACGACCAGTTCGGCCATGTGTGCGGTGACCGCCTGTTGAAACATATTGCCGGCATTCTTCAAGCCAGTACGCGTAACAAGGACGACATTGTCGGCCGGTTCGGCGGCGACGAATTCGTGGTCATCGCTTCCAACATATCGCAGGAAAATTTTCGCAAACTCTATGGTCGTGTCATGGAAGGGGCAAAAGCACCCTGTGTCTATGAAGACAAGTCGTATGTTCCAAGCCTGAGCGTCGGGGCCTATCTGACCACAGATCAGGACACCGAAAAAACCGCCATCCACCGGGCGGATCTGGCGGTTTACGCTGCCAAGAGACGTGGACGCGGACAGGTCGTCGAATACACGACCGACCTGGAAGACTTGTTTGCGCAGGATGACGGCAGGCAATCAGCCTGACATCAAGGCCGCCAGTCCGGATACTATCAGCGGGGAGGAACGGAATAGGTCGCCGTGGCATGAGCCACGAGTTCTTCCTGTCCCTCACCTGCAATTTCGCAATCGACAACGGCAAGACGCTTGCCGAGTTTCAACAGGCGGCACGTGGCGAGAAGATCTCCCGCCTCAGGTTTCCGCAGAAAGTTGATGTTGAGATTTGTGGTCACGGCAAGCGCAACCGGGCCAATATGAGCCAGGATCACGACGTAAGCGGCCAGGTCGGCAAGCGCCATCATGGAAGGACCGGAGACTGTGCCCCCCGGGCGCAGGTGCAGCTCGTTGGCGGAAAGGCGCAGGACCGCTTTCCCGGGTGAGACGCTGTCGATCGCATAAACACGACCACCTGCATGGATTTGCGGAAATTCCTTGTCCAGCATTTCCATGATTTCGGTCTCAGTCATAACCGGTGTCATGTAGCCTCCCCTACCACTTTCTTTTTCAATCCATAATCTGATTTCATCTTACGTTCACGTCAATTCGTTTCTTGGGCAAAAGCGGATCCAGACACACAAGGGCCTCACTTCAGTCCTCTGTCAGGTTTTCGTTTTTGAATAGTGAGGGTCTTCAATTGATCAGACTGATTGCAGCCTTGCGCAAAGTATTTTCCGCTCGCAGCCTTCGCCCCTTGCCGTCGCTTGTAGTGGCTGCCTCGATAATGACGTTCCCCGGTATCGCCCTGGCCGACGTCAAACATTACCTCTACACCAGTGCAGGTGCGTTTTCCGAGACACGTGAGCTATTGCACAATCCAGCGATTTCGGGCGTTCAGATCCTCTACAACTGGCGAATGCTTGAACCGGAAAAAGGTCGTTATGACTTTTCCGCAATCGAGCGGGACCTCGCCGTAGCCCAAAAATACGACAAGGCGTTTTTTCTCCAACTTCAGGACCGCTTCTTCTGGGAAGGTGCTCGCTTTGTGCCGGACTATTTGCTGAAAGATCCGCTCTCTGCAGGCGGCCTTGCCCGGCAGGTGGACGACAGTGAAGCCGAAACCCCGACACCAGAAGGCTGGGTAGCCGTTCAATGGAATGAAGCGGTTCGCTCCCGTTACCAGGCTCTATTGACCGCCCTTGCGGACCAGTTCGATGGCCGCATCGAAGGCCTCAACCTGCCGGAAAGCTCGATCGACATTGACAGACGCAAGGACGAGACGGGCTTCAGTTGCGACGCCTATTTCAACGCGACATTGGAAAACATGGTCCATGCGCGCAAAGCGTTCCAGGCATCCCATGTCGTTCAATACGTCAACTTCTGGCCATGCGAGTGGGAAAACAGTGAAGGCTACATGCAGCGCAGTTTCGAAAAAGCAGCCGAACTCGGAATCGGTCTGGGCGGTCCCGATATCGTTCCGCATCGAAAAGCACAGATGAAGAATTCCTACCCCTTCTTTCACCAGTACCGGGACAAATTGCCGGTCATCGCGATGGCGATCCAGGAGCCCACTTTGGAGTACGTCAATCCGGAAACGGGCAAGACCTTTACCCGTTCGGAATTTATCAAGTTTGCCACCGACTATCTTGGAGTTGACATCATCTTCTGGAGTGCAACAGCTCCCTGGCTGCAATAAGCCCTTCCCGCACGAAGCGGGCTTTCGCAGGTCGGAGGCCCTATTCTGCTGGCTGTGTCTTTTCGGCGCGGCGTTTTTCGATGGCGTAAATTCCCCGATCCCAAAGCCAGACCGTCAGTCTGCCCAGGCCAATACCGGTTCGCATCTGAAACTCCTCGAAGTGAAAACGGCTGGCTCTCAAGCCCTTCAACACGAGGCTGCTCTTCAGTGTCTTGCGAAGGGACGCAGGCCCGCAAAAGAAGACATGGGCATTGCGTAGGTCGCCCTTCAGGTCTTCGACAATCCGTTCGGGCGTCAGCCTGACGCCTTCAAGCGAATTGACGATCATCAGCTCAAGCTTGCCGGTTTCTTCGGCCAAATGCTGAAGGTCAGCCACATATGGAATGTCGCCACGCTCGCGCACACAATAGTAGAGCTTTATCGGCCCGCTCTCCCGGTGTTTCAGCGTCTGCGCAAACGCAAGGAAGGGAGTTATTCCGACACCGGCGGCAATCCAGACCTGAGGATCCCGTCCAGACGGCATCGAGAAATTGCCATAAGGACCGGAAACCGTAGCCTCCATACCTACCTTCAGCTCGCGGTACAGGCGGCTGGTGTAGTCGCCGAGATCCTTTATCGTGAAACGCAGAGACCTGTCATCGCGTGGCGCGGCACTGAGTGTAAACGGATGTTCCTCCGTCAAGCCTCCTCCCTTTACCGAAAGGAAGGCGAACTGTCCGGCCACATGTTTCAGCCCTCGCCCCCTAGGCTCCAGGAGCACTTCCGTCAGGCCATTGATGTGACGAACGGAGGCAACCTTGTAGGCGTGGCCACGTGGTGCCAACGGCCGCAGAACAGACATCCAGACATAGGAAACAAGGCCGAGCACACAGAACGCAGAAACGTAAAGCCCGAGCGGGTCTGCGTTCGCAAACGGCTTTTCAATGAAGAAGTAATGGAATGCTCCCATGAAAAAGAAGACGCCGATCAGCCGGTGGCTCCACTTCCACAAGTGGTAGGGAATGAAGGTGATGACGGATGCCAGCACCAGGATCAGAAGACCGTAAAGGCTAACCTCACCTATGTCTTCAGCAGCGTCGGCCAGCGGCCCACCACGCAAACCGTCCATATCCGCATCGATGATGTCGTGCAGTCCCAGGCCCACCATCGCGATGATGCAGAGCCATTTGTGCAAAACGTAGATCCGGTCGAGCGGCCCGAACACGAGTTCCAGCCCCGGCACGCGCGTCGCCAGGAATTGGTTGATCCCCATCACGATCAATGCAGCGGTTCCAAGATACTGGCTGAAAAGCGCCACCGGATCTCGCGATGCAGCCAACGGGGCGAACCAGAAAAGAGGGATCAGGGCAGCCAGAGCAATCAGTGCAAGTCCAACAGGGCGCAAAACATGTGTCCGTTTCTGGCTTCAGGCTCGAAGCGGTTCCGTTAGCTTGCGGATCGGACGGCGCGCAGTTCCTGCTCATGCAGCATCGCGACTTGCCGACCTTCCGCAAAACGATCGGGATGCGTTAGAGGGCTTACGTGACAGCTGCAACACTGTTGCAGGACTTTCGACGAAAAAAGGCGCCTATTGGCGCCTTTTAAAAACCCTGACTTGTGGCTTGAGCGCAAGATCTAGCTGCGCCTGCGCCCTCTGCGTCGGCCGGAGCCCGAACCGTCGTTTTCTGCGCGGGCGGCATCAGCTTCCTTGTTCGGAGGCGAAACAAGCGGACCGATTTCGGCAATCACCTCGTTCAGCGTCGGCCGGGCACCCGCCTGGTGGGCATCCAAAGCTGCGCGCATTGCAGCCAGATGGATCGGCGACGTACCGCAGCAACCACCAACAATACGCGCACCGGCATCAAGGGCCATATGTGCGTATTTTGCCATCAGCTCCGGCGTTCCGGTGTAGACCACTTCATCGCCCTTGATCTGAGGGATGCCGCAGTTGGCTTTCGCCACGATTATCGCATCAGGATAGGCTTCGGTGATGTCCATGATCGCTGCCAGCAGATCCGACGCACCGACACCGCAATTGGACCCGATCGCGACGGGCGTGCAGGCAAACTGGCTCTGAAGGTCGCCAAGCCCCTTGGGGGAAAGACCCATCATCGTCTTGCCGGCTGTATCGAAACTGGCAGTAATGACCAATGGCAAGTCGAAATTCTGCGCTGCTTCAGCGGCTGCCTTCATTTCTTCGACGGCTGACATGGTTTCGACCCACAAAATGTCGGCACCACCTTCAACAAGGCCTTCCATCTGTTCCTCGAAGGCTGCAACACCCTCTTCATAGCTGAGTGCGCCAAGGGGTTGGAAAAGTTCGCCGGTCGGTCCGACGGAGCCTCCGATCAGAACCGTCCGTCCGGAAGCTTCGGCCACATCGCGCGCCAGCTTGACGGCGGCAATGTTGAGTTCCCTGACGCGCCCCTCCGCCTTGTGCAACTTCAACCGATGACGATTGCAACCGAAGGTATTGGTCAGAATGATATCGGATCCCGCATCGACAAACGACTTGTGAAGCGCAGTGATCTTTTCCGGTTCATCCGTGTTCCATAATTCCGGGGCGTCACCGGAAACGAGACCCATTTCGAACAGGTTCGTTCCGGTTGCACCATCGGCAAGCAACGCCCCCTTCTGGGCAAGGAGCTCTTCCAGCTTGGACATTCAGCAGTCTTTCGTCTTGTTGGTGTCGTCTTCGCCCGTTTTCAGGCCTGTTTCTGCAATAGCAGACCGCACCGGGAAATCCATGTGCGCAAATTATCTTCTACGAAGCCCTGGCCTGCGCGGTTAGGCGTAAAGGCGGTATTTCTGTACGGCAAGGTGACCTCGACCTTCGCTTGGTCGCCAATTCCGAAACCACTTTTCACTGTGCGAAGTCAATGGACTTTCCGGCGAAAATGAAGCAACAAAGCGCCATGACGCTTTTACGGTATTGTGCGACGGTTATGGAGCCGGGTTGTCAGGGCTCCTGATAAAGACTACGCGCAACCAAAATCATCTTGGGAGCATAAGATGTCAGACGCCGCCCCATCTGGCCGTCGAGGAAGAAGCGCCCGCCGCGAGCGCCGGCAAGCCGGACCTGCCGGCCTGGCCATTCCCTACATTTCACGCAACATTCCGAACTTCGACATTTTGAGCGATGAAGGCGCGGAACGGATCGAAGCCAATACCGACCGCATTCTCGCTGAAATCGGACTTGAATTCCGTGACGACCCCGAAGTTATCGGTATCTGGAAAGAAGCCGGTGCGGAAGTCGACGGCGAACGTGTCCGCTTTCCAAAGGGCATGCTTCAGGAGCTGGTAAAGACGGCCCCTTCCCAATTTACCCAGCATGCCCGCAACCCTGCGCGCAACGTTGAAATCGGCGGCAACAATCTTGTCTTTGCTCCGGTCTACGGCCCCCCTTTCGTCACCGATCTCGACAAGGGCCGGCGGTATGGCACGATCGAGGACTTCCGCAACTTCGTGAAGCTCGCCTACATGTCGCCGTGGATGCATCATTCCGGCGGCACCGTCTGTGAGCCTGTCGACCTTCCGGTCAACAAGCGGCACTTCGATATGGTCTATTCCCATATCAAATATTCCGACAAGCCGTTCATGGGGTCGGTCACCGCACCGGAACGCGCCGAAGATTCCGTGAAGATGGCGCAGATCACCTTCGGTGAGGACTTCGTCGATCAGAACTGCGTCATGATCCAGTTGATCAACGCCAATTCGCCTCTGGTTTTCGACGCCACCATGCTTGGTGCTCTCAAGGTTTACGCCAAGCACAATCAGGCTTGTATCGTTTCGCCGTTTATCCTGGCAGGCGCCATGAGCCCGGTAACCGTTGCCGGTACGCTGTCGCAAGTGTTGGCAGAGGCTCTGGCCGGTTGTGCCCTGACCCAGTTGATTCGTCCCGGTGCTCCGGTCGTTTTCGGTGCATTCGTCAGTTCGATCTCCATGCAATCCGGCGCCCCGACTTTCGGCAGCCCGGAAGGCTCCCTGCTTCTCAACGGGGCAGCAAAACTCGCCCGCAGGCTCAACCTGCCGTTCCGTTCAGGTGGCTCGTTCACCGCATCCAAGAGCCCGGATGCGCAATCTGCGCAGGAATCCGCGCAGACCATTCTGGCCACCTTGCAATCAGGTGTGAATTTCTGCCTTCACGCAGCCGGCTGGCTGGAAGGCGGATTGTGCTCTTCCTACGAAAAGTTCGTCATGGATGCCGACCAGCTCGGCATGATGCATGTACTTGCCAAGGGCATCGAAATCTCTGATGAAACTCTGGCGATGGACGCGCTTCAGGAAGTCGGTCCCGGTGGCCATTTCCTCGGCGCTGCGCACACGCAGCGCAATTTCGAGAGCGCTTTCTTCAGGTCCTCGATCGCCGACAATAACTCCTACGAGCAATGGCTCGCAGACGGGCAACTGGATGCCGCACAACGTGCCAATGCCCGCTGGAAGGAACAATTGGCGGGTTACACGGGCCCCGAACTTGACCCGGGCATCGACGAGGCGCTGCTGGCTTTCATGACCGAACGCAAGGCGTCTTTCCCGGACAGCAACGTCTGATCCGCAGCCGAACACCAAAAAACGCCCCGCCCTCGCGCGGGGCGTTTGTTTTTCAAGAGATTTTCAAAATCTGTTCTTGCAACGCATCGACGCTTCTTAACAACACTCAGAAGAAATACGATTTTTTATGTATCTAGCCTTTTCCAGCATTTCTCCATGGGATAAAGGTTGCCAAACCCTGCGTTTGCAAGGTAGCTGGAAACGCTGTTTGGCATGGGATAAGCTTACGCATGGCAGCACTGGGACTGGGTCGCGCCGGTCTGCGATTTATCTCGAGGGAGCATGCGGAAATGACTGTTTATAAACTGTAAGTTTTCTTATGAAAATCAATAGCTTGACTGTACCCAACTAATAAAAACAGGTTGTTCTGTGGCGTCGCTTACATCAAATATCGATATTCTTGGTTATTCTACCCGCCTTCCCGGCGCCAACGATTCTGCCGAATTCTGGTCATTGTTGAAAAACGGCGAATGCGCAGTTACGTCTGTCTCCAAAGACCGCTGGCCGCTGGCCCGCTTCGGACACCCGGTCCAAAGCACGTCTGGAAAGACCTACACCTGGGCTGCCGGGCAGCTGGATGATGTGTGGGGATTTGACCCCTCTTTTTTTGGTGTTTCTCCGCGTGAAGCCGTGCAGATGGATCCGCAGCAGCGATTGCTGCTGCAACTGGTCTGGGAAGCTCTGGAACACGCCAATATCCGCCCCAGTGACCTGGCCGGCTCGAACACCGGCGTTTATGTAGGTGCGTCGTCTCTCGATTACCACCATCGCTTCCTGGTCGATCCGGCCATGGCCGACATGCAGTTCATGACCGGCAACACGCTGTCGATCGTTTCCAACCGCATTTCCTACATCTACGACCTCAGAGGCCCGAGCTTCACGGTCGACACCGCCTGCTCCTCTTCCATCGTCGCATTGCACGAAGCGGTTTCCGCCATCGAGTCCGGCCAGATCGATACCGCGATCGTCTGCGGCGTCAGCCTTCTGCTCAGCCCGTTTGCCTTTGTCGGCTTCTCCCGCGCCACAATGCTGTCGCCGACAGGCCTCTGCCAGGCATTCGACGCCAATGGCGATGGGTACGTGCGCTCCGAAGGCGGCGCAGTAGTCGTTCTGCGTGCTGCGCGTGCTGGCATTCCGGAAGGTGCAAAGAGCCACGGCAAGCTGCTTGCAACCGGCATCAATGCCGACGGTCGCACTGTCGGCCTGTCGCTTCCGTCCCCGTATGCGCAAGCAGACCTTCTGCGAGAAATTTACGAAGGCCTGGAAATCAATCCCACGGATCTTGCCTTCGTCGAGGCACACGGCACCGGTACGCGCGTTGGTGACCCTGCAGAAGCGGATGCGCTTGGCAAGGTTATTGGCCAGAAACGCGACAAGGCGCTGCCCATCGGGTCCGTCAAGACCAACGTCGGTCACCTTGAGCCTGTTTCCGGTCTGGTCGGACTTCTGAAATCCGTAATGGCGCTGCGAGAAGACCTCTTGCCGCAGTCGCTGCACTTCAGAAATCCGAACCCGGATATTCCGTTTGACGAGCTGAACCTCAAGGTTGCCGGTGAAGCCATTTCCCTGGAGCGCAATGGCACCCGCAGACTTGCAGGGGTCAATTCCTTCGGTTTCGGTGGCACGAACGCTCACGCCGTCATAGGCGATCCTGATCCTGAAACCGCCGAAGCTTCGACAGCACCGGTTGACGCGCCGCTGGTCATCAGTGCCCGGTCCAAGGAAGCCCTGCAGCAACTAGCCGGCAAGTTCGCCGAACGTCTCGACAACGAGGCGGATGAAACAGCCGGCAATGTGATTGCCTCGAGTGCCCACGGTCGCGATCTGCTTTCTGAGCGACTTGTTGTTCTCGGCAAGACCAAGGCGGAAAAACTCGACGCACTGCGTTCATTCGCAGAGAGCGGCGATGAAAACGCAGATGTCGTGTCTGGCAGCGTCATCAAGTCGAATGCGAAGGTCGGGTTTGTCTTTTCCGGAAACGGGTCTCAATGGGCCGGTATGGGCCAGGAAGCCTACCAGGCCGACACGCCATTCCGGACCGCATTTGACAAGGTCGACAAGATCTTCATGGGTCTGAGCGGTTGGTCGCTCGTCACAACGCTTTTTGCAGAAGACCTTGAAGCCGATCTTGAGCGCTCCGAAATCGCGCAGCCGCTTCTGTTTGCAATTCAGGTCGGCATTGTGGAATCACTGCGCCAGCGCGGCATTACTGCTGCCGGGACCGCAGGTCATTCGGTCGGTGAAGTTGCCGCAGCCTGGTGTGCAGGCGCCCTGAACCTCGAACAAGCAGTCCGCGTCATCCGTGCCCGTTCCAGCGAACAGGAAGTCGTCAGGGATCTCGGGTCCATGGCTGCCTTGCTTCTGCCGGCAGATCAGGCAGTTGCCGCCATCGCGGAAAGCGGACTGCCGAGACTTGAACTCGCTGCCGACAACAGCCCGCGAAGCGTCACAATTTCCGGCGACAGCGAAAGCCTGGATGCTTTTGCGAAGTTTGCCCGCAAGAAAAAGTGGGCCATGCGGCGCCTGAACCTGGCGTATCCGTTCCACAGCGCTCTGGTTGACCCGATCGAGAAGCCTCTTCTTGCTGCATTGGATGGTCTTGCGCCCACAGACGTGTCGCTTCCATTCTATTCGACGGTTACGCCGGATGAACGCGATGTCCGCGTCGATGCAGAATACTGGTGGCACAACGTTCGTCAGCCAGTCCGGTTTGCCGCCGCCATGGAAAACATGGCAACAGATGATTTCTCTGTCCTGATCGAGATCGGTCCCAAGCCTGTTCTCGGCACCTATGTAAACGACGTCCTGCGGGCCAAAGGCAAGAAGGCCAAGGTTCTTGAAACGCTCAAGGAACCTTCCAAGAAAGCAGCTGCCGCAGCAGGCAATCCGCTTGACAAGATCGCCGCATCCGTTGTGGCACATGGCGGCCAGACCGACCTGATCCGGTTTGTCGGCGAACGCCCAGGGCATCTGGTTCCGCTCCCGTCCTACCCCTGGCAGAACTCCGAGTATCGCCCGGAAAACAGCCCTGAACGCGTCGATTTCATGTTCGGTCAGACCTGGCCGCTGCTGGGATACCGTCTGCGTCAGGACACTGCGGAGTGGTTCAACCACATCGACAGCGGTTCCCTGCCCTTCCTGCAGGATCACAAGGTCGAGGAAAGCATCGTCTATCCGGCCGCGGGCTATATCGAGATGAGCCTGCGCGCAGCGCTCCGGTGGAGCCGGAGCGACCAGATCGAATTGCGCGACTTCGACATTCTTCGTCCGTTGGTAATCGAAGGCGATGAAGTCTGGGAAACCCAGGTCCGTATCTCGCCTGACGATCATGTGGTCGAGATCCTGTCGCGACCGCGCCTGTCCGACAACGACTGGTCCTTGAATGCCCGGGGAACATTCCTGACGCCTTCAACGACTTCCAGGACTCCATGGGCGAAACCCGGCGACAGCGTTCTGTCGGAACTCGATCACGAAACGCTTTACACGGTCACCAAGAGCTTTGGCCTGAATTACGGTCCAGCGTTCCGCCGTGCCGATAAAGTGGTCAAGCACTCGAATACCAGCGCGACCGTTACGCTGTTGCCGCAGGACGAGATCCTCGCAGATTACTCGTTCTCGCTCTGCCCGACTTTGGTGGATGCCGGTTTCCATGGCCTGTTTGCGCTCCTGGATGGTGTCGAGGACGTTCCGCAAAACACATCCTTCCTGCCGATCCGACTTGGCACATTGCGTCTTCTGGCACCGGAAACCCTGCCGGCTTCCGTGCGTATCGAAGTCACAAAGGCGTCTCCGCGCTCGATCGAAGCAAGCTTCGAGTTCCTGGATGCCGACGGCCTGACGATCGCCCGCTTGACCAAGACCCGGTTCAAGGCGGTTACTCTTGGACAGGACACACGTCCCGACGATCTGGTCTACCGCCAGATTGCGACGCTGCTTCCTGCGCAGGACCGTATCTCGCCGCTTCAGGAAACCTTCGAAGGCTTGCCTTCATTGGCAGGCAATCTGGACCTTCTGGGCGCCGACGACCAGGAACTCGACGACAGCCGTGTTCTGATCGAAGCGCTGGGTCGCACGATTGCGCACAAGACTCTTTTCGATCTATTCGCAGATCGGAAAATTGAACTGGCGTCGCTTGTCGCGGCCGGCGGTCTGCATGAAACGGCAGTGCCGCTTGCGGCAAGTCTCTTTGGCTGGCTGGCCGAAAGCGGACTGTGCACGGAAAGCGACGAAGGTTTTGAACTCACGGATCCGTCTGGCAATCCGGATGCATCGGCGCTTCTGCAAGCCCTGACCGATGGCGGCGGCGAACATATCGCCGAGGCAGCATTGCTGGCACGACTTTGGACGGGTTTGTCCGATATCCTGAAGTTCGGCCTTCAGGAAGCTTCCGGCAAGGAATATTCTTCCAGCCTGTTCGATGCCTACCGCTCCTCCTCTCCTGGCAAGCGGGCCCTGTCGTCGGCCCTGCAGTCAGGTGTGCAAAGCCTGATTTCCAGCTGGCCGAGTGACCAGGCACTAAGGGTCCTTCTGGTTGGGGCAAACGGTGGCCTCGCTGCAGCGATCGATGCAGCGCTTGATCCCACCTACATGGCGCTGACCGTAACAGATGCAACGTCCTCCGCAGTTGGCAGGGGCGAGCGTCTGTGGCAGGGCAGTTCGGCGACAGAGTTTGTTGAACCAGGCGAAGCATCCTTTACCTTCGACCGGCATTTCGACATCGTACTGTTCGATACGTCTCTTGCGGAAATCGATGCCGACACGCTGAAGCGGTTTACGAAATCCATGGTTCCAGGCGGGCTGGTGCTTGGCGCAGAACCGCTGCCTCATCCGCTCACCGACCTTATCATGGGCGTCGGCTCGTCTTGGTGGGACGAAGGCGCAACTGCCGAGTTCCCGATTTCCAGGCAACAGGCAGACTGGACCAAGACGCTGGAAGCTGCGGGTTTGGCCGAGGTCCAGACCGTACCGCTGAAGAGCACTTTGATTGAAGCCGATCTCCTGTGCGCACGTGCGGGTGATCGCGCTGAAGAAGCATCGGACACCGACGAAGAAGCACCGGAAGCTGAAGCCGAGAAGAAAAAATATCTTCTCCTGACCAGCTCAGAGGGCGCGTCTCACCGTCTCGCCGAAGGTCTGAAGGCTTGCCTGACCCGAAAAGGGCACACTGCCACCCTTCTTGTTCCGGGTGAAGTTACCGAACAGCTCGGCGACGACATCTGGAGTGTTGCGCTTGGCGACAAAGTTGATGCCCAGGTGGCCGACGAAGCGCTCAACGCGCTTGTTGCCGCACATAACGGCCGGGTCGTTCACCTGCTCGGTGCATATGCTGCCCCGGCCGACGCTCTCGCATCTGTTGATAGTCGTGCCTTCAGCCTGATGACACTTCTCAAGGCGTTGGGACCAAACGGCGGCGAGTTCACTGTTCTGGCACCAGCCGGCGCGCAGGATATAGCCGGTGGCAAGCCAGCCGCTCCCGAGCAAGCCGGGATCTGGGCGTTTGGCCGTGTGGTCATGAACGAATACCCGGACGCGAACTTGAAGCTGATCGACGTCTCACCGGATCTGGAGCCAGGGATAGCTGCTGCACGTGTGGCCGACGAAATCCTGGTAGCCAATTGCGAACGGGAAATCGTTCTCGACAGCAAAACCCGTTCCGGTATCCGCCTTGTAAAAGGTGGCGTCCTATCAAGCGTCACGTTGCCGGAAGGCGCCAAACCCGCCATGCGGCTGGATATCCTGCGCCAAGGCTCCCTGGACCAGCTCTCCTGGCACGCCGTTGAGCGCAAGCCGCTTGAAGGCAAGGACGTGGAAATCGCCGTTGAAGCCAGCGGTCTCAATTTCCGCGATGTGATGTGGGCACTTGGCCTGTTGCCGGAAGAAGCTCTCGAAGATGGCTTTGCCGGACCGACACTCGGCATGGAGTGCTGTGGTCATGTTGTGGGCTGTGGTCCGGACGTGACCCGCTTCCGACCGGGTGACAAGGTCATCACCTTCGCCCCGGCCTGCTTTGCATCTCATGTTACGGTCGACGAAAGTGGCTGTGCGCCGATGCCGAGTACGGTTTCCGCGGAAGAAGCTGCGACGATCCCGGTCACCTTCCTCACTGCCTATTATGCCCTTGTGCATCTGGCGGCGCTCTCTGAAGGGGAAACGGTCCTGATCCACGGAGGTGCCGGTGGCGTCGGCCTGGCCGCATTGCAGATTGCCAAGTGGCGTGGTGCGAAAATCATTGCGACTGCAGGGTCCGAAGACAAGCGCAACACCCTGAAGCTGCTCGGGGCAGATGTCGTTCTGGACTCCAGAAGTCTGGCATTCGTTGACGCCGTCATGGAAGAAACTGCCGGCGAAGGCGTCGATGTGGTTCTCAACTCGCTGTTCGGCGAAGCCATGGAACGCAGCATTGAGGTTCTGAAACCGTTCGGCCGCTTCCTGGAACTGGGCAAACGCGACTACTACGGCAACACCCGGATCGGCCTGCGTCCGTTCCGTCAGAACCTGACCTACTTCGGTATCGATGCCGACCAGCTTCTGACCCGTCAGCCAAAGCTGGCCGTCGACCTGTTCGTCAAGCTTGTCGAGCTATTCGAAGCGGGCACGCTACGTCCCTTGCCGCATCGCCTGTTCGAAGCCGCAGATGTGGTCGACGCCTTCCGGCTGATGCAGCAGGCGGGCCATATCGGCAAGATCGTGATCCGCCCGCCCGCGGTTCCCGAAAACGTGCCGACCAAGCGCGAGATCTCGTTTGACGGTGAGGCTGTTTACGTCGTTGCCGGTGGCTTTGGCGGCTTCGGTGCAGCATTGCTCCACCGCCTTGCCGATCACGGTGCCAAGTCGCTTGCGGTTCTCAGCCGCCGGGGCGCTTCAAGTGAAGACGCCCAGGAGGTTCACGCGCAACTGACCAAGCGCGGCATCTCGATCAAGGGTTATGCCTGCGACATCACCAGCGAAGCAGCAGTCAAGAAGGCGCTTGCAGAGATCCGGGCTGAAGGACATCAGATCAAGGGCGTGTTCCACACGGCGATGGTGCTGAATGACGTGCTGATCGCCAACATGGATCATGACGGCCTGACAAAAGTGCTGGCGCCCAAGGTCCGCGGCGCGGAACTGCTGGACAAACTGACATCCGACGATCCGCTCGATCATTTCGTGCTGTATTCGTCCGCCACGACCCTTGTCGGCAACCCTGGTCAGGCCAACTACGTCGCCGCCAACGGCTACCTGGAAGGTCTTGCACGCAAACGCCGGGCCGAAGGCCGGCCGGGCCTTGCTGTCGCCTGGGGTGCAATCTCCGACGCCGGGTATCTGGCCCGCAACGAAGATGTCAACGAGATGCTGTCCCGCAAGCTCGGACGCCATGCCTTGACTGCCAAGGAAGCGCTCGACGGGCTCATGGCCCTTATGGTGCAGCCTTCGCAGGAAGACATTGGCCTTGCGGCGCTTGGATATGCGCGTATCGACTGGCAGGCGGCACGCAAGGATCTGGCACTGGTCGGCACACCTCTGGTCGGTCTGCTTGGCCTTGGTGACGAGGACGAAACCGGCGCAGACGGAGCGATCGACCTTGCAGCCATGCTGGAAGGCATGGATCAGGTCACTGCCGCACAGACTGTTGCCAAGCTTCTGGCCGCCGAAATCGGCAAGATCCTGCGGATTGCACCTGAAGAGATCGATCCGCACAAGCCGCTGTCGGACATCGGCATGGATTCCCTGATGGCTCTCGAGCTGCGCATGAGTGCGGAACGGCAGCTGGGGATCGACATTCCATTGATGTCTCTCGCAAACGGAGCGACGTTGATCGACCTGTCCAGCCGAGTTGCAAACCGGGTTCTGGGCGAAGAAAATGCCTCCGGAATTTCGGATGAAACGCAGCAGCTCGCCAGCTTGCACGTGGATGACCAGCGTCAGGAAACGGAAGATCTTTCCGACATTGCTGCCGAAGTTGAGAACAAGAGCCGCGAACTTGGTTCCTTCCTGTAAGCGGCATCATAAAAGGATTGACTGGTATGGGCGCTGATGATCGCGCCAAGCTGATGGACAGCTTGAAAGCCAACCGCCGTTCTGCGCGTGGACGGGCGACGTCTTCGTCGGCACGTCCACAAGCGGCAGCCCCGAAGCGCAAGGTCTATGACTTCAAGGAGCTGCCGCAGGTCAAGCAATTGCAGATGCACAGAGCTGCGGCAGATATGATGGGGATCGAAAATCCGTTTTTCCGACCTCACGACGGGCTGGCAGCGGGTACGAGCGTCATCAACGGCAGCAACTACGACAATTTCGCTTCTTACAACTACCTCGGCCTGAACGGGCACCCCAAGGTCAACGAGGCCGCAAAGGCCTATGTCGACAAATTCGGCACGAGCGTTTCCGCAAGCCGTATTGTTGCCGGCGAGCGCCCGTTCCACGCAGAACTGGAAGCAGCGCTGGCGAGGATCCACGGTGTGGAATCGTCGATCGTCATGGTGTCCGGTCATGCCACCAACGTCACGACGATCGGCCATTTGGTCCACAAGGGTGATCTGGTCCTGACAGACTCTTTCGTGCACAACTCGATTGCCGAAGGTGTTCGCCTGTCCGGCGCGACCCGCATGAACTTCCCTCATGATGATCTTGATGCTCTGGAAAAGATGCTCGCAGATCATCGACACAAGTTCGACAAGGTGCTTGTTGTTGTGGAAGGTCTCTATTCGATGGATGGAGATTTCCCGGACCTGAAGCGGGTCGTGAAGCTCAAACAGGCTTATGACGCCTGGCTGATGGTCGACGAAGCACATTCCATCGGTGTCCTCGGCAAGACCGGCAAGGGCATCGCCGAGCATTTAGGAATAGACCCGACTGAAGTCGAAATCTGGATGGGGACGCTGTCCAAGACCTTCTCATCCTGCGGTGGCTATATCGCCGGATCCAAGGTCCTGTGCGACTACCTCAAAGTGTCTGCGCCGGGTTTCGTGTTTTCCGTTGGACTTTCCGCCGCGCTCGCGGGCGCTGCCATTGCGTCTGCCGAACTGCTCGAGCAGGAACCTGAGCGGGTCGCAAAGCTTCAGAAGAACGGAGCACTCTTTCTGGAGCTCGCAAAGGAAGCCGGACTGAACACCGGCCCCAGTGCCGGCTACGCGGTGGTTCCCGTCATTGTCGGCGATTCTGCAAGTGCCGCAACACTTTCCAATCGTTTGCTCGCAAAGGGAATCAATGCCCTCCCGATCATTTTTCCGGCCGTGCCTGAAAAATCAGCGCGCATTCGCTTCTTCATTACGAGCGAACATACCGAAGACCAGATCCGGCGCGCTGTTGAGACAACGGCTTCCGAACTCGACGCCATGCGCGCGGACGGAACCGCCGTCGACAGGCTTATCAAGGCTACGCGCTAAAAGATTTGGGCATCATGCCTCCCGCAATTGCCGGACACGGATATGCTGTCGTGTCCGGTTCAATGGAAGCCTACCTGTCAGAGTTCTCTCGATAACGCGGATCCTGATCAATCGTCACATCAAAACCGCCCATGAAGAGATCGCCGATCTTCGTCGGCAACAGATTTTGAAGGCGAATGCCCCAGGCCAGCAAAAACGGAAACGCATAGAACGGCTTGCGACGGTCGATGGCCCGTCGCATCAATGAAGCTGCTTTTGAAGCCGGCATTTCGAATGGTTTGGCTCCGTTGTGGCGCGCAGACATCGGTGAAGTGATGAACCCCGGACAGATGATCGTCACGGATATGCCGAAGGGCTTCAACCAACCGCGAAGGGAATGCCCGTAGGCAATGAGTGCCGCCTTCGTGGCGCTGTAGCTCGGCATATCCGGCAAGGCACGCATTCCGGCCAGAGACGAGATAAGCACCAGTTGCCCACGCCGGCGTTTTTGCATGTTGTCGATGAGGCCCGTGAGAGTGTTGACCACGCCTCGATAGTTCACATCTATCTGCCGATCGCTGTCGGCATTCGTTTCGCGCGTTCGGTTGGGACCGAGCCCGGCAGTCACACCAGCATTTGCAATGACCAGATCGACAGGATGCCGTGCATCCAGATCACTGAGGTAGCCATGCAGTGCTTCGCGATCACGAATATCGATGGCACTGATTTCACCGTCAGCGCCAAGCTCGCAGATTTCTTTCAGCAGAGCTTCCAGACGCGCCTCGTCCCGGGCAATGAGGGCGAAATAGATGCCGGGACCAGCGTATTCACGAGCAAGCGCCTGCCCAATGCCGCCGCTGGCACCGGTCAACACGATGACCTTTTGTGTTTCGCCTGCCATTCTTGCCTCTCCCATGAGGGTTAGATTCCAAGTTTTCTGCCTAGCCAGGACGAGTGCCGCTTGATCGCGGTTACCAGAAGGTGCCGCTTGTCTGTCCGTTGCTCCGCAAGCCGCGAAACCAGAAACTCCGGTGAGCATGGCAACAAGGAAACCGGGTCAATTGTGCGGGCATACTTCACGAGAGCCAGATAGACCAGCTCCGGCAAGGTGCGGCTTGTGCCCCTACCTTCAATCCGGGTCAAATCCTCACAAAGGCCCCAGCCGGCATAAAAGGGCGCTCCGTGGACACACACCTTCTTGCCCCGCAGTAGAGCTTCGAACCCCGATAACGAAGAAAAAGTCTCGACACCATCGACTGCCTCTATGAGGTCGATGATATTCGCATCTTCGGCAATTTCATCGGCGTATTCCAGCGCGGTTTCACGGGACACCTTGCCTTTACGCAAGCCGGTCTCAACATCGGGATGTGGTTTGAAAACCAGGAACGCCTCGGGATGACGGGTACGGGCGAGGCGAAGCAGTTCGAGATTCACGTTCGGTGTGTTGGCGCAATCGATTGTCGCAGATCTGGATTTTCTGATTGCCGCATCGTCCGCAACCTGCCCCGGTACAAGGATCTTTTCCTTGTTGGCCGGATAGGCAAATGAACGCGTCTTGCCGAAATTGTATTTGGAGACCCTGGCGCGGATGATCAGGTCGATCAAAGTTTCGCCCCGTTCCCGTTCTGCCGGTGAAAGCTCGTACTCTTTCAGTAGAACTTCAAGCCGGCTTGGCCGAGACGGGTCGTAGTAGATGCCGAGGTCATCGACCGCAAGCATAGCCCCTCTTGCAAGGCCTGCACCAAGACCGACGGAGCGCAAGAAACCGTCTTCTATGCGCGACAACTGAATCCCGTTTTGTATGCAGATCTGCTCGAACGCGGGATCGGTGCGCCCTGCCCAGGAATATATCCGCCCGCCGTCACTCCTTGCGGCTGAGACCGCGTCCTGTTGGGTTTCGTGAAACGTGACCGCCCCGCCTTTTCCGGAAAAGGTGGCGTTGATCGAAGGATGGTTCCAATACTGCGCGCCGTAACAATGGCCGGGCATGGCGTTGTCCTGCCACTGCTCCTGCATAAGCGAGTGGATCTCCAGCGCATCACCTGGGTGCAGAAGATCGCCTGTATAAGGTGAGAACCAGGCAGTCCGGCACGACAGTATCCAGTTCAGCAAATCGTCGATGGCTATCTGCTCAAGAGCGGCCCTGTTTTTGAGCTCGGTCCAGAACAACGCTCCCTCTTGCTGGACTTCGTCTCCGGTCAAAAGCCTCTGAAGCGAAAGACCCTCGACCCCAGCAATCGCAGTTTCGCCCGCCGCGGAACTGGAGAGCAACTGTTCACGCCAGGTGCCCGTAAAATCGCAAACCGACGCAATGTTTAGGCCATGTGTGACGAACTGCCGGATTAGCGTGTCACAGACGACGCTCATCAAAGAGCGTTCTTTCAGCTCAGTGCGGCTCAATGGCAAAAGAATTAAGCTGGAGGGCAGCCGCCGGGCTTGTGCAGGGGTCGGACCTTCCAGGACCAGAAGAAGGCTACCTGTGACAGGCTTCATTCTGCTGAACGCATTGGCGTTTTTCAGCCAAACTGCCTGATATGGACTGGTATCTGAACTCCCAAGGATCCCGCCCTCGAGAGCCGTTTGAAGCCTGACTTCCAACGGCCGAAGCTCCGGGTCGACAATCTTCAACGTCGACTTATGCCCCTTCAACCAACCGATCACAACGGCACTCCGAGCGCGCGTGCCCTGGCAAGCCTGGGAGGAGGATCGACATAGGCTCCGAAGGCGTTCAAGTCTCTATTGGCAATCTTTTCGGCAATGTTTTTCGCCGCGACTGCGACACCTTCCGAATTGTGGATCGACCCTCGTACCTGCGTTGAAGCTGCCAGCGCCTGAACGTAAGTGAGGAGAAGGTCACGATCCGGCTGATCCGGATTATTCCAGAAACTCGCCAGATCACCCTGGTGGGTCAGGCCGGCAATATCATAGTGGGCCGGCACCAGCGTCTTCACCGGCACACCAGCTTGCAAGGCTTCCAGCCCGGCGGTGGAATTCAGTGTCACGACCCCGAGCGCCTGCTCGAACGGCTTTGCAAGGCCGCCGCCATCGAGAAAATGTACCCTGTGCTGCAAGCCGAAGCGGTCTGCAAGTTGATCTGCAACACCCGGCCAGTCTTCGAAGCCGACATCGAGAGGGTGGCTCTTCAGCACAAGGTGAACGTCGTCAACTGCCACTTCGGCCAAGGAGCGGAAAACGACTTCCAGAACCTCTTCAAAACTGCGGAATGGAGAATGTCTGCGCAACTGGAAATCTCCCTCCAGCTGCAATGGCAGCACGTAATAGCGAACTGCCTTCTCCTGCAATTCCGCAAGCTGGCGTTCTGCTGCCCTGTTCCTCCGCTTTTCCTTCAACAGCCTAACTGCTCCGCGCAGATATTCAGCGACCGGGGAATAGATCGTGTGCCGCTGATAGGCTGGATAGAGCGGCTTCAGGAAGACATTCGTCAGGTTATAAACCACGTCAGGCGCTGTCTGGAGCCAGAAGCTGGAGGGATAACGCGGGGTGAGATCTACCGCCCCCGCAGTCTCGGCTATACGCCTTATCGCAGCCGGGTCGGAAGGAAAGTGACTGAGCGTGGACAAACCGGTTCGCTCCAGCGTCATCCAGCCGGGCCGCAACGCCCCGAGTTCTGTCACGGCAACATAAACGCCTAGCCGGACTGCTTTTTCGATAGCAAGGCGATGGTAAAGGCGCTGATCCCCATGAAGAACGAGATCTGTAATCTCGTGTTTGCGCAGATAGTCTTCTATGTAGGCCGGCCAATCGGATGGCTGCCCCTTGAAACTGATACAGCCCTTTCCGTGCCAATGTAGCCAGTCACCAGCGCAGAAGTTGATCCGGTGAACATCAAACCCGAGGGCTTTGAGGCAATCACCCGTTTGCTTGTAGAGCGGAGATAACGGTCCCTGCAGAAATAAGGCCCGTCTTACGACGTTTGGGCGAGTTTCCGTTGCCACAGACGGCTCAACCGCGCCAGACATGTGTCCACCGTTCGGTTTTGCCACGCCGTTCCAGTTGTTCGGAGAAGGTCGTCGCGATCCCTCTCGCCTGCGCCTTTTGCAAACGAGGCGGCATTTCACAGAAGGCTTGCGGCAAATTAACCGTGTCCGCAATCATCCGTTCCGCCATCATGTCGGCAGCCGCCTCTCTGCCTTCCTTGGTGTAGAAACATCCCTTGACCTGAATGGACGCTGCAAGCAACCGCTCAAGCGCATCCAGCAGATCCTGATCCGGCATCGTCGGGTTCCGCCAGAAATCATCAAGAGGGTTCTGGCAGGTCAGCCCTGCGATATCATAAAGTGCGATGCCGAGAACCTTCGTGGGGCAATTCGCCCTGAGGGCATGCAGACCGGTGGTGCTGTTTATCGTCAATGAGCCTGCTGCGTGTTCCAAAAGCCGGTTCAGGTTGCCACCATCCACCAGAACCACACGTTTCTTGACCCGATATTTCTTGGCGAGCGTCCGCAGGATTCGCCCCCAGGGCTCCATGCCATTGTCCAGAGGGTGGACCTTGAAGACAAGGCGCGCCGCGGTAGGTGCGTTTTCTGCAAACGACTTGATGACCTCCTCTGCAGCATCCGCAATATGGTCGTACTGGGAGTTATAGCGCAGCTGATAGTCGCTCTGAAGCTGAAGAGGAAAGACGTAGTATGGCAGGCCAGTCGCAATAATGTCGTCAATCACGTGGTGGGCGTGCCTGTTGCGGCTTTTGGCGAGCGAGAATCGCGGAATATTGCTCAGGTAGTCGATCAGCGGATGATAGAGCTTGTCACGGACATACCTGGGATATGACAACGCGAAGATCACGTTGGACATATTGTAGGTTACCTCGTTCACCGCTTCGTTGATGAACGGGTACTTGTAGAGTGCCTGCCGGTCGATATCCGGAAGGCTGCTGCCTACTTTCATGATGAGTTCCGGATCATCCGGAAACCGGGAGTGCGCGGACATTCCGCAATGCTCGAGCGTTATCCAGTCCGGACGCAGATAGCCGTTCTCAAAGGTCAGACACGTTATGCCGAGTTCCGCCCCCACTTCCGCCGCTGCGACATGATAAGGCACACGATCCGCGTAATAGACGATGTGGGTAATCTTCTGGTCGAGACAGTAGGCTCGAAGCCAGTTTGGCCAGTTTCGCAAGGAACCGCGATAGGATGTACATCTGCGGTCGTGCCAACCGATCCAGTCGCCGGCACACAGGTTCACCCGGCGTGTGGACGCCCCTGCTTTTTCAAGGCTGTCGGCAATGGTTCGCGCAAAAACACCAGGCGGCCCTTGCAGAAACAGCACCACCATTGAACTGACTGAAACCATGCAATCTGCCAACCTACCGGCTTTAACGGCCCACGATGTTTATCTGAGCCGTTAAATCTTCGTACGGCAACTGTTAATCCGTGATGTTACTTACCACAGAGTAGTTGCTGATGAGCGGAGCGATGATTTGCAGGAACTTGCCAAGCTCAGCAGTCGGATGGTTCGAAACGAATAGGATGTCCTTGTCCCGCATTTCGAATTTCTGCGACATGAAGAAGCCCTTCGGATCGCGAAGGCTCAGTTTGTAGACAAGAGGAACGCTCTGACCCGTCAACTTGTCCGCGAGAAGAGGCTTGAGCTTTCGCACAAGTGCAGCATCTTCGAAGCGGAACAGGAACACACCGTTTGCATCCGCGCGATCATCCCGCAAACCACCCACCGTCGCCAGGGCCTCGGCCATTGTGACGGTCTTCGTCTTGAACGGAACGAGCTGGTTTGCCTTGAGGGCACCGAATGCAGAGAAAGTACGCGGGCGATGCGACAGAAGAATGTTGTCGTTCGGCGCTATCAGAACGTTATTTTCCGGATAGTCGATCAGATCTTCCAGACGGGTGGTACCGGCGCGGTTGCCGCGCTTCAGCGTAACCACGGTCTCATAGGTCGCGTCGCGCGCGCCACCTGCCTGCGCAACGAGGTCGAGCAGGCGGGTATTTCGCAGCGGCAGCGGATAAACGCCCGGCTTGGCGACATCGCCGACGACAACCGCGGTTGAGCTCAGTTTGTCTCTGAGGGAAATCAGAACCTGCGGCTCAACGGCCTTGCCAACGAGTTTCTGCTGCACCGACTGGCGCAAGCCCTCAATGCTGAGGCCTGCTGCCCGTATACGGCCAGCGTACGGCACAAAGATATAGCCGCTCTCGTCAACAACGGATGGAATGTTGCTCGACCCGCCACCGCCACTGCTGAACAGGCCGTCCGGCGACGCTTCCCAGATAGTGACATTCAGCGTGTCGCCAACGCCGAGGAGCGTTGAAGACCCGCCACTTCCAACTCCGTGGAACTGGTTGGCAAAAGCAAGTGGGCGGTAATTCTTGATAGTGTCAATGTTGGACGGCTCGACAACGACGACGGTGTAATCCCCCGTCTGTGCACTGTTTTCGACATCTTGCGACGAAATATTTATCGCAGCCGGGCCCTCGCCCGGCAGGGCGGAGCACCCAAACAGAACTCCGGCAGCCGCCAATACTGACAAAAAACGCATTAGTACCCAATCCACCCAAATTGCTGCCAAGTCTGGTAACACCCTCTTGCAAGGTTGTCCAAGACGCATCGCAGCTTTCCCCGGGAGAAACCTCCCAGCTGTGACTTTGCTGTAACACTACACCGTCTTTTCCTAGTGAATTGATAAATTTCCAATTTATCGTCTTCTGTTCGGCATGTGAGCGTCGATAATCGAATTCAGCGTCAGAGCTTCCAACATCTGTCTTCGGGGTATCTTATGACCGCCAGCAACCGGCATAACGACATTAAAAACATTAAAATTCTCTCGTCAGAATTAACAATCTGGCTGCGGGATTCGGCCTTGCCGTTCTGGTCATCTGCCGGTATCGACCCGCAAACAAAAACCAGTCTTGACGTTATCGACCTCAAAACTGGTGCCGGCCTTCCAGTCACGCGGCGCGCGCGGGTCGTGAGCAGGCAGATCTATTCCTTTCTGGAAGGCAAGAAGCGCGGGTGGACGGGACCAGCCGAGGAATTAGCGGCCGAACTTTATGGCTGGTACACGAGCACTTTCCTGATGCCGGACGGACACTACGCCTCTTGCGTTGACATCAATAACACCGTCACAGATACGAGTTTCGACCTCTACAATCAGTCTTTTTCCCTCTTTGGCTTCGCCAAGCTGGCAGCGGATCTTCCCGCCTATAAAACCAGCGCAAGCGAACACGCCGACAAGCTGCTGGCTCATCTGATGACGGCCTATCGTCATCCGGAAGCAGGATTTCAAGAAGCCTCTCCCGCGAAGGTGCCGCTTTGCTCCAATCCGCACATGCACATGTTCGAAGCGTGCCTCGCATGGGAAAAAGTCTCCTCAGATTCTGCCTGGGCAGACCTTGCCGATGAAATCGCCGAACTTGCCCTGACGCGATTCATCGACCCGGTTTCAGGCGGGCTTCGAGAATTCTTCAACAGCGACTGGACCCCGTTTGATGGTGACAAGGGCCGTGTCATGGAGCCCGGTCACCAGTTCGAATGGGCGTGGCTCCTGACAAGATGGGGGCAATCGAGAATGGATGCGGGCGCCCTGATTGCTGCGCGGCGCCTCTATGACATTGCATGGACCTACGGCATAGATGAAAGCCGCGGTGTCGCCTTCATGGCCTTGAACGACGATTTTTCCGTCCGTGACCCCATGGCACGCCTGTGGGGACAGACGGAATGGATCAAGGCCGCCGTCGCTCTGGCAGAAGTTTCAACCGGCGCAGAAAGGGACGCCTACTTGGCGGATATTCCGGAAGCCGTCCAGGCACTGAAGGTCTATTTTGCAGATGTCCCCGCCGGCTTGTGGCGAGACAAGCTCTCTCCCGACGGAACCTTCGTCGATGAACCCGCACCGGCAAGTTCGCTCTATCACATCGTTTGCGCTATCTCGGAACTTCACGATTTCGCAGAATCACTTTGACCGGGCCGGCGGCGTCAAAAAGGCACGCATGGCGAAACCAGAGCAGTAAAAGACGCATTCGGCCTTTTTCATTTCGATACAGAGCTCTATAGCTTGTCGCCGGTTTAAGAAGACGTGCGACCAATGAGGAGGCCGAATGCCCAAGGCTCAGATCATCGATGGCAAGGCTATCGCGGAAAGTGTCAGGCAGGAAATCACCAACCGGGCAGCCAAGCTGCTGGAAACCAGCGGCAAACGCCCCGGTCTGGCGGTCGTCCTGGTGGGTGAGGATCCTGCCAGCCAGGTCTACGTACGCAATAAGGACAAGGCCGCCGAAGCCTGCGGTTTTCACTCCGTGAAACACACGCTCGCTGCCGACACCAGCGAGGACGCTGTGCTGGCACTTGTCGACCAGCTCAACAACGACCCTGATATTCACGGAATTCTGGTGCAGCTGCCTTTGCCGGGACATATCGACGAGAGCAAGGTGCTGCGCCTCATCCGCCCGGAAAAGGACGTCGACGGTTTCCATCCTGTCAATGTTGGACTGCTGACTGCCGGAGAACGGGACAGTGCGCTGGTGCCCTGCACACCTGCCGGTAGTCTGGTGCTGTTGAAGCGCACACTCGGTGACACGCTCTCGGGTCTCAACGCAGTCGTGGTGGGCCGATCCAACATCGTCGGCAAACCCATGGCGAGCCTTCTGCTTCAGGAAAGCTGCACTGTCACGATCGCTCACAGCCGCACAAGAGACCTGCCGGACGTCGTGCGTTCCGCAGACATCGTCGTCGCGGCGGTCGGTCGGCCGGAGATGATCAAGGGCGATTGGATCAAACCGGGCGCGACCGTTATCGATGTCGGCATCAACCGAATCCCGGCTCCGGACCTGGGTGAAGGCAAGGCTCGCCTGGTTGGCGATGTGAACTTTGCAGAAGCAGCAGAGGTTGCAGGTGCCATAACACCGGTTCCCGGTGGCGTTGGTCCAATGACGATTGCCATGCTGATGGTCAACACCTTGACGGCTGCTCGCCGTCTGCTTGACCTTCCGGAGGAAGAAGCGCTTTTTTGAGTAATAACCGGCCGGCACGAAAGCGCGCGCAAGAATATTTTCGCGCGTTCTTGCGGCACATTCACTAAAGTCTTGTGCCACCTTCTCTCTTGAACTCGTTCCGGCGCCATGGTCTATCGTGTTTGTATTCGCTTAACCATGGCCCTTTAAGGTGCGTAACGTAGGGGCTGCAAACGCAGATGGTTGAATTGCGCTGTTATCAGATGCAATTCGGCTGACCAATTAAACAGGCGGCAGTGAGTGAAGGGTCTACCGTCTTGCAAGTCCGGCAGGTTCGCCGGCAAGCGTTTCAACGCATTTTCCTCATTGGCAGCCTGGTTGGCTGGCGGTGTTTCTTTTGTTGCCTTGCGCCCGGCTGGCGCTGGGTTGGCCTGTGCCCTTCTTCTTGCTGCTCCCCTTCCCGCAAATTCCTTTGAAATATTCGGCTGGAAGTTTTTCGAATCGGCGGAAGACGAAGCCAACGCTGTTCCCGATCCCCTGCCCTACGAGGCAGACCTGACAATCTCCAATGGTGCGGATGATCTCACCAAGGAATTGAAAGACGCCTCGCTGCTGGTGCAGCAACAGGAAAAGCCCCCCTCCGGCGAGGCAGGCCTGCTCGCACGCTCTCTTTCTGATCGCGAACGGCTGATCGCCCAGCTTTATGCCGATGGCCGCTACGGTGGAACTGTCGATATCACGCTTGCAGGCATTCCGCTTGAAACCGCTCTTGAACAAAGTGATTTGCCTGACGCTCGGCCGGTGAAGGTCGAGATCCTGGTCAATCCGGGGCCGGTCTTCACCTTCAGCAATATCGACGTTTCGTCCCAGGACGGCGATCTGTCCACCGACCCGTCCTTCTGGGGCCTCGCGAAAGGCGAGGTCGCTGCTTCCGGCAAGATCCTGACGGCGGAAAAGCGCATGATCGCGGTTCTGCGCGATCGCGGGTATCCGAAGGCGCGGATCGCGGAACGCCGGATAACGGCGGACCATAGCACCAACACCCTCGCCGTGGCGCTGATCGCCGATGCCGGCCATCAGGCACGTTTCGGCCCGGTCTCGGTCAAAGGTACGGAAGTCACTGACCCGGATTTCGTCGTCCAGCAGGCAATGCTTCCGGTCGGAGGCGTCTATTCGCCTGAAGACCTGGCCCGTGCACGCAAACGGCTCAACGAACTCGGCATCTTCTCGTCCATCCGGCTCGTGGAAGGCGAAATCGAAGGCCCAGACGGTACCATGCCGGTCACCATCGAGGTGAGCGAGCGCAAGCGCCACGTGATCGGTGCCGGTGCTTCCTGGTCCAGTACCGAGGGCTTTGGTGTCGAATCCTATTGGCGCAGAAGAAACCTCTTCGGCCGCGGCGAATTGCTCTCTGTTGAAGGGTCCGTTGGCAGGATCGGCAACGAGAGCGTCCTCGACATGGAGTACTCGGCGCGAATCGCCTTTGAAAAGCCAGGCGTTTTCGGCCCGCTTACCAGCTTTTCGACCAGCCTCCAGGCACGCCAGGAACATCCCGACGCCTACAAGAGCCGGTCGATTACCTATGACGCCTATCTCAACAGGGAATTTTCCGAGCAGCTGAAAGGCCGCGCGGGCGCCGAGGTCTTTTACGCCAATGAAGAAGACGCCTTCGGCGATGGCGACTATCTGCTGGTTGGACTGCCGGCGGACCTGACCTTCGACAACCGTGATGACAAGCTCAATCCGTCCAAGGGGATTTTCGCAGCCCTGTTTGCGGAGCCCGCTTACGATACCCTGAACAGCAACGCGATGGGTTTCATCAAAGGCACTGTTTCCAGTTACTATGCGCTCGATCAGGCCAAGCGCTTCATTCTTGCAGGACGCGTCTCCACAGGGTCGATCCTGGCGCCGTCTGTGGAATCGGTTCCCGCCAGCCGGCGGTTCATCGCCGGTGGTGGCGGGTCCATCCGGGGCTACGCCTATCGCAACGTCGGTCCACGCAAGGATGGTGAAGTTACCGGTGGACGCTCGATTATCGAGCTTTCCGGTGAAGTTCGCGTCATGGTAACCGAAACCATTGGAATCGTTGGATTTGTTGATGCAGGTAATGCATACGAAGACAGCATTCCTGATTTTTCCGAGAGCCTGAAGGTGGGCGTTGGCGCTGGTCTGCGCTACTTTACTCCAATAGGCCCGCTTCGAGTCGATGCTGCGGTGCCGCTGGATCCGGGACAGGATGACCCGGACTTCGCCCTTTATGTAGGTTTGAGCCAGGCGTTCTAACGCAGATGCGTTTTCTGAAACTTTCCTTGCGAATCTTCGGATTCCTGATCGCGGTTGCGATTGCTGTTCCCGTCCTCGCCCTTTGTGCCCTGCAAGTGCCGGCGGGCCGCACCTTTGTGTCCAGCGTCGTCAGCACGCTTGCCTCGTCCGACTATCAGACCATCACGATCGAAGATTTGTACATCAGCTTTGGGCTGAAGGCTGAAGTCGGCAAGGTCTCCCTGGCCGACAAGGAAGGAACCTGGCTGAACGTCGAGAACATTGCCGCCGACTGGCATCCCATGCGGCTCCTTGCCGGCAATCTCGATATTTCTTCTCTCACCGCATCCCGGATAGATCTGGAAAGAACACCTGTCCAGCCACCGGCTGAAGAGGTGGCAGTGACCGAGGAGAGCAACTCATCGGGCGGTGTATCGCTGCCATTTAACGTCACTCTCGAACGTCTGGGCCTTGACGAAATCAACCTCGGTGCTCCCCTGCTGGGAGTACCTGTCTCCCTGACGGCCGCAGGATCAGGCTCTTTCGCGCTCGACCCGGCACTTGTCACTGCCGATCTCGATCTGCACCGGATCGACGGCATAGAAGCCGGTCTTGTGGCCAAGGCACAGTTTGAACCCGCCGCCGAAACGCTTGCTTTCGATATTGAAGTGTCCGAACCGCGTGGGGGTCTCGCCGCACGGCTTCTTGAAGTTCCCGACCTGCCCGCGCTGGATCTGTCGCTCAAAGGTGATGGTCCCCTGACCGACTGGGCAGCGAACCTGAGTGTGGCTCTCGATGGCAGGACCACCGTCACCGGTTCGGCAAAAATCGAGGAAAATGCATCCGAACGGCATCTGGCCTTCGATCTGGACGGCGATCTCGCGCCGCTTGCACCTCCCGCGGCACAAGCCTTTCTGCTCGGAACGACAAATGCCAAAGGAGCTGCCAGGTTCTCTACGGAATTCGCCCCTCTTTCGGCCAACCTGACCTTGAAAACACAAACACTTTCCCTGGAAGCAAAGGCCGATCTTGAGAACGATGCCGTCAACGCCACGGCGGATCTTGCCGTAAGTGCCGGGAATGACGCGCTGATTGCGCTCGACCTTGGCGAGAGGCGCATTGCCTTCGGTCCGTTGACCGGAACGGTACGTGTTTCCGGACAACGCTCCGCGGTCGACTGGCAAACCAAGATTGACCTGAAGTCACTGCAGACAACGGAAGCCAGGACTGGAGCCATCACGCTGTCGTCCTTCGGAAATGGAGCAGATCTCTCCGAAGGAACGCTGACGTCACCCTTCTCGTTGTCGCTCGCCATTGACAGGCTGGAAGGCATTACCCCGCAAACAGAGCCTTTGACCGGTTTGCTTGAATTGAAGGCTACGGGCGCCGTGAACGGCGCAACCCAATCGGCCGAGATCAAGGATCTGACCCTTTCAACCGCTGTCGCCTCGCTTGCTCTGTCGGACACGAACCTGTCAGCCGACGCTGTCAATGGATCGGGCAGGCTTTCGCTTGCCGACCTTTCCCCTCTGTCGGGCCTGGCAGGCCGCGATCTGGCCGGTGCTTTGAACGGAACATTTTCGCTGGATCTTGATCCAAGCCAGCTGTCGGGCACGATCACCAGCGCTCTCGTCACCAGGGATGTCGGGACGGCAATTCCTCAGGCCGACGCGCTTCTTGAAGGTGAAACACGCATCGACGTGTCTGTCGATCTTCAAGGCGTGGACGATATTTCCGTCACCAGTCTCGCTGTTTCGAACAAGGCGCTGGATGCGAAAGGGAATGCCCGTTACCGGCAGAACGAACTGAGTTCCAGCCTGACGACCAGCCTTGCCGATCTCGCAAAGGTCGATCCGCAACTTGCCGGCTCGCTGGAACTCGAAGCGAGCACGGAAGGTCCGATCGACGCGCTTGAAGTGCAGGCGGTTGCCTCTTCAAAGCAGATCATGCTTGCAGGCACACCGCTGGATGACTTGAAACTTTCTGCAGAGGCAACGGCCAATCCCGCCGCGCCTACAGCCAAGGTTACCAGCAGTGCCAGCCTGAACGGCCAACCCATTGCCGTTGATGTCGAGCTTACCAGCAAAGACGGTGGGGCAAGTGTCAGCCCGCTTTCCGTCAAACTGGCCGGCAACACCGTGACCGGTGAACTTTCTCTGGCAGATCTCGACAAGCCTGTTGAAACGCTCAAGGGCACGTTGAACATCGATGCTCCGGACCTTGCCTCGCTCTCTCCTCTCCTTCTGACGGAAATCGCCGGACGTGTTCAAGGCACAGTGACAGCCAATCCGGAAACGCGGCAACTCGCACTCGACGTTACCGGAAGCGATATCAGCGTGCCCGCAGTCAGTCTCGGCAGCGTGAAGCTCAAGGCCAATCTTACTGCCCCATACGAGCCGGAAACCGTCACTGCGGACATTCAGCTGTCAGACATCCTGACAGATGCGACCCCGGTTCATGCGGTGAGCCTTCAGGCCCAGCCTCAAAATGGCGGCACCGCAATCACGGCGGACGTCAAGCTGGACAAGAACGGCAAGGATGGCGTGACGCTTGCAGCGCAGGTGAACGAACCGGAAGCTGGCTCCTACGTCGTCGCCCTGTCCGAGCTTGCCATGCGATATCAGGGTATCGCCAGCCAGTTGAAGCAGCCGACAACCATTTCCTATGCTGCCGGTGAAGCGACGATCGAACCACTGGAGCTTCAGCTTGGAAATGGCTCACTTGCGGTGTCCGGCAAGGCCGGCGAGACGCTTGACCTGAACGCCAACCTGACATCCATTCCGCTCAATCTTGCCAACGCCTTTGTCCCCTCGCTTGGTCTCGGCGGTGCTCTTTCCGGGAAAGTGTCTGCCACAGGCAGCTCATCGGCTCCAGAGGCGACCTGGTCGATCTCCGGAACAGGTCTGACGGCTAACGAGTTGCGAAACAACGGTCTGGCCGCGCTCAGTCTGTCGACCTCAGGCACATTGAAGGATAACCGGATCGACCAGACGACCAAGGTCAGCGATCCGAATGGACTGAACCTCACGGCTGCGGGAACGGTCGGGCTGCAGAAACCCAATCCGATTGCTCTTACCCTGAATGGCAACGTGCCGACTGCGGCTCTCAGACGCCCCATGATCGAGGCAGGTTTGCGCGGTGAAGGTACAATCGCCCTGAGCGGCAATGTCGGCGGTTCGGCAGCAGCCCCCACTTACCAGATCACCGCCACGCCCAACGGTTTGAAGATCACCAGCCTGTCGACAGGTATCACTGTTCAGAACATTCGCGGCACGGCTTCTGTCAGCCAGAACGAAGCGTCGCTGAACGGCATTGCCGGTGACCTTGCGACGGGCGGCTCCATGTCTGCGTCAGGCACTGTTGGCATGAAGGACGGATTTCCGGCGGATCTCAGCCTGAAACTGGACAATGGTCGCTACGTCGATCCTGGTCTGGTGACTGCGGAAGTGGATGCGGATCTCAAGGTTTCCGGTCCGCTTGCTTCTACCAGCGCGTCAGCCCTTATCAGCGGTCAGGTATCGATCAACAAGGCGGACGTCTCAATTCCCGAGTATCTGCCCGGTGCGATACCTCCCGTTGACGTTCGGCATATCAATGCTTCCAAGGCGATCCAGCAGCAGGTTGCAGAACTTGGTGGCGAAGTCTCCCAAACACAGACCCAGCAAAAGACCTTCCCGCCGCGTCTGGACATCGTCCTGTCCGCACCGGGACGGATCTTCATTCGCGGGCGTGGTCTTGATGCGGAACTACAGGGCAATCTCAAGATCGTCGGCACAACGGCCTCGCCGCAGGCAATCGGCGCTTTCGGACTGAAGCGTGGCCAGCTCGACATTCTCACACGCCGCCTGATCTTCTCTCGCGGCAACGCCACCTTCGAGGGCTCACTGACGCCTGTCCTCGACTTTGCGGCAACGACAGTCGTGAGCGACACCACCATCACCGTTACCGTGAGCGGCGAGGCAGACGATCCCCAGATCGCATTCTCCTCGTCCCCCGAACTTCCGCAAGATGAAGTTCTGGCACTGCTTCTGTTCGGCAAGAGCGTCGGCAACCTGTCGCCCACACAGGTGGCACGGCTTGCGGCGGCCATAGCCACCCTCACCGGGGGCAGCGACAACGGACCGCTTGCCACGATCCGGAAGTCTCTGGGCCTGGATGCCATCGACATCAACACGGACGGGGACAACGGCCCTTCTGTCGCTGTCGGCAAATACATCAATGACAACATCTACGTCGGCGTTGAACAAGGCACGGGTACCGGTTCCAGCCGGGTGAAGGTCGACATTGACCTGGACCGCGGCCTGAAGGTCCGTGGTGAAGTCGGTGCGGACGGATCTTCTAAGGCCGGTATCTTTTTTGAACGCGAGTATTGAGCCCACTCCCGTTCCCCGCAAATCTGACAGGGGCGAAGCGTGTAGCCGCCGCTGGAAACCGCGATTGCGACAAATTGCCCGCCAACGGTTGCGGTGCACTCGTGTCTCGTGCGAGTGTGCCCGCCATGACCAAACAATTTATGAGAAATACTCCGTCCCATCCGGAGGAAACCGTTTTTTCGGTGACGGAGACAGCCGTGAATGACGGGGGTGCAATCATGTCGGTGAACAGCAGTGACTACACTCTGGGTGAACGGATCTGCAAGGCGCGCGATGCCTCCAATCTTTCGACCGCCCAGCTTGCACGCCGGCTGGGCATCAAGACATCCACTCTGCAGAGCTGGGAAAGTGACCGGTCCGAGCCGCGTTCCAACAAGCTCGTTTTGCTTGCCGGTATCTTGAATGTAAGCCCGACGTGGCTGCTGGTTGGCCGGGGGACACCGCCGGTTTCGGAAAGCAGCACGACTTCCGATCTCGTCAGCATGCGTGTTGCCCTCGACAGGGTTCAACGCCAAGCTCAGGCACTTGCCGACGAGATTGCCACGCTACAGGATCGTCTTGAAGGCTGATCCATTTCGCTGACTGACCAATCTTCTTGTGACGGCCGCCAATCAAAAGGTGGCCGTTTTCAAGCGCTTGATTTGCTTGGCTCAAAATTCTGCAAAGCAATGGGACTGGTGTCCTTCGGCGCAGGCGTTAAGTGCATCACCTGCATCCCCGCCCCTTTTGGGTCGCCAGACCATGGCCTGACTGCTTGTTTGTCTGCCTACTATTTTCCAGCACAGTACGCTTGGCCGGGAAAAGCGCTTGCCAGACCTCGCGCCTCCCCCCTATCTCTAGGTCAACGATTTCCTGGCCGGAATCGAGCGAAGGCCCGAAAGCTGGACCCTCCAGCCTTTCTGGCTCCGCTCCTCGCGTTCGTCAGAATGCACTCACTGCCGGGCGATCCGTCAGACCACCAGCGTCTGCCCCTCTCACGGTTCAGGAAACTACCCATGTCATTGAATGCTGCACTCTTGAAGGAAAAAGTGTTTATCGGCGGAGCATGGAGCGATGCGGACAGCGGACAGACGGTCGCCGTAACCAACCCTGCGACCGGAGAGACGATCGGAACCGTTCCCTTCTGCGGGCGCCCTGAAACCGCAAGGGCGATTGCGGCTGCCGAGGCCGCGCTTCCCGCCTGGAAAGCGTTGACGGCCGAGGCGCGGGCCAACCATATGCACGCTCTCTGCGATGCTATCATGGCCGACCTGGACGACCTGGCCGCCCTCCTGACCACGGAAATGGGCAAGCCGCTTGCTGAAGCCAAAGGCGAGATTGCGCTTGGTGTGAAATACATCCGTTTCTTTGCCGAGGAAGGCAAACGGGTTTATGGCGACACCATCCCCTCGCCCTGGGCAGACCGCCGCATTCTGGTGACCAAGGAACCTGTCGGGGTCGTCGGCTCGATCACTCCCTGGAATTTTCCGAATTCGATGATTGCCCGCAAGCTTGGCGCAGCCCTGGCCTCCGGCTGCACAATGGTGATGAAGCCTGCCGAATTCACCCCTTATTCAGCGCTGGTCTACGGCGTGATGGCGAAAAAGTCCGGTCTTCCCAAGGGCGTGATCAACATCATCACAGGTGACGCTCCGGCGATTGGCGAGGAGATGTGCGAGAACCCCGTCCTGCGGAAACTGACGTTCACCGGTTCAACCCGTGTCGGCAAGCTGCTGGCCGGGAATGCTGGCCGCAACATGAAGAAGATCTCCATGGAGCTCGGCGGCAACGCGCCCTTTATCGTTTTCGACGATGCCGACCTCGACAAGGCCGTCGAAGGAGCAATTGCCAGCAAGTTCCGCAACTCCGGGCAGACCTGTGTCTGTGCCAACAGGCTCTATGTCCAGGCAGGCGTCTACGACGCTTTTGCCCAGAAGCTGAAGGACGCGATGGCGGCGCAGCTGAAGGTCGGCAACGGTCTTGAAGCCGGAACGACCCAAGGCCCGCTGATCAACGAAGCTGCGGTCGAAAAGGTCGCCGATCACGTGCAGGATGCGCTGTCCAAGGGTGGTGAACTTATTACAGGCGGACACCGCCCCAACGGCCCGGGAACGTTTTTCGAGCCGACACTGATCACCAAGGCGACGTCCGATATGAAGGTGGCGCGCGAAGAAACCTTTGGCCCGCTTGCCGTTCTGTTCAAGTTCGACACCGAAGAAGAAGCGGTGCGACTTGCCAATGACACCGAATTCGGCCTCGCCTGCTACTTCTATACCAAGGATCTTGGCCGCACTTTCCGCGTCATGGAACAGCTTCAGTACGGTCTTGTCGGGGTCAACGAAGGCGTCATCACGACGGAGGTTGCCCCCTTTGGCGGCGTCAAGGACAGCGGCATGGGCAACGAAGGCTCGAAGTACGGCCTGGACGATTATCTGAACGTGAAATACAGCTGCATCGGCGGCCTCGGCATGTAATTGCCTTGCGTCCCGGCCCAACGCCGGGACGCATTACGCTGCGTTGAGCAGTGTCGACTGGAGATTGGCGGAACTCATGGGGCGCCCGAAAAGGTAGCCCTGACCGTACTTGCAGCCCAGTTCGCGAAGCCGCTCTGCCTGTTCACCGGTTTCGATACCTTCGACGATGACGGACATTCCATAGCCCTTCGCCATATGCAGCACTGCCTCGATCACGGAGATGTCCTGTTTGCTGGCGATCGACTGGCGAACAAATGTCTTGTCGAGCTTGATCTTCGAGAACGGATACTTGGGCAGGTAGCCGAGTGAAGAATAGCCGGTCCCGAAGTCGTCCAGTGAGAAGTTGCAGCCAAATGCCCGCATTTCTTCCATGGCAAACTTCAGGTCGAGCGTTTCATCGATGAACAGGGATTCCGTGATTTCCAGATCAAGTAGGTCCGAAGGAAAGCCCGTTCTTTGCAGTGCCTCGCCGACAGTGGCAACAAGATTGCCGCGACTGAACTGTATGGCCGACACATTGATGGACAGACGGAGGTGGCTCGACCAGGTCAGCGCTTCCTTCATTCCCCTGTTCAGTGCCCATGCGCCCAATTCCACGATATAACCGTTCTCCTCGGCAATCGGGACGAACTCGGCGGGCGAGATCGGTCCCAATTCCCGATGGTCCCATCGCAGCAAGGCTTCAACACCGAAGATCGACCGGTCGGCCAGATTTGTGAGTGGCTGATAGACCATGTGCAGCTCGTCACGGACGATTGCCTTGAAGAGTTCCGTCTCCAGTTGGCGCCGGCGCTGCAGCGCTGCGTCCATCTCCGGCAGAAAACGCAGGACCGGCGACCGATTGTTTCGCCGGACTTTTGCCAGGGCATTGCCGGATTTCTTCAAAAGATGCTCGGGTGTCATGTCCCCACTGGAAACGATGTACCCGAACTTGAGCTGCACCGAGATCCTGGCGCCTTCGATCTTGTAGTCCTCGCCGATCACTTCCTGAAGTGACTCGATCAGCGCCAGATCCTGATCCGGCTCACAGCGAAATACGCCTGCAAAAACATCTGCTGTAATGGCTGCCCATGTCGTGCGAGCGGAAAGATGGCTTTTCAGACGCATCGCGACCGTTTCACGAAGCTGATCACCGTAGGAAAATCCGAGCGAAGCAACGATCTGATCGAAATTGGCAATTGCGAACTGAACCAGACATACTTCCTGGCCTGTGCCGCGAGCCAGCTTAAGCGTTGCGGCAACTTCTTCTTCAAAACCGTTCCGGTTGAAAAGCCCGGTGCTTGGATCGAACCGTGCGAGATAAGCAAGGCGTTCCGCGGATTCCTTTTCTTCCGTCACATCCCGACATGTCAGACAGGCGACCGCTTCGGTTTCCATATCGCGCAGTTTTTTCGTTTTCGCGATCGTGCGTTCAGAGCGCGTGACGACATATTCGATAAACCGGCGTCTTCCGTCGTCCAGGCGCATGTCCAGGATCTTGGCCACCGGCTGACGGTTTCCAGGGTCGGCAAGCACTGACAAAGCTTCTTCAACCAGCTCCAGCGGCAGTACATTCCTGGCAGGCTTACCAACAAGAGCATCGCTTTGGAACAATGATCGGGCCATTTGGCTTGCAGCGGAGACACGACCGTCATTCTGAACGACAACGATTGCATCAAAGCTGTCGTCGAAGACAAGTCCGAGCATACGCTCGCTGTTGCGGCGTCTGACGTTGGCGATGTGTGAGAGGAATTTGTGAAAGCCCAGTTCCCGCAAGATGATGCTTGCGGCTGCCAAAAGCAGAATGAGATGCGAACTTGCGGTCGGCACAAGAACGGGAGCCGACTTCTGGATGGCAATGGCACCAATTTCAAACATGATCGCACAGAGTGCCAGAATGCTGATCTTGAGGGACCAGCCTTCGATTTTAGTCAGAAGCAGAGCGAAGAAAACAAGGAGTGCCCACAGGACCGCAATCCCCTCACCCCTGACTTCCATGGCCCTGTTCTGCAACAGCGTTTCGGCGCCGAGAGCCTGGATTACACTTCCCGGCAAGACATCGTAGACGGGAACAGGAAACAGGTCGCGAAGCTCCTGCGCACTTGCACCGACGATCACCTTCTTGTCCAGAAACAGACCTGGGGCCGCTGACTTGTTCAGGACATCAACAAGCGATACCCGCTCAATCTGTTCCAGTGAGATACTGTAATCAATGCCGAAACTTCCGGCTGCGTCTCCGGTGTACTCACCCAGGAGAGCCGCGGCAGAGATCTCCGAATTCCCATTGATTTCGAAACCGTACAGATTTCGCCAGATGCGGCTGTCGGTTTCCATCGGAACCATGACGACGACCGGCCAGGCAACATTCAGAAACTGTTCGATCGGCTGGTTGACGACTTCCCCAGCGTGCTGTTCAGCCGAAGCAGCTTGCCGAAACACGGCAAGGCTGACGTTACCGGCGCGCTCGATCGCGGCTGCAAACAGCGTGTCATCTTCAGGATTGGAAGCTGAGCTGAAATCGATGTCGAATACGATGTCGCGGGCGCCCGCTTCAGCCAGATGATCTGTCAGGTCGGCATAAAGACGGCGCGGCAATGGCCATACGCCGAGTTCATTCAGGCTTCTGGCATCGATATCCACGACCACGATGTCGCCAGAGACCGGTCTTTCGATCGTGTGGAAACGAAACTCCCAGAGAAACCGGTCGAACGCCGTTGTCAGGGCAACCGTGCGCAGAACAGCCACAGCGGCGATCACGCCGACCACGATCAAGACCGCGCTCGCTATCCGTTTCCGCTGTTCAGAGCTTCCGATCAGCACACCCACCGCCCACTTTCTCAGTCCGCACTTCAGGTGTCAGAGGCAAAGCCTCGCACCTGCGGCATCCTGATTACCGTCAATTCTTGTTTTTTCCGTTTCCGTTTCCGGAATTGCCTTTGCCGTTCCCGCCGGCATTGTTGTTTCCGCTCCCGGAATTGCCATTGCTCGAGTTTCCGTTGCCGGAATTGCCGTTACCGTTTCCGCCTGCGTTGTTGTTACCGCTTCCGGAATTGCCATTTCCGTTGCCACCGGAATTGCCGTTGCCATTGCCACCGGAATTGCCGTTACCGTTTCCGCCAGAATTCCCGTTACCGTTTCCACCGGAATTTCCGTTGCCATTGCCGCCGGAATTGTTGTTGCCTTTGCCGGCATTCCCGTTCGAGTTCGCCGATTTCGCTTCTGCTGCATTTGTTGGCACGTTTTTCACGGCCGGCGTTTCGAATGCAGGCGCGCGCTTGGCTCCAGGTTTTACGGTCGGTTTGGTGCGACCGCTTACAGACAGGCCAACCCGGTTCGACGGTGCACTGGCTGCAGCCTGACCGGCTGTCAGGTCCACCCTGTCGCCGGAGGCGAAATCTTCCACAGCGACGACGCCACGTTCGACGGAAACGCGTGCCTGCTTGCCCTGCACATTGACCTCAAATCGCGTACCTTTGACCACAGCGGCAAAGAACGGGGTTTCGACGGTGAAATGCGGCTGCTGCCGTTTTTCTACATCGACCTCGATCGTTCCCTTTCTCTGCAACAGTGTGGTCTTTGTTCCATTGCTGCGGAATGATGACATGGCAAAGGTGGTGTTTGGCCCAACGGCAATGGTTTCGCCGCCTCTGCCTATGAGAGCGCGGGCACCTGCCCTGGTTCCGATGGTGTAGCCTTTTTCAAACACCATGCCCTTTTTGACACGGAATGCTTCCACGCCAGGCGCAACGAAATAAACGATGCCGGACACACGTTTGACGACCCAGTCCGAAGCATTCGCAGCAGCAGGAAACAGGACCAGAGCTGCAAGCAAGAGGACCCGCAGAAGTGATCCTGCTTTCCGCTCAACTGAATACATAGCGTCTTTTTTCATCTTGCTCTTCAACACGTTACGACTGAATGTCAATGCCGTGCGCAGAACCCACGGACAGGTTTATTGAGCTCTACACATCCTGTGTAGCATTTCAGCGTTTAACCCAACGTGAAGACAGGCGGAAAATATTGCCTATGCTCGTCACTAGTTGCGATAAACGACTACTTCAAAACAGAAAGGAGCTAGGTAATCTTCCGTAACATACGGAGTTACCCAGCCCGACCTCCACGACTTGCGTCCGGCAATACGGATTGCTTGTCGTCATATTCCTGGAACGCCTTCAGCAGCAGCGAGACTTAATATCCCGGGCGATGCCTTTTCACAGACGGAGTGGCGTTACCGACCCTTGCCATTTCCGTTGCCACCGGAATTGCCGTTGCCATTGCCGCCGGAATTGCCATTGCCATTGCCGCCGGAATTGCCATTCCCGTTGCTGCCGGAGTTGCCATTGCCGTTGCCGCCGGAATTGCCATTCCCGTTGCTGCCGGAGTTGCCATTGCCGTTGCCACCGGAATTGCCATTGCCGTTGCCACCGGAATTCCCGTTGCCATTGCCACCGGAGTTGCCATTGCCGTTGTTCCCCGAGCGGGAATTTCCAGCATTGCCCCGGTTGCCGCCATTGGCAACTCTTGCTTCAGCTTTGGTAGCTGGCACGTTTTTCACTACGCGCGTTTCGAATGAAGGGGCCCGTTTGGGGCCAGAACGCACTTCAGGCTTGTTCTTCCCGCTGACGGATAGACCGACGCGGCGCGAAGGGTTGGTTGCGGCCGCCTGACCGGCGCCCACGTCGGCACGATCTCCGGATGCAAAATCATGAACACCGACAACGCCCCGCCCCACATTGACCGACGCAGTCCTGTTGCCAACCTTAACCCTGAACTGAGTTCCTTTGACAACAGCGGCAAGGAAAGGGGTTTCCACCTTGAAATGCCGATACCACCGGCGCTTTACGTCCACATCTACCTGACCACGGTCCTGGTAGACGACCATTCGCTTGATCAGGACGCCCTTCGGCTCAAGCGTCACAACAGAATTTGGAGAAACAACGAATGTTTCTTCACCCCGATTGATGACTACACGCCCACCGCCGGTCTTGATCTTCCATCCCTTGCGCACCGTCATGCCACGCTTGACAGCAAAGGTCTCGCCGGTACGCGTTTGCACCATGACCCGGCCGCTGACGCGTTCGACCGACCAGTGCCACGGCGTGCCACCCGTCTCCACGTCTTGCGACAATGCCTGTTGAGAAAACCAGAAGGCCATAAGGGCAGCCAGCAGAAGCGACGCTGCCAACCGCATCCGGCGATCCCAGAACTGTCCAACGTCATCAGCTTTTGCTGCCATGCAACTGGCCTGACCTGAGCGATTGACGTTTATTTTGTTGGACATGGGAGCCCTCTCTTGGCCCGGCTTCAGAAGCTCGGCAAGCTATTCCGCCCCCGTTAACAAGACTTGAATTATAATGGGAAACCTTTTTATTTCATTCTTTTAGTAAAAATTGTTCTATCATCTAACGTTTCCAACTTTTTTCCATATTAGATAAAATTTTAATATTAAAACTATTTAAGATTGTATTTTAGGATTACTAGAGAAAAATCACAATCATAGATACCTGCGATCCCTGATCGAAATGGCGTATGAGGCTCAAAATATTTTTTCAATCAATCCAAAACAAATCGGCCAGGAACCCGTAAGTTCCCGGCCACGCCAGTCAATGATTTCCGTCGCAGTGCAAGTTGCATCACGCTGGAGCGTCAGACTGTTGCCAAAAGCTCTTTTTCCACGGACTTGAAAATTTCGACCTGGTCGATGTTCATTTGTTCGACGCCGCAGCGCACGGCTTTCTCGAAAACGGCTCGTTCAGACCCGGCGTAGAACATCTGCGTAATCAATCCGGCCTGCTTTGCCTCGTTTATGAGGTTCTCTTCCAGGTCATCTTCATGGAATTCCAGGATATGTGCACCCTGGGCAACGGCGCGCTCGACCGAACCAACGTGAGCGTAAAGAACCATGCGTCGCAGATCCGGTACCTTTGCACGGGCTTCAGCGCGGATTGCCTGATCGAACGAAAACGTCCAGGCGTCGCTCAGCATGCCGCGGACTGCCAGCATGTCGCGAATTTCCGCCGGATCGCCTTCCTTGATCTCAACATAGGTGCCAATACGGCCCTTGCAGGTATCCAGAAACGCGTCGAGCCTTGGAACTCGCTCGCCCTTGAAGGTCTCCTTGAACCAGTTCCCTGCATCAAGAAGGTCAATTTCGTCGGAAGTCATATCCGAAATTCGGCCACTTCCATCCGTCGTCCGGTCAACAGTTGCATCGTGCATCACGTAGAGGATGCCATCCCTGGACGGCCGAACATCCAACTCGACAACCTCGGCGCCAAGCGCAATTGCTCCCTCGAGCGAGGCAATCGTGTTTTCCGGAGCCTGAAGGCTGGCTCCGCGGTGGCACACAACGACGGCTTGTTTCACGGTTAGGTCTCCTGTGTCTCCAGAGTGATATCCGGAGCTTGGATAGGGCTGGCAAACGGCCACTCTAGAGGGAAGTCGATGAAACAGGTGCCTGAAATTCTTGATGAAATGATGACACTGCAACTTCCCTCGCAATTTCATGTGCTTACCGGCCGCGACAACCCTTAATTGAATGACTGGACAATTCACTTCAGGCTCGGAACTCTATCGCGATTCTCACCCAATACCGCAGGGTCGACTTTCTATCCCCCTGACGCTTGAAAAGCTTTCCAAAGCCACACAGTTAACGGTGAAGAAATCAACTGAATTATTGTTCAGCATTTACGAACAGTCAGTCAAATTGCACCGCACAATTTTCTTCCTATGTTCCAGTCTGCAGCGTTCATGAGCGAACGCTTCTGGTAACATCTATGAGGTTTGATCATGATCCGTCTCGCAGCTTCTGCGCTTGCCCTTTCCCTCGTTGCAGGCACCGCCCTTGCCGAACCGGTGGCCTACGACTTCGACAAGTCCCACGCCAACCTGGCTTTCTCCTATAACCACCTTGGCTACTCCACGACCGAAGGCCGTTTCGGCGAATGGGAAGGCACGCTGCTGATCGACAAGGACACGCCTGCCAATTCCTCCATCGAATTCACGATCGACGTCGGCAGCCTCGACACGTTCTGGGCAGAGCGTAACGCGCACTTCCTGAGCGCGGACTTCTTTGACGCTGAAAAATTCCCGAAGGCGACCTTCAAGAGCACCAAGGTCGAAAAGACCGGCGACAACCAGCTGGAAGTGACCGGCGACCTGACCATCAAGGACATCACCAAGCCGGTGACCCTGACCGTTGATGTCACTGCACTTGGTGAGCACCCGATGGCGAAGAAGGAAGCTGCCGGTTTTGCCGTTTCCACAGTTCTGAAGCGTTCCGACTATGGAATGGACATGTATGTTCCCTATGTAGGTGACGACATTACCGTGACCTTCCATTCCGAAGCGCTCAAGTCCGACGCGACCAACTAAGTGAACACCCTCGGAGGCCGGACAGACCGGCCTCCGTTTTCCAGGAGCCGCCATGCTGCGCAACACTTCAACCGGGTATGGAAGAATCGCCATTGCGTTTCATTGGACGATGGCAGTCTTGATCATCGGCATGCTTGGCCTCGGCCTCTACATGCACCAGCTTCCCCCGACTGAACAGGCAACCTTTGAACTCTATCAGTTGCACAAGTCGATCGGCTTTGTGGTGCTGACGCTTGCCGTGGTCCGTCTTGTCTGGCGCCTTCTCAACCCTTCGCCGAAACTGCCTGACAACATGCACCCGCTGGAAAAGGCCGGGGCGCATCTGGGACATGTCGGCCTGTACGCGCTTCTGTTTGCACTGCCACTGACCGGCTGGTTCATGGTGTCGGCCTCGCCGTGGGGCATTCCGACCATCCTGTTCAACACCTGGCCAGTGCCGCATCTGCCGGTTCCAGGTGTGCTTGGTTCGCAGGAACAGGCGGAAACCTTCTTCAAGCTGCTGCATGAATACGGCGCCTATCTGCTGATTGCGCTGATTGCCGTCCATGTCGCAGCTGCGCTGAAACACCACTTCATCGCCCGCGACGCCACGTTGAAACGCATGATTTCAACCGCACCCGCCAAGGCCGATAGCTGACAACACGAACTGGAAATCCGCAGATGACATTGAAGCATTTTACATATGCCGTTGCAGTCCTGTCGGCGACGACCTTCACCGCACCGGCGTTTGCCGACACCTGGAAAGTCGATCCGGACAAGAGCAAGCTCGGCTTTGAAGTCAAACAGGGCGGCGGCACGCTGACTGGCGTCTTCGCGTCGTGGGAAGCAGACATCGATTTTGATCCTGCGGCCCCTGAAACCGCCAAGATCAGCGCTGAAATCAAACCCATGAGCGCCACCACCGGCAACGCCCAGTTCGATGGCACCCTGCCTGGCAAGGACTGGTTCAACGCCGGGGACTTCCCGACGGCCGAATTCACGTCCGACACCGTCGAGCTTGTCGAAGGCAACAGCTACCGGGCACAGGGCACGCTCTCCATCAAGGGAATTTCCCAGCCGGTCGAGATGGATTTCACCCTGGACATCGCGGGTGACACCGCCACAGCTAAGGGGACGGCCATCGTCAACAGGCTCGACTATCAGCTTGGCAGCGGCGTCGGCACCGACACGGTCGGAGATATCGTCACCGTTACCCTGGATCTTACGGCGATCCGCTGACATCGCCTTCGGCAACCAAGACTTCCGGCTCCGACCATTTGATCAGGCTGCGGCACTTGGCGTCCGCAGCCTTTTTGCCGTATGAGAACAGCACTCAACGTTCCAGCGCTTCCCGATGTGACGGGAAGCAGCCAGATCAGGAAAGCCTCCTATGAACGCTCCGCTCACACCTCCAGCTTATCAGCACAGCGCCCTTTTCCCTCAGGGAGAAGACAAGACCCCGTATCGGAAATTGACGTCGGACCACGTCAAGGCAGCCGAGTTCAACGGCGAAGAGGTACTGGTTGTCGAAGCTGAAGGTCTACGCCTTCTTGCCGAAGAGGCCTTCAAGGACATCAACCATTTCCTGCGTCCAGGCCACCTGGAACAGCTGAAGAAGATCCTGGAAGATCCGGAAGCGACCGAGAACGACAAATTCGTTGCGTTTGATCTCCTGAAAAACGCGAACATCGCCTCCCACGGTGTTCTGCCGATGTGCCAGGATACGGGCACCGCAATCATCATGGGCAAGAAGGGCCGCCGGGTCTGGACCGACGGGTCGGACGAAGCCGCACTCGGCGAAGGTTCCCGGGACGCCTATTTCAAAAAGAACCTACGGTATTCCCAGCTTGCGCCGATTTCCATGTTCGAGGAAAAGAACACGAGCAACAACATGCCGGCACAGATCGAGCTCTATGCCGAAGGTGAAGATGCCTACAAGTTCCTGTTCATGGCCAAGGGTGGCGGTTCGGCCAACAAGACCTTCCTGTTCCAGGGCACACCATCCCTGCTGACCCATGACCGGCTGGTGGAATTTCTCAAGGAAAAGATCCTCACGCTCGGCACCGCGGCCTGCCCGCCCTATCACCTTGCCATCGTCATTGGTGGCACGTCTGCGGAAATGAACCTCAAGACAGCAAAACTGGCTTCGGCCCGCTATCTTGACGGCCTGCCGACGCAAGGGTCGGAACTCGGACATGCCTTCCGTGACCTTGAGCTGGAAGCCGAGATCCACAAACTGACCCAGGCAACCGGCGTCGGTGCCCAGTTCGGCGGCAAGTATTTCTGCCACGATGTGCGTGTCATCCGCCTGCCGCGTCACGGCGCGTCCTTGCCAATCGGCCTCGCCGTGTCCTGCTCTGCGGACCGGCAGGCCGTCGGCAAGATCACGAAAGACGGGATTTACCTGGAACAGCTCGAGATGCACCCGGAAAAATACCTGCCGGAGGTCACCGACGACCACCTGTCCGACAATGTGGTCAAGGTCGACCTGACCCGGCCGATGTCCGAAATCCTGGGCGAACTTTCCAAACACCCGATCAAGACCCGGTTGTCACTTTCCGGACCGCTGATCGTTGCCCGCGACCTTGCCCATTCCAAGCTGCGCGACCGGCTGGAAAGCGGCGAGCCCCTGCCCGACTATTTCAAGAACCATCCGATCTATTACGCTGGCCCGGCCAAGACACCGGAGGGAATGCCTTCAGGTTCGTTCGGTCCGACAACCGCAGGACGCATGGATGCTTACGTCGATCAGTTCCAGGCAGCCGGCGGTTCCATGGTCATGCTGGCCAAAGGCAACCGTTCCGCTCAGGTGCGCCGCGCCTGCCAGGCTCATGGCGGATTTTATCTCGGCTCCATCGGCGGTCCGGCCGCTCGCCTTGCGCAGGATTGTATCAAGAAGGTGGAAGTGGTCGAGTTCGAGGAACTGGGCATGGAAGCCGTCTGGAGAATCGAAGTCGAGGATTTCCCGGCCTTTATCGTCATTGATGACAAGGGCAACGACTTCTTCAAGGAATTGAACCTCGGCTGAATGCGGCTTCAGCTGGATACACCAGACCCGCGGCTTTTGCCGCGGGTTCTTTTTTGTCTGTCGACACACCAACAACAGTAACCACGCGCCGTTTTGGCGCGATTTGGATCGCGGTCATACGATTCGGCATCAGGCGCGGAATCGCCCAATCCGGATCAAAGATAGCTGACGATTTATGCCAAGGCGGGCAAATTCCACAATCTCAGCGAGCGAACGCGTCTTCATCGCGTTTTTCACGAAAAATCCGTTGCAATTTCAGCACAGACGCAGGACATGGTCGGTGGTCACATCAACGTGAGATTTTCCCGAACGCCGTTTTGCGACATAATAATTAATAGTGCGGCAAGGACATTTTCGTAACGTCACTTTGATTGAGAATCGCATCGTTGAGGCACGAGCCCGATGCTGATGGGGGATCGGAATGAAGAAACTTTTATTTGTAATGGTTGCGGTTCTGGCGGGCGCTTTTGCGCTGACCGCTCAGGCAGCTCCGCGATATGGCTACTTTGACCACAGCACGAACACCTGGGTCACTCCGAAATATCATCCGGGCGGCCCGTCCCCGGTCAAACGCAAGCGCGTGAAATATGATGGTCCGTACCCTGCAGGCACGATCGTCATCGATACCTCCGAGCGCCGTCTTTATCATGTCCTGCCTGGTGGCAAGGCCATGAAGTACGGCGTCGGCGTAGGCAAGGATGGCTTCCAGTGGGCCGGCACGCACCGCATCACCCGCAAGGCTGAATGGCCGAGCTGGACCCCGCCTGCACAGATGCGTGCTCGTGAACGTGCGAAAGGCCGTATCCTTCCGGCTTACATGCCGGGTGGACCGAACAACCCGATGGGTGCTCGCGCGATGTACATCGGCTCGACGCTCTACCGCATTCACGGCACGACTGAGCCGTGGACCATCGGTTCGGCTGTCTCTTCCGGCTGTATCCGTCTGGCAAATGAAGACGTGATCCACCTCTACAACAGCGTGACTGTTGGTTCGAAGGTCATCGTGAAGCGCTAAACTGCGGCACCAATTATCAAGAAATAAAGCCGGGCCCTGCCCGGCTTTTTTATTTGATGCTCACTTCTAAATCCCAGACTTGATCAATTTTCCGGGATGTGGGCATCGATCAGTACCGCTGCCGCGTTCTTTGCCGCACCTGACGGATCCGGGTCGAACCCCATCTGAGCGGCTACGATTGCCCCCTCCTTGAGAAGGAGGATCTGTCGTGCCAGCAGATCCGCCTCGCGAGCCCCCGCCTTTTCCGCAAGGCTCCTGAGTGCCGACAGAAGCAGGCGCTTGTGTTCGGTGGACTGGGCATATGCAGGGTGTACGGGGTCCTGAAACTCAGCCGATGCCTTGATGAACATACATCCCTTGAAACCGGGTTCTTCGAACCACTCTTTCAGAATATCAAAAACTGCGAGGAGCTTTTGCTTTGGCGAAAGATCGCGTTCATCCAGCCTGCGCAGGAACCAGTTCCGGAAAGTCTCGTCCCGGTATCTCAACACCGCCAGGATCAGATCATCCTTGGTTCTGAAATGCTTGAACATCGTCGTCTTGGAGATGCCTGTTTCAGCAACAAGTGTATCCATGCCGGTCGCATGGAAACCGTCTCTGTAAAAGACAGCCAGAGACTTGCGTACCAGTTCATCGCGTTTGCTTGGTCGCATGAGCTTCCTTTCTGTACTGACTTGTAAATAGTCAAACATCAGCGATCGTTCAAGATACCCAAAATAGGTGCTGCCCAAACAGCCGAAACACGACCTCCTCACGTTTTAATGATCTCAGGCACGAAGTTAGCGCCTTGCCATCGTGTACAGATCGGTACATATATAACTCGTAACTGAACAGATCGGTACACATTTATCTGTTTAACACTGCGAGGCAAACCCATGTTCTCACCAAGACCTGCATATCCGCGCGGCTTCTATCTCTTCGGCGCACTTGTTGCCGGGGTACTTGTGATCACATCAGCCTTGACCCCGGCCCCCCAGCCGCTGGACGCCCGCCTTCATGCGGGGTTGGCCTCGTCTCCTCAAATTCAGACTCTGGAGCTAGCGCGATGACAGAACAGCGCCCCCCGCTGCCGCCTTTTACCCTTGAGACCGCCCGCCAGAAGGTGCGTGCTGCGGAAGACGGCTGGAACAGCCGGAACCCGGAGAAGGTCTCGCTAGCCTATACACCGGACACCATTTGGCGGAACCGGTCGGACTTTCCGGTCGGTCGGGAGCAAGTGGTGGAATTCCTCACCAGCAAATGGCAGAGGGAACAGGAGTACCGCCTGATCAAGGAACTGTGGACCTTTGCCGGCAACCGGATTGCGGTTCGCTTTGCCTACGAATGGCACGATGCGGCCGGACAATGGTACCGCTCCTACGGCAACGAGAATTGGGAGTTCGCACCCAATGGCCTGATGCATCGCCGATTTGCCAGCATCAATGATCTCGCCATTTCCGCGAATGATCGCAAGATGCACTGGCCTCAGGGCCCGCGCCCAGCAGACCATCCTGGCCTGAGTGAACTCGGACTTTAGCCAGCCACAACTCTAATTAGCCCGCGAAAGCCCGGAACGTTTCAAGACGTTCAAGCAACCGGTGCCCTGCGTTCAGCAGGACACCGGCCGGTGATCCAAAAGACCGGAAGGGCAGCTCAATGTCCGGACAGCATCATCTCGCCGTCGTGCAGGAAACAGCCCTTGTCGAAGTGCGATAGATCGACAGGATTGGTCGTGCGGATATCGGAGAACCCTGGCAGTGACCGGATCTCGGGATCAAAGCTTCTGTGGACCTGCGACAGGAAGACGAGCGTGATACGCTGCTTGTTTGCAAATTGTCTCAGCTCCTCGATCTGCGCACCGAGCGGAGGTTGCGAGCGATGCTGGTCCATGACCTGAAGATAATCGATGACGGCAATGGAGCCCGGCACAGCATCAGCCAGCGTCTCTTTAATCTTCTCGGCGCAGACGTTGTCGGAAAGCCTAATCCGGAACGTTCCCGATTTTTCCGGATCGCGGTATCCGCTGGCGGATAGCTTCATACGAACATCGCGATAAGAACATTCTGACGAAAAGAACACGGACGTTCTACCGGCCTTGGCCGCTTCTGCAAGCAACTCGAGCCCCAGCACTGTTTTGCCGTGCCCCGGCCGTGCACCAAGGATGACCATATCGCCGGGTTCAAGCGCTGACAAAAGCCTGACCGATGGGCCTTTGTCGCGTACAGCAGACGCGAGATGGCTCCAGCTTATGAAACCTTCGCGAACAGCAATTGCGTCCAATGCGCGGCTCAACGCGATGGATTTGCTGCGGGCGAGTGATCGGGCTTCACGCTTCAGGCGGAAAACGGGTGCAGTGAGTTTCATGGTGCGACCTCCAGATCGCGTGCATCAGCCGCAGTCCCTCCATATGCGAACGCACGATCGTCTGGTTGCCAGTATGAAACGACCCTGCAGTTCGGCTGCTGCTCCTGATGGAGGGGGATGGCTTGGGTCGAGCCACGCCCTTCATAGCTGATTCCAGCTGGTTTCAGCGAGCCCGGCCTGCTCTCAATCAACGATCCCGTGTCAGGCCCTTGGCCGCCAGTTCCTGCAGGTAGACACCCCAGTGTGCTTCCGGATCTCTGCCTAGCTCGAGGAAATACGTCCAGGTAAAAATCCCGGAGTTATGCATGTCGTCAAAATGGATACGGACAGCATAGTTGCCGACAGGTTCGATCTTCATGATCTCGACGTTGCGTTTGCCGGGCACGGTCTGCTTCTGGGACGGATTGTGGCCCTTCACTTCCGCCGAAGGCGAACACACCCGGAGATATTCAGCAGACAATTCGTGCCGTTCACCCGTGTTGAAAGCAACAGTCAGGCTCTTCTTGTCTTTCGATACGCGTAGTTCCGTCGGCCAGGGAGCAGTCGGGTCGGTCATCTCCGGGTCCTTTGATTCCACCCGGCACATGTCGCCGGGACTTGCGCGCGGACGATACCGGTAGCACCGGCACCGTCAAGCGGCGTCTTGTCCCGCCTGCTTCACCGCTTCATAGCCGTCAAGCGCTGCCTTGCGTGCCTTGGCATGGTCGACCAGCGGTTTCGGATAGGTCTCGCCAAGCGTGATACCGGCCTTTTTCAGGGTTTCGGCCGGAGCATCAAACGGCGCAAAGAGATAGTGCGTGTCCAGATCGCGCAGCTCTGGAACCCATTTGCGGATGTACACACCGTCCGGATCGAATTTTTCTCCCTGGGTAATCGGGTTGAAGACCCGAAAATAGGGAGCAGCATCAGCGCCTGATCCAGCGACCCACTGCCAGCTTGCGGAATTGTTGGCAAGGTCCGCATCCACCAGCGTGTCCCGGAACCAGGCCTCGCCATGGTGCCAATGAATACGCAGATGCTTGATCAGGAAACTCGCCACGATCATGCGCACCCGGTTGTGCATGTATCCGGTTTGCCAGAGTTCGCGCATGCCGGCGTCGACAATCGGATATCCCGTTTGTCCTTTCTGCCACTTCTCCAACGCGTCGCCCGGCTCCTGCCAGGGATAGGAATCAAATGTTGAACGCCAGTTGTCCGACGGCAATTTCGGAAAATGGTAGAGCAAGTGGTACGCAAATTCCCGCCAGGCAATCTCGGACAGGAATTTCATACCGTCACCGGCAACCGACGATTTCCGGTCCATTACCTTCTGCGTTGCATGCCAGATCTGTCGGGGTGAGATTTCGCCGAAGTGGAGATGCGGCGACAAGCGCGACACGTTCGGAAGATCCGGGCGATTGCGCAATGTGCCGTAGCCCTTTAAGCCTTCCTCGAAGAAGCCTTCCAGCCGCTCCGCAGCACCGGCTTCACCGGGCTGCCAGCAATCCTCCCATCCCTTTGCCCAGTTCGGTTTCGTGGGCAAGAGGTCAAAGCTCTCAAGCTTTTCACCGCCATCGTAGTCCGCAAATTCCAGCCTCTTCGGTGCTGGCAAGATGTCATCGATGGTCTTTTGCTGAGCAGCCTTCCAGAACGGCGAATACACCTTGAAGGGGCCGCCGGATTTTGTCTCCAGTTCCCAGGGTTCGAACAAGAGGGACGCCTTGAAGCTTTTGACTTCAAACCCGTCTTCTTTCAGCACCTTCTTGAGATCGGTGTCCCGCTCGATTGCATGTGGTTCGTAGCATCGATTCCAGAAGACGGCCTCGGCCTCGACTTCCTTTGCAAGCTGTGGGATCAGGTGTCTCGCGCTCCCCCGCAGGAAGATCAGACCTGGCAGATCCGCCTTCAATGACGCCAGGCTGTGATGCAGCCACCAGAGGCTTGCCCCGCCAAGCGGGTGCGTTTCACCGGTCTGCTCTGCTGGTTCAAGGATGAAGACCGGAAGGACACGCCCCTCGCGGGCCGCCTGGAACAGGGCCGGATTGTCTTTAATGCGCAAATCCTGTCGAAACCAAACAAGTGTTGTCATGCTGCTCCTGCCGCTTGCTACAGCTCAGATACGCCGCAAAACACAATCGGATCAATGGTGTGCCGGATTTTTTGGCTCCAATTCCGGGAGAGCGGCAAGTAAAGTGGAGCTCCTAGGATTGTGACCGGACCAAGCACTCGTCAGTGGGCGCTTCGATGCGGGTTCCTGGTCGCGCAGGCGAGCGAATTCCGGCATCTTTCCAATTGATTTGACAAGAGTACACTCACGAGTTTACCTGATGCCGTAAACCGGACATTTGCAGTCCGGTTTCAATTGATCTTGCCCGCATCGACGCCATATGATCTGGATAAGATAAAAATCGAGGGAGAGCGAAACGTGACAGACGGCAAGATTGTGGTCCCGGCACAAGCGGCAATCGGAACAGCGGAATCACATGGTCCGATGATCGACCCGTTCGGCCGCGCCGTCACCTACCTTCGCGTGTCCGTGACCGATCGTTGCGATTTCCGTTGCGTGTATTGCATGGCGGAAGACATGACCTTCCTGCCCAAACGCGAAGTGCTCAGCCTTGAAGAGCTCGACCGCCTGTGCACTGCCTTCATCGAAAAAGGCGTCCGTAAACTGCGCCTGACCGGTGGTGAGCCGCTGGTCCGCAAGAATATCATGAGCCTTATCCGCAGCCTTGGCCGGCATCTGGACAGTGGCGCTCTGGAAGAGTTGACCCTGACCACCAACGGCTCGCAGCTCGCCCGCTACGCGCAGGAACTCTACGATTGCGGCGTGCGCCGGATCAATGTGTCGATCGATACGCTCGATCCGCAGAAATTCAAGGCAGTCACCCGCTGGGGCGACCTTGGCAAGGTCATGGACGGAATCCGCGCAGCGACTGCCGCAGGCCTCCAGATCAAGATCAATATGGTTGCTCTCAAAGACGTCAACGAGCATGAGATCGTGACGATGCTTGAGTGGTGTCATGAGCATGGTCACGACCTGACCCTGATCGAGACCATGCCACTTGGCGAGATCGACGGCGACCGCACGGACCAGTATCTGCCACTTTCGACCGTGCGTGCGCGCCTGGGCGAGCAATTCACATTGACGGACATCCCCTACAAGACGGGCGGACCCGCCCGGTATGTGACTATCGAGGAAACCGGTGGTCGTCTCGGCTTCATCACGCCGATGACGCATAACTTCTGTGAAAGCTGCAACCGGGTGCGCGTCACCTGCACCGGCCAGCTATACATGTGCCTTGGTCAGGAAGACATGTCGGATCTTCGCGCGCCTCTGCGCGCTTCGGAAGGCAACGACCTTCTGAACGATGCGATTGATGAGGCCATCGGACGGAAGCCAAAAGGGCATGATTTCGTAATTGACCGGAACCGCAACCAGCCTGCAGTTTCCCGGCACATGAGCGTCACCGGCGGTTAAACAGCCAAACCTTCAGTTACCCAGGCAACAGCAAGTTCAGCGACCTTGAAAGCCGGCAAAACTATTCTGCCGGAACGAGGTCGGCGCGCGTGGTGTAGAACCTGATGCAGACGGTCGCGATCAGGCTGCACCCGATGCCCAGTCCCATCATCAGGATCATGCCCCAGGGCGAGGAGGCCAGCAGGCCATCGGCATACAGCGAGGCGACAATGGATCCGGCCAGCGCGCCCATGGCGACCTGAAGTGACGCCGTCAGGCCGGAAGCAGCTCCCGTCAACTCAGGCCGTACACTGACAGCACCGGACAATGCACTTGGCAGGCAGACACCATTGCCGAGACCAAGAAGGAACATCGGCAGGAAGAGGCTGGGTGCGCTCAACGCTCCGAAATAGGCAAACCCGGAGATTATCGCCACGCAGACAACGCCGATGAGAGTGCCGGACAGTATCATCCGAAACAGGCCAACTCGCTCGGCAAACCGGCCGGAGATGAAGTTTCCAGCGATATAACCGAGCGCCACGAACATGAAGTAGAACCCCATTTCCTGCGCACTCAGGGACAGGAGATCGGCGGCAATAAAGGGAGCCCCTCCCAGATAGGCGAAGTAGGCAAGCGCGTTGGACGCCGCTGTCAGACTGTAGCTCCAGTAGAGCGGCTCACGGCAGAGGGTCGCGTAGGATTTCAGGATCTGCCGCCCACCGGCCGCTTTTCGGTTCAGGTGCGTTTCAGGCAGAAGCGCAATGCTTGCCCACAGAACCGCCACTCCGAACATCAGCAGCAGCACAAACCCGCCCTGCCAGCCATAGTATTGATCCAGAATTCCGCCGATTGCTGGTGCCACTGTCGGCATCACCGCCATGCCCATGGTGACATAGCCGATCATGCTGGCCGCCTGCTTGGGGCTGTAGAGATCACGCAGGATCGCACGGCCAAGGACCATTCCCGTACAGCCACCGGCTGCCTGAAGAACCCGGGCGGCGATCAAGGCTTCAATTGTTTGTGCAAACAGACAGAACACGCTGCCGATTACGAACAAAGCCATGCCGAGAATGATTACCGGCCGGCGGCCGAACTGATCCGACAAGGGTCCCCAGAACAACTGGGAAACCGCAACCGCGATGAAATAAGCGGACATCGACAGCTGAATCTCGCCCGCGGTTGCGGAAAAGACCACCATCATTCCTGCCAGAGACGGCAGGTATATCTGCATGGCAAGCGGGCTGACCGATGAAATCGCTACAAGCACCGCCAGGGATGGTTTGGCATCGGTGCTGGAAGTCTGAGTTCGGCTGGTGAGCATGCCCGGGAAGGAACCTTTTGGTTTTCACCCTCGCGGGCGATATATTCAGGTTCGAATATATATTCGCCGCGTGATCCGGACGTGAAAACCTGAATTGTTACAGGCCCAACATCGAAAGATGGCAGAAAGCGCTAATGTTTCCCCCCATTGGCTTTGAAATTGTTTCAACTTTGCAAGCTTGATCCGAGCCTCCACAACGGGTGAAAATTGCTGCATTTCACGGATAAATCTGCGATCACCACCGCCTGTCCTGTAGCCAGCTAAACCCGGACGAAAAAAGGCCACAGCTCTCGCCGTGGCCAAAACTTGTCTCGTCGCCTAATCAGGAATTACCCAGGGATCGACCCTGCCCTGTATCAATCGAAGACGATGTTGGGGGCCGCTCGTGTGGGTTCCGCGCTCTCCCGATCAATGCTGTCGAGTACCTTGGCAGCAATGTCCTTGTAGATGCCTGCGACCGAGCCTTCCGGATCGGACACCACCACCGGTGTTCCGGCATCGGAGGTTTCACGGATCTTCATCGTCAAGGGAACTTCGCCCAGGAACGGAACCTTCAGCCGGTCCGCTTCCGCGCGCGCTCCGCCATGGCCGAAGATATCATGACGACCACCGCAATCGGGGCACAGGAAGTAGCTCATGTTCTCGACAATCCCCAGCACGGGAACATCGACACGCTTGAACATGTTGAGGCCCTTGCGGGCATCGATCAGGGCAAGGTCCTGCGGTGTCGACACGATCACGGCTCCGGCCAGCGGCACTTGCTGGGCCATGGTGAGCTGGGCGTCGCCGGTTCCTGGAGGCATGTCGACCACAAGGACGTCAAGTTCGCCCCAGGCCACTTCGCGCAGCATCTGGGTAAGCGCGGAAATAACCATCGGTCCACGCCAGATCATTGGCGTTTCCTCTTCCACCATGAAGCCCATGGACATCACCTTGATGCCATAGCCTTCCATTGGCTTGAGCATTCTGCCCGACAAAGCTTCCGGCCTGCCGGAGACATTGAACAGCCGCGGCACCGAAGGACCGTAGATATCGGCATCCAGGACGCCGACCTTCTTTCCGAGTGAGGCCATCGCCAAGGCAAGGTTCGCCGTGGTGGTGGATTTGCCAACACCGCCCTTGCCGGACGCAACCGCGACAATGTGCTTGATGCCCGGCACGCCCGGTTTTGCAGGCGCCTGCTCTTCCGCAGGTCGCCGAGGCTGTTGGGGGGCTGGATTGGCAGCTGATTGTGGTACCGCATTGCGAGCGCCGCCCGCCGCCCGTTCGGCAGTCAGCGCGACCATCACGGTTTCGACGCCATCCACTTCCTTGACCACCTTTTCAGCAGCCTGGCGCAGAGGCTCAAGCTCCTGCGCGCGTTCTGCGGGAACTGTGATGGAAAAAACAACACGGCCATCGGACACAAACACGTCCGAGACAAGGCCCAACGAGACGATATCGCCTTCAAGGTCTGGTCCCTTGATCTGCCTCAGTCGTTCCATGACTGCGCTTTTTATGGTGTCGGTCATCTTTCGGTCCTGTTTCGTACACCGGCCACTGTGTTCAACCGGCTATTTCCGGTGCGAACTCTAGTTCGCCGCTCCTTTCAGGCAACCTGCCAAAATGAAGCACGGCGCATTCCGGTTTCAGACCGCGACTCATAGAAGGGGTGAAAATCCGACACAAGCCCTGCGCAGTTGAAAGCCGCAAGCTTCAGAAGCTTTCATACCCATGGCATTGGCCATGGTTGCTGCTGGATCTCGCGATTGTTACCCCTCCTAAAAGGGAGACAATGTTTTCGTTGAACAGCCAGACGGCCCGGTTAATTTGTTTCGGCCTTATACAGCGTCCTTCCCAAGACATTCCAGCTTCAGGAATTTGACATGCCAACCTGCCTCATCACCGCAGCCAATCGCGGGATCGGTTATGAACTTGCCCGCGCCGCACTGGACAGTGGTTGGACCGTTTACGGCTCCGTCCGCACGCAGCAGTCGGCTGACGAGACAGCGGAACGGCTCGGCAAAGATTTTCATCCGCTGGTTTTCGATGTGAGAGACCATGCCGCCGTTCGCGCGGTCGCCGGCGACCTCGACACCCCGCTGAACCTTTTGATCAACAACGCGGGCATCATCAGTCCGGAACGTCAAAGCGCACTCGATATGGATTTCGAGGGTTTTGCCGAAACCCTGGCCGTCAACACCCTTGCACCTTTGGCGGTCTCACAAGCTTTCCTGCCTCATTTGCGCCGGTCGAGATCCGGTCGGATCCTGACCATCTCCAGCCAGATGGCCTGGATGGGATACCGGAAGTCGGACACCCTCGCCTACCGTACCTCCAAGGCGGCAGTGAACAAGGTCATGCAGGGGCTGGCGACAGATCTGGAATCCGAAGGCATTCCGGTCGCACTGATAGATCCGGGCTGGGTGCGTACAGACATGGGCGGCCAGTTGGCAGACAATGACCCGGTGGATGTGGCGCGGGGCGTTTTGAAGATTGCCGGTTCCCTGTCTGTTACCGATACCGGAAAGTTCTTCAAATGGAGCGGTGAAGAGCGCCCGTTCTGACCTGCCAATTCGACTGGAGACACATGATGGCCTGGCCTCTCCCCGTAACCCTGAAGGGCAGTACCGGCACACTTGCGCCCTTGAGCCTATCCCACGCCGCCGATCTGTCTGAAGCTGCCGCCGACGGCGAACTGTGGAAGCTTTGGTATACCAGCGTCCCGAAGCCGGATGCCGTTCGGGCGGAAATTGAAAGACGGCTGTCGCTTCAGGACGCCGGCTCAATGCTTCCTTTCTCCGTGTTGACACCAACCGGCAAAGCCGTCGGCATGACCACCTATATGAACATCGATGCGGCCAACAAGCGCGTCGAAATCGGTTCGACCTGGTATCGCAAGGCCGTGCAGCGCACTCGCCTCAACACGGAATGCAAACGCATGCTGCTGGCACATGCGTTTGAGGAACTGGACTGCATCGCGGTCGAATTCCGGACGCACTTCATGAATCACCAGAGCCGCGCCGCCATCGAAAGATTAGGTGCCAAACTGGATGGTGTTCTGCGATCCCACCAGCGCTCGCCCAACGGAGCGCTCAGAGATACGGCGGTTTATTCGATTCTTCCTCACGAGTGGCCTGCCGTAAGAGCCAGTCTGGATTTCAAGCTCGAAGCCGGTGCCTGACCTCCTTATCCACACAAAGATGTGCGCACGTTGTTTTGCACAGTTTTCTTGTTCTGTTCACCGGGTCGCAAAGCACACTTTTGCGGAGAACTTGGCGACGCTTCGGTAACACGAAAAGCTCTTCTTCGTATTTGATTCAAATTTTAAGCAAATGTGAGGAATTGAAGCGCAGGCTGGTTTCATCGGCAAAAGGATGGATACGCCATGGAACTTTACCGCGCCTGCTACCGAAGCAAGATCAGCTGGGGCAAGATGCGTCTGCCCCTGCCCGACGAAATCGACAAGACGTTGCTGCGTATTCGGCGGATCAACAGAAAGGCCGGCGTAACCGGTGCGCTTCTGCTGGTCGATCAGCACATCATCCAGGTTCTGGAAGGCCTGACCGGCCCGGTGCTTGATACCGTCTATTGCGTGATGAACGATCCGCGTCTTGAAGCCATCGAGGGCATCATTCACGAACCGGCGGATTTCCGGCTGTTCCCGAATTCACTGATGTTCTTCCGGGATCTGACCGATGGCCTGGCCGCTTCCAAGCATGACGTGCTGCGCCCTCTGCTTGACCACCCTGCCGACGTAACGCGGGAAGAAGCCTACCGGGCGTTCGGACATTTCGCGCAGGAACTTCAGGAAGGCCGCCTGACCAACGACATGTTGATGATCTGAGCCGCTCCGGGTTTTCTGCCGCGGAGCCCCAGCTCATCACATGTTTCGCAAAATTATCCGGTCCGTGGCCGCAAGGTCCTAGTCCGATTGCCAGGCATGCCGATATTGTGCGCCCTTGTTAACTGGGGGATTGCATCATGTCAGGCAGGTTCGCCGGCCTTCAGCCGGTATCAGCCGGCTTTCTTGCCGCCATTGTCGGCTTTGCAAGTTCATTCGCTATCGTCATTCAAGGGCTGACAGCAGCCGGCGCTTCCCCAGCCGAAGCAACCAGCGGCCTGATGGCACTGTCCATTTCCATGGGCCTTTGCGCGATCGTTGCCTCCCTCGCCACGAAGATCCCCGTCAGCATCGCGTGGTCGACACCCGGTGCCGCGCTCCTTGCGACAGCCGGCCCGCTAGAAGGAGGCTTTTCGGCAGCCGTTGGTGCTTTTCTGGTTTGTGGCGCGCTTATCGTACTCGCGGGCCTGATCAAGCCTTTCGGACGGGCGGTCGCAGCCATTCCGGCACCACTTGCCAACGCGATGCTGGCAGGTGTCCTGTTCGGACTGTGCCTTGCGCCGGTGAGAGCTGTCGCAGAACTGCCTTACAGCGCACTAGCCATCATTGCCGTCTGGGCGATTGCCCTGCGCTTTTTCAGGCTCTTCGCGGTTCCCCTTGCCATGGTCATGACATTCGCGATCGGCCTTTCGAGCAGCGGCCCGATCGACCTGAGCAACGTCCAGCCGATCACCGAACCAGTCTGGATCGCACCCTCGTTTTCTCTGGAAGCATTGATCAGTATCGCGCTGCCGCTCTTCATCGTAACGATGGCGTCCCAGAACATCCCGGGTGTTGCCGTGCTGTCCGCCTATGGCTACCACCCCAAAAGCGGTCCGCTTTTCACTCTGTCCGGCGTCTTCAGTATGCTGTCCGCCCCATTTGGCGGACATGCGGTCAACCTTGCCGCCATCACGGCAGCAATGTGCGCGGGTGAAGATGCGCACCAGGATCCGGCAAAGCGTTACTGGGCGGCCGTGACCGCAGGTGCGGTCTACATCCTGTTCGGCCTATTCGCAGGGCTGGTAATGGCCTTTGTCGCGGCCACGCCGACTATCCTGATCGAAGCCGTTGCGGGATTGGCCCTGCTGGGGGCTTTTGCCTTTTCCATCAGCGAAGCCACAAAGGCTCCCGCTGACAGGGACAGCGCCATCATTACCTTCATGGTGACGGCTTCCGGGGTTAGTCTCCTGGGTGTTTCGGGTGCATTCTGGGGACTGCTGGCCGGCGGTGCCTTCATGGCACTTTCGCGAACCAAAACGGCAAAGTAACACCTTGCCCCGCGGCAATCGCGTCCCATAGTGTTGAGACAATCGAAGCAAATGGAGTCGTTTGCCTGTGTCAGGCTCATATGTGCTGCAACCCGACCCGGAAGATTCGCGTCTTTCGACGTCCGTAACCGGTATCGATCAGGACGGACAGCCGGTCGAAACGCGTGTCGTGACGGAAAAACCCTTGACCCTCTACCTGAATTCTCAGGAAGTGGTCACCATGATGACCATTGGCGATCATCCGGACCTTCTCGCCGTCGGTTATCTGAAAAACCAGAACATGCTGGCCGAGGACGATGTCATCACCGGCATCGACCATGACGACGATCTGGATGTTGTGGTGGTTCGCACCGAGCGCGAAACCAATTTCGAGGAAAAGCTGAAGAAGAAGGTGCGCACCTCCGGCTGCGCCCAGGGCACGGTCTTCGGCGATGTCATGGACGGCTTCGATACCGTTCAACTCGACGAGGACGCCCGTCTCAACACTTCCTGGCTCTATGCGCTGACCAAAACCATCAATACAACGCCTTCCCTCTATCTGGAGGCGGGGGCGATCCATGGCTGTGTTCTGTGCCAGAAAGACCGTGCGCTGGTCTACATGGAAGATGTCGGCCGCCACAATGCGGTCGACAAGATCGCAGGTTGGATGGTCCTGAACGACATCCCCGCGCACGACAAGATCTTCTATACCACTGGCAGACTGACCTCCGAAATGGTCATCAAGACCGTGATGATGGGCATTCCGATCCTCGTGTCACGCTCGGGGTTTACCGCCTGGGGCGTCGAACTCGCACGCAAGGCCGGCCTTACGCTGATCGGCCGCGCACGCGGCAAGCGGTTCGTTGCCTTGTCCGGTTACGACAGGATCGTGTTCGACATGTCCGCAAGCGACGCGGAAGACGAGCCGCATACGGCCCGCCGAAAAGGGAGCGTCCCGGCAGAATGACCAGACACAAGAAGACCCTTGAGAGCAGCAAGGTGCTTGGTTGCGTACTTGCCGGCGGCCAATCCCGCAGAATGGGCGGCGGCGACAAGAGCCTGATGGATCTTGGTGGCAAGACGATGCTTGATATGATCCTCGCCCGCCTGAAACCACAGCTGCACGGTATAATCCTGAACGCCAATGGTGACCCTGGCCGGTTTGCGCGCTTTCAGCTGCCTGTTGCCGCTGATCCGGTAGGCGACTTTGCAGGGCCACTGGCAGGTGTCCTGGCCGGCATGACTTATGCTCACAACGAGCGACCGGATATCAGCCATGTGATTTCGGTAGCCGGTGACACGCCGTTTTTCCCTACCAGCCTTGTCAGCCGGTTCTGTGCCGCAGTCCCCGCCGACAGACCGGTCATTGCCCTCGCCTCCTCAGCGGACAAGCTCCACCCTGTCTTCGGCCTCTGGCCTGTCAGCCTGAAAGCGGATCTCGAGGACTGGCTGCAGTCCGGCAAGACAGGCAAGGTGCTTGCCTTTGTCGACTGTTACGACAGTGTCGAAGTCGCCTTCGATGCGGATCCTGACAGCGGGATGGACCCCTTCTTCAATGCCAACAAACCTGATGACCTTTCGACTGTCAGAGACGCGCTGAGCTTACATTCCAGATGACCACCACCCCTGTATTCGGCATCACCGGCTGGAAGAATTCCGGCAAGACACAACTCGTGGCCAGCCTCGTGGCCGAGTTCACCGCGCGGGGCCTGAAGGTTTCGACCGTAAAGCATGCTCATCACGGCTTCGATATCGACAAGCCGGGCACGGACAGTTTCCGGCACCGCGAAGCAGGTGCAGTGGAAGTTGCACTGGTGTCCGGACGCCGTTGGGCCTTGATGCATGAACTGAAAGAGGAAGACGAGCCGCCGTTGGAAGACGTTCTGGAGCGGCTTGCCCCCTGCGACCTGATCCTCATCGAAGGCTACAAGAGCGAACCCCATCCGAAGATCGAGGCACGCAGAACCGAGGCAAGCGAACGCGGTCCCCTTGCAGTCTCCGATCCGAACATTCTGGCCATCGCAACCGATCACGATTTGCCGGACGAGGTATTGCCGGTGTTTCATCTGGATGACATCGCCGCCATGGCGAATTTCATCGAGACCCATCTCGGGCTGAAAAGGTCGACAACATGACCGGCAAACAGCTTCTGGATGACTGCTTCCTGCACGACAAGGACCGCCTGCGCCACCACGAGGCGCTGGAGATCCTGAAACAGCGGCTGCATTGCATTGCCGAGACCGAAACCGTGCCCCTGCAGGATGCCGCCGAACGCATCCTTGCAGATACGGTGACCGCTCCCCGCAATGTGCCACTGGCCGACAATTCGGCCGTTGACGGTTACGCCTTCCGCAACGCCGATTTCGAGGAAGCCGGAGGTTTCTTCCGTCTGGAACAGAGGATAGCTGCAGGGCACGCGAGCAACGCCGATCTTGGCCCATGGGCAGCAGCCCGGATCTTTACTGGAGCGGTGATGCCACCCGGTGCGGATACGGTCGCCATGCAGGAAGATTGTGAAACGCACCAGCAGGATGGGCAGGACTTCGTGATCGTGCCGCAAGGCCTGAAAACGGGTGCCAACCGCCGTAAGGCGGGAGAAGACGTGGCGGAGGGAACGACGCTGCTGAGCCCCGGTCAGCGCTTGCGCCCGCAAGATATCGCGGCAATCGCGTCCACCGGACAGGCAGACGTTTCCGTTTACCGGAAACTGAAGGTGGCCCTAGTGTCGACAGGCGACGAGCTGCGCCGGCCTGGCGATCTCATCACGCTCGGAGACGTTTACGATTCCAACCACTTTCTGCTGCGCAGCCTGTGCGCAACGCTGCCTGTCGAGATCGACGATCTGGGCATTCTGAAAGATGACGCCGACGCACTTGAAGAGGTGCTTTCGACGGCAGCAGCCAGCCATGACGTGATCCTGACCACCGGCGGAGCAAGCCGCGGCGAGGAAGATCACATGCTCAAGGTTTTGGACAAGATCGGAAAACGCCACATGTGGCAGCTTGCTATCAAGCCTGGCCGCCCGATGATGTTCGGAAATATCGGATCCTGCGTTGTCCTCGGACTGCCGGGAAACCCGGTTGCCGCGATGGTCTGTTTTCTGCTCTACGCACGGCCGGTCTTCAGCGTTCTTGGCGGAGGTGCATTTCTGGAACCGCAGGCCTTTCAGGTTCCGGCAGCCTTCGAAGTTCCCAAGAAAAAGCCGGACCGCCGAGAGTTCTACCGTGCTTATCTGAAGCCTCGTCCAGACGGATCACTTGCAGCGCATAAATTCCAGCGCGACGGCTCCGGCCTGATCACTGGCCTGCGCGAAGCCGACGGTCTTATCGAAATACCTGAAGACGTGACCTCGATCCGCAAGGGTGAGCTGGTGTCCTTCCTGCCCTTCTCCGGGTTCGGACTGCGCTGACCCGGCAGCGTTGCCGGGCCAGAAAGAGTTTCTTCGTTAGTAGGCGTAGGGCCAGTTGGCCGGGACGAAGCGATAACCCTCACCGTCCTTTGCAACACGGCCCATACCGGGAAACGGAATATGCGCGCCTGCAAAGAACAACTTGTCGGCGGCGGCCTGGTCCAGGAATGTTTTGCGTGTCGACACTGCCTGCCCGGGATCAATGTCGAACCCGATACCCCAGTCCGGCCGGTTGAACTGATAGACGGCCATATGGACGATATCGCCCGCAATCACGAGGGTTTCGCCGTTGCTGTCGAACAGATAGCCGGTATGCCCAGGCGTGTGACCCGGAAGAGCCATCGGCCGGATGCCGGACAGGATTTCCTTGTCGCCGGAAATCAGGGTCTGGCTGTCCTTGTAGGCATCGGCAGCCTTGCGTGCACCGAGGAAGAAGGGTTTGAACTGCTCGGGAGCGCCGTTCATTGCCGCATCATCGAACCAGAAAGCCTTGTCCACCTCCGGGAGGATCAGTTCCGCATTCTTGAACACCTTGTTGCCGTCACCATCGATCACGCCGAAGAGGTGGTCCGGATGCATGTGGGTGATCAACAGCGCGTCCACCTGATCGGGCGCTACACCTGCGGCTGCCAAGGCATCCGGCAGACGCCCCATGGTCGGGCCCAGAGCATCCGCAGTGCCGGCATCGACAAGGATCAGCCGGTCACCGGTGTTGACGAGGTAGGCATTGACGGGAATACGCAACGCCTCACCTTCAACCATGGCTGCATCTCTCAGGCGCTGACCTTCTGATGCGTCGTAGCCGATCACCAGTTCCGGCGTGACATCGAGATACCCGTCGAGCAAGGCGGTGATTTCAAGATCGCCGACCTTGTAGCGGAGTGCACCTGCCATCGGCTTTCCGGCCTGATCGACAGCGGCCTCTGCGGGTGCGGAAAGAAAAGTGACACCACCGGCAGCGGCGAGCGCCCCTGCCCCGGCAGCCGCACCGAGCAGCGAACGTCTGGAAATGGAAATCTGTGAAGTGGTCATAATTGGCCTCCCGGCTCGACCTGATGGAAAACTTTGACGCTCGAACCGTTGGATCGGTCCGGCAGTCCTAAAAGTGTTTCATTGGCTTTGTTTTTAAAGCGGCCAATATCTTATATTACTCATAACCCGTGCTTATGTATGAGGTCGCTCCTCATTCGCTCTCCAACTGGGGCCGCCATGGACAAGCTTTCCTCCCTTTCCGGCTTTGTGCAGGCTGTCAATCTCGGCAGCTTCTCAGCAGCTGCAAAACTTCTCGGCATCTCGCAACCTGCCGTCAGCCAGCAGGTTCGGGCGCTTGAAGACGATCTGGGCATCAGACTGCTGAATCGGACCACACGTCAACTCAGCCTGACGGAAGCCGGGGAACGCTATTATGCCTATGCAAGGGATATTCTGGAGCGCCTCGATGAGGCCGACCGCTCGGTTCAGAGCGAGGAGGCCCAGATGTCCGGCCCGCTATCGGTGGGGCTGCCTCTTGGCTTTGCGGAAACAATCCTTTCGGACTTCCTGATCCGCTTCAAGAAGGATCACCCCGGCATCCTGCTGGATGTGTCGTTGTCCGACCAGTTTGTCGATGTCATCCAGCAACGGCTCGATGTGGCAATCCGCATGGGCGAGATCGAGGACGACCGGCTGATTGTTCGAAGGCTGGGGCTTGCTCAGCGCTGCCTAGTGGCATCACCAGACTATCTCAACAAGCGTGGACGCCCTGTCCACCCCGACGAGCTGCCCGATCACGATTACTTGCTTTACAAGAACATCGCGACCGGGAACCGGGTTCCGTTCATCAGTCCGATCGGTGAAAAGCTGTCTATCAAGATCACGCCGACAATGCTGGTCAACAACTCTTCGACCCTGCGCCGTGCGGCACTCGCCGGTCTCGGAATTGCGCTCTCCAATCGCTGGCTCATCGAGCCGTACCTGCGAACGGGAGACCTGGAAGTGGTGCTGCCACAATGGCAATACCCGCCGCACCCGGTCCATGCGGTCTATCCTTCCAATCGGTTCATTCCGCTGAAAGTACGCCGGTTTGTCGACAGCCTTTATAGCTTCTTCGAAGACGAAGGCGCATTCCAGTACGCTGGCAAACCTGATTCAGGCAGCCGTGATTTTCAGCAACGTGAGGACACTGCGTTGGCCAGCGACGCGGTTACGGCCTGATAGCCGCCCGGCGGCTGGCGCCGGGCTGACAGGAACCTCACTCGGTATCGACGACCCAGGTTTCCTTGAGTGCGGCCTCTTCCCAGACTTTCCAGGCCTCGGTTGCCTTCATGGCTTCGCTGTATTTGCTCACCACAGGGTCGTTGGATAGCTGGTAGGTCTCGAAACGGCTGACGACGGGTGCATACATGGCGTCGGCAATCGTGAAATCGCCAAACAGGAAAGGACCGCCTGATGATGCCAGGCATTCTTTCCAGACGGTCACGATGCGGTTGACCTCACCCTTAACCGCGTCGCTGACGGCTTTTGCCGCGACAGGGCGCTGCATGTTCATGGAACATTCGCTGCGAAGAGCGGTAAAACCGGAATGCATCTCCGCCGAGATGGACCGTGCCCAGGCGCGTTTGGCCTTGTCCTTTGGCCACAGGCCTTTGTCCGGAAAGCAGTCGGCGACATATTCCAGGATCGCCAGGCTGTCCCAAACCGTCAGGGTACCATCCTTGAGCACCGGTACTTTTCTGCTTGGTGAAAATGCCGCGAATTCCGGATTTCCATTCTCGAAATCGAAAGGAACCAGGGTCTCCCGGAAGAGAATATCCTTGTGCCTGAGAGCGATCCACGGCCTGAAAGACCAGGAGGAGTAGTTCTTGTTTCCGATGAAAAGTTCGTAGTCCGACATTGCTGGGCCCTTTTCCGAAACCCGGCAGAAATAACCATGTGTCACCGGGTAGTCTTTTCCTAGGAAGTTCGGCTTCCAGCTTCAAATTCAATAAGTTCATGAGATTCATCAGGGTTTTTAATATCCCCTCTCGGCACAATTTTTGCTTGCATATTTGACAATGCTTGCAGCCAGAAAGAGGATCTGATGACATCTGCTCTGCCGCCCACGCCTTCCGTGCCACCGCAATCCGCCAAGGCGCTCCAAAAGCAGCCAAGCGAAACCGAAAGCCGGTTTCTGCAATTCCGCAGCATTCTTGCGGAACAATATGCAGAGTGGCGTGAACTGCCTGAAGAAGAGCGAATTCGGCACAAGTATCTTGAAGATCACGGGCTGACCGAACTCGGTCTGGACAACCTTTCCCCCAGAAACAGGGCTGTTCACGAAGAAAAGATCGCCGAATTGACAAAGCAGCCGGTTGTGTCGCCGACACCCTATCGTGGGGCAGATGCAGGGGATGCGTTTTCCCGCCCGGTGATTACCCTGCAATCCGTTCTCGACGTTCACGACGCTTCCCGGGAAGCTGAAGCAGCAGAGGCAACAGCCGACTCAAAGGCCTGATTTCTGCCCTTCGGCCGACATTTGGTTCAGGGTGGCATGCTTCTACAGCACGAAGAAAAGGCCTCAGGGAACAGTCAGGTTTCCACAATGACTTGACGCTTCCCCAACGACATGCCGGAAAAATTGAAAATTCGGCGAAATCACGCTGTGTTTTTTTCGTAGGCATGCTTGAAATTTGAACCGAAGTGTATGGAATAGAGCGCTCGGGCAAGAAGGCGGGACGAACCCGCTTGCGCCGCGAAGAAGATATTAGGGGAACAAAATATGCGTGTATTGCGTATGGCTGCGGCCGCAGTAGCAGTACTGGCTGCCGTGAGTGGCGCTGAGGCGAAAGACTGGTCAAAGGTGCGTATCGGCACCGAAGGCGCTTATCCTCCGTTCAACTCCCTGACCGCAGACGGCCAGCTGATAGGTTTCGACATCGATATTGCCAAGGCACTCTGCGAAGAAATGAAAGTCGAGTGCGAATTCGTTACCCAGGACTGGGACGGCATGATCCCCGCCCTGCAGGCCGGCAAGTTCGACGCCGTGATCGCTTCCATGTCGATCACCGAAGAGCGCAAGGAAAAGGTCGACTTCACCAACAAGTACTACAACACCCCGCCGGCAATTGCCGTGCCGAAGGATTCCGCTCTGACCGGTACGTCGGATGAAGACCTCAAGGGTGTCGCACTTGGTGCACAGTCCTCCACCACCCACTCCAACTATGCCGAAGAAAAGCTGCCGTCCGCAGACCTGAAGCTTTATCCGACGCCGGATGAATACAAGCTCGACGTTGCCAGCGGCCGTGTCGATGCCGTCATTGACGACGTTGTGGTTCTGTCCGATTGGCTGGCGACCGATGACGGTGCCTGCTGCAAGCTGCTGGGCACCCTGACGCCGGATCCGGTGATCAACGGTGAAGGCGCCGGCATTGCCATCCGCAAGGACGACGGCGAGTTGAAGGAAATGTTCAACAAGGCCATCGAAGGCATCCTGGCGAACGGCAAGTACAAGGAAATCAACGACAAGTACTTCACGTTCGACGTTTACGGCGGCTGATTGGCCTCCAGTTGATCGCATTCCGGTGCAGCGCGCCCAGTGCGCTGCACCACCTGCAGGGAAAAATCCCGCAGTACGGCCGGAGGGGCGGCCGGAATAACAACGACAAACAGAAAGAAGCGCCGGCTTATGAATGAAGCTTTGACGCTACTCTCCTTCGGACCAGAGGGTTGGGGAGACGAAATTGCCTGGGGCGTGGTTGTAACCGTCTGCCTGGCAATAGTGACTTTGCCGTTCGGATTGTTTCTGGGATTTCTGATTGCGCTTGCGAAAAAGTCATCGGAACCCAGCTTGCGCCTGGCGGCCAATATCTACACCACTCTTTTCCGGGGCTTGCCGGAACTGCTGACCTTGTTCCTGGTCTACTTCGGCCTACAGATCGCGATACAGGTCTTGCTGAAGATGGCCGGTTTCGACTTCTATTTTGAAGTCAATTCGTTTGTCGCCGGTGTCATCGCACTGTCCTTCGTCTTTTCTTCCTACGCTTCCGAAGCGTTTCTTTCCGCCTTTCGCGGGATCCCGCAGGGACAATACGAAGGCGGATATGCGCTTGGACTGTCGAAAGGCAAAACCCTTCGACTGGTGGTACTGCCGCAATTGATCCGGCTCGCACTGCCCGCACTTGGAAACAGCTGGCTCGTCCTTCTCAAGGACACCTCGCTCGTTTCGGTGGTCGGCTTGTCTGACGTCATGCGCCAGTCAGGGATCGCCGCAAGGGTGACCAAGGAACCCTTCATGTTCTTTGGCATCGCCTGCCTGATCTACCTGGTCCTGGCAATGATATCGTCCACCGGTCTCGTGCGTATCGAGCGCTGGAGCAAACGCGGAGATACGGCACGATGATCTCCGCAAACCCCGCCACAGGCCTGAAACGGCCGCCCGCACCGCCCCGTGGCTGGACCAAGACGCGAATTCTCGGCCATGTCCTCATGGCGCTCTGGATCGTCTCCGGTGCCTGGCTGCTCTACTATCTGGCGATAAACGTCGCCAGTCCTTTCGTGCTGAAGTATTGGCCCGAGTACCTCAGCGGTTTTCTGGTCACCCTTCAGATCGTCGGCCTGTCGTTGCTGATAGGTGCGGTGCTGAGCGTGCCCATCGCAGCTGCACGGGCGTCGAAATGGTGGCTTTTATCGAAGCCTGCCTATTGCTTCGTCTATTTCTTCCGCGGCACACCGCTGCTGGCACAGACCTTCCTCGTCTACTATGGCGCAGGCACCTTCCAGGCACAGCTGGAGGCAGTCGGCCTGTGGGGTCTTTTCCGGGAAGCCTGGTTCTGCGTGATCTTCGCGTTTTCACTGAACACCTCCGCGTATCAGGCCGAAATCCTGCGCGGTGCCATTCAAAACGTGCCCAGAGGTCAGTGGGAAGGGGCTGCTGCTCTCGGCCTCAACAAGCAGATTACCTTCTTCAAGATCATCCTGCCGCAGGCGCTGATCGTTGCCCTGCGCCCCTATGGCAACGAGATCATTCTCATGCTCAAGGGTTCCGCCATTGCGGCAATCGTGACGGTGTTCGATCTGTTTGGAGAAACCAGACGGGCCTACTCGAGATCGTATGATTTCCAGGCCTACATCTGGGCAGCGGTGATCTATCTGTTCCTGGTAGAGATGCTGCGCCGTCTGTGGGACAAAATCGAAGCACGCCTGACGCGGCACCTGATACGCTGAGCAGACTTTCAGCGTTCGAATTAATTGGGCCGGACTTTTCAAGTTCCGGCCCGTTTTTCTGTGACCTTTCCCGCCTTCGCCTTCTCGATATTCCTTTGGAGGCAAGTCGGCACCGCTCTCCCAAATGGATTGATTTCATTTGATTATCGAAGCAGACGGCGATAACCCGAAGGGACCCCCATTCACGGAGCTCTCCCATGCCGAAAACGCCCTCCATTGCCCATGGCCTTCACCTCGACAGCCTGCTGGCCCATGGTGGTGGCGGTTTTGATGCGGCAACAGGCGCCATCGTGCCGCCGATACAGACTGCTACCACATTCGTGCGTGACGAAACCTATGAGCTGGTCAACCCGGGTCATATCTACAGCCGTGACGACAATGCGCTTTTCAAGAAGACCGAAAAACTGATCGCCGCTCTTGAAGGGGGAGAAGACAGTCGGCTGTTTGCATCCGGCATGGCTGCTGTCGCTGCTGTCGCCCGCATCGTCAAGCCAGGCGGCACACTGCTTGCCCAGTCCGGCATTTACTGGGGGACCACGTTGTTCCTGCGCAAGATGTGTGCACGCAACAACATTGCCCTCGTAGAAGCTGATGCAAGCGACCTTCAGTCCTTCCAGGACGAAATAGCCGTCACTCGCCCGGATCTTGTCTGGCTTGAAGTGCCCAGCAATCCGTTCTTGAAGGTCGCCGACATCAAGAACATCGCCAACCAGTGCAAACAGGCGGACGCCCTGCTTGCCGTCGATGCGACCGCCGCTACGCCACTGATCCTCAAGCCTCTGTCGCTCGGAGCGGACCTGGTGATGCATTCGGCGACCAAGGCCCTCAACGGTCATTCAGACCTTCTGGGTGGCGTCGTCACAACCGACAATGCCGGCAGCGAAGCCTGGGCGTTTCTGACCGAGGAACGCAAGTTGGCCGGCGCCGTGCTCGGCTCATTCGAAACCTGGCTTTTGCTCCGGGGCCTCAGGACACTTGCCTTGCGTGTGGAGCGCATGAATAGATCGGCACAGGTTTTCGCGGAACACTTCGAAAAACACCCGAAAGTGGAAGCCGTGCTTTATCCCGGCGTCAAGAGCCACCCTCATCACGAACTTGCAAAAAGCCAGATGACCGGCGGTTTTGGCTCGCTCATGTCCATTCAGGTCAAGGGCAACAAAACGGCCACCCTGAATGTCACCGGTGCGCTTGACCTGTTCCAGCGAGCAACCTCCCTCGGCGGCACCGAGAGTCTTGTCGAGCATCGTTTCACCATCGAGGGCGAAGGCTCCGGCATTCCGGAGAACCTGTTGCGGCTGTCCATCGGCATCGAGCATTGCGACGACCTGATTGCGGACATGGAGCAGGCCCTCACTGCAATCTGACGTCTGCCCAGGCTAATCGGCGAGCTGTTCGGCGCGCATGGCCCTGAGCCAGCTCATGAAGGCCTTGAGTGGTGGACGGTTGACACCGGGGCGGGTTACCAGATGGTATCCCGTCCCCGGATAAACGCCGTCTTCAAATAGGACCCTGAGGTTACCCGCCTCGATTTCAGGCTCGACAAAGGTCTTGGCGGTGGCCGAAATACCATCGCCCCGCCGCAACCCTTCCAGCACCATATAGCCGGGCAAATGGGTGATGTTGAGCTTGCCCTTGGGCACGACGCCCTGGCGCTCCAGCCAGATGGTCAATTCGTTGGTGCCGTATTCCTGCAACCAGGGAAACTCCAGAAGATCTTCAGGGCTTTCGATCTTCTTGTCTCCGATCAGGCAATTGGCACCGATCACCGCAAAATTCGTCGGGATGAACAGTTCCGATTCAAGCCCTGTCCAGTTGCCCTTGCCGAAACGGATCGCCAGGTCGACGCCGCCAGGTCTGAGTTCAACCACTTCGGCCGTCGGATTGAGCATCAGTTCGATGTCGGGATGCTTGTGCCGGAAATCGCTAATCCGCGGCATCAGCCAACTTATGGCAAAGGACGGCGTCATGGTGATGTTGAGCGGACGGACCAGATCTTCCCGCGTCAATTCATCGACTGTCTCCCTGATGATTTCAAAGCCTTCGCTCAGACCTTCAAAGAGCTGCTTGCCTTCAGGGGTCAATGCAATGCCCCTGCCCTCACGGACAATCAGTTTCAACCCCAGAAACTGCTCCAGAGCCTTGACCTGTTGACTGACGGCCGCGTGAGTGACGTTCAATTCTCTTCCCGCGGCCGAGAGACTGCAGGTCTCGGCAACGGCAGTAAAGGTTCTCAGACTGTTCAGGGATGGGAGAGATCGCCAATCCATATGTAATTTCACCTTACATTTTGAAAATCTTCCTGACTGGCATCAGCAGCCGTAAACAGCCACATTACTCTCACACAACGCAGCGAGAGGATGTAAGAATATGTTTGATATTTACGCACGTAGCTTCCTGGAAGCAACCCGGTTCTCCAGCAACACCCGTCCGGATCCGCGCACCCAGCGGCACCTGGACGCCCAGTCGGCGAAGCGGGAACGTCATTTGCGGCTCTGGCAGCGCGGGCCCTATTGGATCTAAGCTGACAGCACGAGGCAAATGGCCTAAAACCATGATGAACCAGTTCAATTAAAGGCCCGGCTCGTGCCGGGCCTTCGCATGCGAAGGGAGCGTCGTCATGGCAAAGGTTGCATTTATCGGTCTGGGCGTCATGGGATATCCGATGGCCGGATACCTGAAAACCAAGGGTGGGCACGACGTCACGGTCTATAACCGCACGACTGCGAAGGCCGAGAAATGGGCTGCCGAATATGGCGGCAACTTCGCCAAGACCCCGAAGGAAGCAGCTGAAGGTTGCGACTTCGTCTTTTCCTGCGTCGGAAACGACGATGATCTGCGCTCCGTGACGACCGGCGAAGATGGTGCCTTTCATGGATTGAAAGAAGGCGCGATTTTTGTCGACAACACCACCGCGTCTGCCGAAGTTGCCCGTGAACTTTATGCAGCGGCCAAGGACAAGGGCTGCGGCTTCATCGATGCTCCGGTTTCCGGTGGCCAGGCAGGTGCCGAAAACGGCGTCCTGACAGTAATGTGCGGCGGAGATCAGGATGCTTTCGACAAGGCCAAGCCGGTCATCGAATGCTTCGCAAAATTCGTCGGTCTGATGGGAGAAAGCGGCGCAGGGCAATTGACCAAGATGGTCAACCAGATCTGCATTGCCGGCCTGGTGCAGGGCCTCTCCGAAGCCATCCACTTTGCCAAGAAAGCGGATCTCGACGTCGCCAAGGTCATCTCCGCAATTAAAGGCGGGGCTGCCCAATCCTGGCAGATGGAAAACCGGTGGGAGACCATGAATGCCGGCAAGTTTGACTATGGCTTTGCGGTCGACTGGATGCGCAAGGATCTCGGCATCTGCCTGAAGACCGCAAATGATACCGGTGCCCGCCTGCCTGTTACGGCGCTGGTCGATCAGTTCTATGCCGAAGTTCAGGCCATGGGTGGCAAACGTTGGGATACGTCCAGCCTGATTGCCCGCCTGGAAAATGCCGACAAGTCATAAACGGGCACCCATATGCCCCAAGTCCCGGACACGACCTTCACGCTTGAAAACGTATTGAACGATCTGCGTGAAGCGGGAACGGAGCCGAACCGTGCTGGAATGGCGCGGTTCGGCATCGAAACAGATCGGGCCTTCGGCGTTCCACTCTCTGCGCTGCGACCGTTGGCCAGATCCATAGGCCCTTCCCCGGACCTTGCACGGGAACTCTGGGCCAGCGGCTTTCACGAAGCGCGGCTCTTGGCAATCCTTCTGACCCCACCCAGGCACCTGGCACCCGAGCTCGCCCTTCAATGGCTGAACGACATCAATTCCTGGGATCTGTGCGATCAGCTCATGAATGTTCTGGCCCGTCGTGCCGGTTCAAATGAACTGGTTCCGGCACTTGCCGCAGACGAACGCGAATTCGTCCGGCGGGCCGCCTTTGCACTGATCGCCTGGCGCGCCGTCCACGCCAAGACAGCGCCCGAAACCGAGTTTCTAGACTACTTTCCCTTGATCCGCGCTGCTGCCACGGACGAGCGAAACTTTGTCTGGAAAGCGGTGCACTGGGCCCTCCGCCAAATCGGCAAACGCTCCTTGCCTCTGCATGGCGCCGCTCTCGCGATTGCCGAAGACCTGGCAACATCCGAAAACCGGACAGCCCGCAAGGTCGGCAATGCGGCTGCCTGGGAGCTTTCGTCCGAGAAGGTTCTGAACCGCCTCAACAAGGCTGCAGACATCTAGTCAAATGTTGCTGTCGATCTATTATCGACTGCCGCTTACTGACCTGCCGCTTCCTTGGCGATGGCATCCAGCAAGGCATTCACTTCACCGATAGCCGCCTTGGATTCCTCAGAGCCTGTTTCGCCGAGATGACGATATCCGACTGTTACGGTGCCAGGCTGGTCCGGAGTTTCGTAGACGAATACCGAATAGGGGCAATAGGCGATGTTCGCAGCGTCAGCCTCCATCACCTTGCGCGAGAGATTGGCAGAGCAGAACAACATGGCCTGCGCCTTGACGAAGATCTGCTTCTGACCACCGACATCTTGTGATGTGCGGTCCAGCATGTCGCCTATGTGTGAGACGTAATCGATGACCAGGCCATGATTGACGATGGCATTTTCAACATCGAAACGCACATCATCAAAGGCCGCTGAAACCTGGTAGGCGGTAACGCCTTCCGGAATTGTCTGGGCGCTGACGGCTCCGGTGCCGCAAGCTGCGAGGCCCACAAAAGCAATTGCGATCCGAAACGGCTTCCTGAAACTTTCAAACATGCGACGTCCTCCCGAGCATGAAGACCAGAATACTCCGCTCTTCATGCCCGCGCCATTGATACATCGCAAATTTTGAATATTTCCTCGACTATCTCCGGCTCAGATATCGACCTCGACTGTACCGATCGGATTGGAGCAGCACGCCAGAATGAAACCGGCCTCGATATCTTCATCGCTGATGCCACCGGAGTGGACCATGTGAACTTCACCGGAAAGTTTCTTCACCTTGCAGGTGCCACACACACCGAACGTACAGCCCGACGGGATATTGAGCCCTGCATCCTTTGCAACGGCCAGAACCGTGTCGGTTTCCGAACACCACGAAGACACCTTGGAGTTGGCAAAGACGATCTGGGCCTGCACGTCATCCTGAGGTACGACGTCATCGAACTCTGTCAGTTCAGCCTTGGTTTCTGCCGGCGCCTGGAAGCTTTCCTGGAAATAGTTTTCCATGTTGAAACCGAGCGAGTTCAGGATTTCGCGCACGGATTCCATGAATCCTTCGGGGCCGCAGCAATAGACTTCGCGCTCCAGATAGTCGTTGCACATCAGGCCCAGCATCAGCTGGTTGAAGTGCCCGCGATAACCGGTCCAGACCTCGTAAGGATCGCTCTTCGTGACGACGAAGTGCAGTTGCAAACCGTTCACGCGGCTCGCCATGTACTCAAGCCGCTTGCGGAAGATCAGATCAACAGGCCGCGTTGCGCACTGGATGAAACAAATGTCCGGATCCTCACCGCGCTCGAAGAGCGTCGTCGCCATCGACATCATGGGCGTAACGCCGGAGCCGGCTGAAATGAACAGGTACTTGTTGTCCGGATTGCGCGGCAGATGGAACAGTCCAGCCGGTCCATAAGCCTTGATCTGCATGCCGGGAACAAGGTTCTCCAGCATCCATTTCGTACCGACGCTGTCCTGCTGGACCTTTACCGTTACGGAGATATAGGCGTTGGTCACCGGCGAAGAGGAAATCGTATAGGTGCGTTGAACGTTTCCGCCAGGCACCGGGAGATCGAGCGTGATGAACTGGCCTGCCCGATAGACGAAAGTCGCGCCTGATGGCGGACGGAAGGTGAAGGTTTTCACCCCCGGCGCCTCGGGCAGAACACTCACGCATTCCAGAACTTCACTGTCGGACCAGACCGGCGTATCGCGTCCGGGCATCGGGATCATCGTACTACTCCGCCGCGACACGGAAACGGCCCATCAGACCGTTTTCCAGGGTTCGGGCGTACCAGTCGACGAACTGGATGACGCCGCTTTCCTGAGCCGGAGAATACGGCCCCGGTTCATAGGCCGGCGACTTGATGCCGATCTGGTTTTCCTCAACGATCTGACGATCCTCATCGTTGGTGTGTACCCAGACTTCCGTCAGCCGCTTGAGGTCGTAGTCGACCCCTTCCTGAGCGTCCTTGTGCACCAGCCAGGTGGTTGTCACCTCGGTTTCCATGGGACTGATCGGCAGAACGCGGAATGTCAGCACCTGGTCGGACAGGAAGTGGTTCCAGGTGTTCGGATAATGGAAGAACAGGCAAGACCCCGCGTTGTCGAAGGGCACGGACCCGATACGCTTGGAAACGGCTGCCTTGCCATCCATGGTGTAGCTGACCGCATCTCCCAGGAACGGAATGCGCACGAAACGCCATTGCTCGGACGGCGAAATCAGGAACCTGGACGGAAGCCCTGCGCCTTCGCAACGTTCCACATGCGCCTTGCCGACGTTGGAAGAGGTTGAATCGTCACCACCGACGAGGTTGGGATCGTCCGGGAATGTCCGGCATAGCGACGGATGCGACCCGGAGCAGTGATAGCACTCGCGGTTGTTCTCCAGAACAAGCTTCCAGTTGCCCTGCTCGACGATGGTCGACTGGTGGGCAACCTTGAGGTTGGAAAGGTCGTGCGGGCCGAGATAGCGTTCAGCCTGCTTTTCCAGTTCCGTGGTGTCGGGAGCAACGGCAGCAAGGCAGATGAACACCATGCCTGAAACGGTCACGCAGTGTACGGTCTTCAGTCCATGGTTTTCCGGCTTGAACTCCGGCCCCATTTCACGCGCCCACAGAAGCTTGCCGTCGAGTTCGTAGGTCCACTGGTGGTACGGACAGACCAGCTTGGGCGCCGAACCTTTGGATGCTGCACAAATGCGGCTGCCGCGGTGACGGCAGGAATTGTGGAATGAGCGAATGACACCGTCGGCTCCACGCACGATGATGATGTTGTAATCACCGATCTGAAGCGTGACGTAATTTCCCGACTTCGGCAGCTCGGCAGACGGAATGGCGAAAATCCATTCCTTCTGCCAGATGTTCTTCAGGTCCGCCTGGTAGACGTCGGCATCGGTGTAGAAGGCCTGGGGCAAAGAATACCCGGCTCGTCGGCCCATCAGAAGTGATAGAATTTCCGCATCGCTGAACATGGTGACACATCCTCTTTGGCCGAGTCTCCCGGCCTGTCCTTGCCGGGAACGTTAGGCCCACCCGACCCCACCGCCGTAGCGCAAAAGCGTCATTTGGTTATCCATGTAAGACGCTGCCCAAATTTTCCGCGTGCGGTGCAGCATCACGTCAAATGTCCTTGACCAAACGTAACGCATCATAGATTGCCGCATGGGTGTTGCGAGCCGCAACCGCATCGCCGATGCGGAAAAGCGCGAATGTGCCATCCGGGTTGGCCTCGAGAGGCTGCGGGCGGCCAAAAATCAACGCTTCTTGCTGAACTGCACCAAGGTTTTTCGACATCGACTTCAGCTCGAAATAGAGTTCGTCCATCGGTATAGTACCGTGATTGACGACGATTTGGTCGAATTCCCGCTCTTCCGTGTGGCTGGAATAGTCTGTTCCGACAACAGCGGTGATCAAGTTCCCGGAACGCTTTGCAGCTTTCAGGCGGTAGGTGACCGTGAAACGAACGTCCTTGTCCTGCAGCGATCGCATGTAAGGCACCAGGTTCATTGCCATGACATCCGGGGCGAAGGACCTGTCCGGCGTCATGATCTCCACGTGAGCGCCGGATTTTGCGATCATCTCGGCCGCCTGAAGTGCGGGATGATCACCGGCATCGTCGTAGACGAGAACACGTTTGCCCGGCTTGACGTCACCAGCAATGATATCCCAGGCAGAGACAACAAGATCATTGCCTTCGCTCAGGACTTCCGTATGCGGCAAGCCTCCTGTTGCGACGATCACCACATCCGGGTTTTCTCCTGCGATATCTTCTGCTTCTGCAAAAGTGTTGAAACGGAACTTCACGTCTTTCGCCAGGCACTGGTCCATTCGCCAGTCGATTATGGAGATCATTTCGCGCCTGCGCTCGGATTGCGCTGTCAGCCGGACCTGACCACCGGCATGTGGCGCTGCCTCGAACACGATCACATCGTGCCCCCGTTCGCCTGCAACGCGCGCCGCTTCCATGCCGGCGGGCCCTGCGCCAACGACGACCACCTTCTTTTTCGTGTCCGCGAGTGGGATCTCGTGGGGCATGGTCAATTCCCGACCGGTTGCCGGGTTGTGGATGCAAAGTGCATCACCAGCCTGATAGATGCGGTCGAGACAATAGGTTGCTCCCACACAGGGGCGGATATCCCCTTCCCGCTTTTCGGCAATTTTCCTGACCACCATCGGGTCGGCCATATGTGCCCGCGTCATGCCGACCATGTCCAGAAGCCCTTCGGCGATCGCATGGCGTGCTGTTGCAACATCGGGGATCTTGGCTGCATGGAAGGTCGGCATGCCGACTTCCTTCTTGATGCGGCCGGCGAAATCCAGATGCGGGGCGTTGCGCATGCCCTGGACGGGAATCACGTCGGTGAGCCCCGGATCAGTGTCGATGTGGCCCCGAATGACATTGAGGAAGTCGACCTGTCCCGTAGCCTTCAGGCGACGGGCAATTTCAAGACCTTCGTCTTCCGTGATGCCTCCGTCCAGATCCTCGTCCGCGGTAAAACGGATGCCCAGAATGAAGTCGTCACCAACCCTCTGCCGAACCGCCTCGATGACTTCGAGTGAAAAGCGCATCCGGTTTTCCAGTGAACCACCGTACGGCCCATCCAGCGTGTTGGTGACCGGCGACCAGAACTGGTCCATCAGGTGACCGTAGGCCTGCAGCTCTATGCCATCCATTCCGCCGGCCTTCATGCGTTCAGCCGCGTCGGCATAGTCGGCTATGATGCGGGCGATGTCCCACTCTTCGACTTGCTTGGGAAAGGCCCGGTGCGCCGCTTCACGTTCATGGCTGGACGAAACCGCGGGTAACCAGTCCCCCTTGTTCCAGTGTGTTCGGCGACCAAGATGGGTCAGCTGGATCATCACCGCACAATCGTGTTCGTGGCAGGCATCCGTGAGCCGCTTGATCCACGGCACGACTTCGTCCTTGTAGGCAAGGATATTGTTGAAGACGGGCGGCGAGTTGCGAGAGACGGCCGCGGAGCCGGCGGTCATGGTCAGTGCGACACCGGCCTTTGCCCGGACCTCGTGATAGGCGCGATACCGGTCCTTCGGCATGCCATCCTCAGGATAGGCAGGCTCGTGCGACGTGATCATGATCCGGTTTTTCAGCGTCAAATGTTTCAGCTGATAGGGCTGCAACAACGGATCTTTCGACATCTCTTTCCTCTCCGGGCATTCCACCGCGTCACGGATTTCCTCAGGTTTGCAAAGATTAATTCCCACCGATCATCTTTGAAAAGTCTGAAAAGCGACATAGGTGTCGCTTTTGTCGACATTGGTGTCAATTTTGATTGCCGGTACGCCGGTGCTTTGTTATCGCAAGCACATGAGCGACCTATTGATCGAAAAAACGTCCGGTTGGCGCGGCACGCGTGAAATCTGGATCGAAGCTGCCTATCAGGCGCTGATTGAACATGGCATTGATGCCGTCAAGGTGATGCCCCTGGCCGACAGGCTCGGTCTGTCGCGCACCAGTTTCTATGGCCATTTCTCAGACCGGAACGACCTGCTCGACGCCTTGATCACCCAGTGGCAAACGAAAAACACCGGCAATCTGGTCAAACGGACCGAGGATTACGCGGAGACAATCACCGAGGCGATCCTGAACCTTTTCGATTTGTGGCTGCTGCCGGAGTTGTTCGATTCCCGGCTGGAATTTGCAATGCGCAACTGGGCACACGCGGATCCGGACCTGACGCCCATGCTGGAAGAAGCCGACCGGGTGCGGATCGAGGCTTTTACCGCGATGTTCGAACGTTTTGGCTATGAACACGCCTCGGCCGACGTGAGAGCCAACACCATGTATCTGACGCAGATCGGCTATATTTCCATCGTCAAGGATCGGCCGAGCGAGCCGCTTGGCCCCAGGCTTCAGCGCATGCCCCACTACATCGAAATCTTTACCGGGAAAACCGTATCCGATGCCGAATTCGCCAGATTTCGCGCGCGCCATCCGCTGGGTCCCGGTAAGACTGAATGATTATGGGTGACCACGACCCGAGTTGAACCTATCCTGCCCCGACAAGGAAGGATCATGACCACCTCGCAAGACGCCTCACCCCCCTCCTCCTCAGTTCCCCCCGGCATTGATGCCGGTTTCTGGCGCCGGACAGCACCGCCGGACTTGCGCAGCCTTTTCACCGACATCATCGGCTACGAAGAGCGAAACCCGCAGACGAACAGGCAGGTTGAAACCGCCTCGCTGACCATTCCGCTCATCCTGAGTTTCGGCGATCCGTTTGAAATCGCACTCGGTCAGCATCCAACCGCTGAAAATGAGCGTCCCACCTTTCTGGCTGGGCTCAGTAGTTCTCCGGTTTTCATTCAGTCAAATGGCCGTGCCAAATGCCTGCAGATCAACTTTACTCCCGTCGGTGCCCGTCATTTTTTCCGGTTCCCAATGGACCTGCTGACGGACCAGATGTTGCCGTTTGCCGATGTCGCGGAACCGGAACTGGCTGAATTTGTCCGCCGGATCGAGGATCTGACAAGCTGGAATGCGCGGCTTGATCTTGCCCTTGCCTACGTCATCAAACGCCTACGGCAAGACACCGTCCAACTGACCCCGGCGGACCATGTGTTGCGACGGCTACTTGAAACCGGAGGCCAGGTCTCAGTCACATCGTTGGCTAAGGAGATTGGCTGGAGCCGAAAGCACCTGGCACAAAAATTTCGGAAGGATATCGGCCTTCGACCCAAGACGGTTGCCCGGGTGATCCGCTTCGGCAAGGTGCTCAAACATGCTCAGAACTGCTGCGACATCGATTGGGCCGGTTTGGCGGTCGATTGTGGTTACGCCGATCAGGCCCATCTCATTCGGGACTTTTCCGAGTTTTCCGGTCAGTCACCGGAAGCCTGGCGCGCACGGCTGCTGAATGGCACTGCCAACACCTGGTAGGTAACAAAACTTCAATCCCGCAAAATCGCGAAGAGCTATCACCTCCTTCATCAAAGGAGGTACGACATGTCTCATGAAGCAAGCAGAATTTATCCCGTTTTCCGGTTCGGCAATGCCAATGCGATGATCAAGTGGCTCGCAGATTCATTCGGGTTTGTCGAACACGAAGTGCACCGGGACGACCACGGCACTGTGGTGCATGCAGAGCTGGCTTTCGGATCAGCCATGATCATGGTCGGTCAGGCCCGCGACGACGCTTTTGCAAAGATCATCGGGCATCCGGACGGCCCTTGCGGCAAGGCGATCTATCTGGCGGTGGAGAATGCCGACAAACTGTTCGACCGCGCCACTGCTGCTGGGGCGACAATCCTGGAGGGGTTGACGAACCGGGACTACGGCAGCCGGGAATTCATTTGCCAGGATCCTGAAGGAAACATCTGGAGCATCGGCACCTATTGGCCCAAAACGTCCACGTGAACCAACCAGAAGAATGAATGCACCTGAGGAGTTCGCTGGCCGGAACGGAACGTGTTGCCGGCCAGTTCACTTGTCCCGGTCGGGTTTAGGTTTTTCCGGGGCAACATAGCTGAGCGGCAAGGCCGTGGTGTTCTTGATCTGCTCCATGGCGAAGGTGGTCGAGACATCCGAGATGTCGATCCGGGAAATCAGCTTCTTGTAAAAGGCGTCATAGGCCTCGATGTCCGGCACGGCGACACGCAGCAGATAGTCGACCTGACCTGCCATCCTGTAGAATTCGACCACTTCGGGAAACTCCCGGATGACATCGGCGAATTTCTTCAGCCAGTCTTCGGAGTGCTGGCTCGTGGTAATGGCGACGAAGGCCGTTACCTTCGCATTGACCTTTGCCGGGTCCAGCAAGGCGACGCGGCCGGTGATGACCCCGTCTTCTTCCATTTTCTGGATGCGCCGCCAGCACGGCGTGGTCGACAGCCCCACCCTGCGGCCGATTTCAGCCACCGGAACGGTACAATCTTCCTGGAGAATGGACAGGATACGACGGTCGATACGATCAATCATGAATTCAAGATCCGCCCAGGAGCAACAGAGATTCCCGACCGCGCAGACCGCAACATGTTGGGAAATCATTTTCATTGAAGATAAAAACTCGTAACGGAGTTTCAATGAAAATGTCAATTCTCACCGAAATGAGAATTATTTTCGAATTCCAGAAATTACTGCACCATTGTAAGGCGCTGAACCTCGCCTCTCAGAACCGGCAGCAGCTCGGTTTCAAACCACGGGTTCTTTCTCAGCCACGCGTTGTTGCGCCAGGAAGGATGCGGCAACGGCAGGACCGCCGGTTTGCCGTCCATCTGCCGAGCGAAATGCTGACGCCAGTTCGACACTGTCTCGGTAAGGGATTTCTGGCGGTTTGAACCGAGATGATAGGCTTGGGCGTATTGGCCGATAACCAGCACCAGTTCGATCTGCGGCATGGCGGCAAACAAGCGGTCATGCCAGGCCTTGCGGCATTCGGCGCGCGGCGGCAGATCGCCCCCTTTTGCGTCCAGTCCAGGAAAACAAAACCCCATCGGCACGATGGCCAGTTTACCGGCGTCGTAGAAAATATCCTCGTCGATGCCCATCCAGTTTCTCAACCGGTCACCTGAGGGATCGGTGAACGGTCTGCCGCTCTGGTGAACGCGTGTGCCTGGCGCTTGTCCGCAGACACAAAGCCTTGCTGTTCCAGACACTTGCAGAACTGGCCTGGGCTCATGCGGCAATGCCGACTTTTCAGGTTTCTCAACGCAGATGCGGCACGACCGAACGTCAGCCGCAAGTCTGTCGAGTGTTTTCGAATTCGTCTTTTCTGACAATGAGTTGCACCTTGGCACAGCCTGTTAACACTTCCCTTACCACGATCTTGAGGACGATCTTAAGGAATGGTGAGTCAGGTTGAATAAACACGCGGCAGCGCGATAACAAAATCAAAACTTTGGGCAGCAAATGGCATCGGTTGCGTCAGAAACCGGCGACGACAAAGTCACCATCAACGAACAGCGCGCCAAGCGCCGTCGTGAGATGGCGCGCTCGGCCAACGATGTGCGCAGCCGCCTTGGTACGCCTGAAAACTGGTACACGTCTTTCGATCTGGAACGGCAGCATCTGTTTGCCGACACCCGCATCAACGCTGCCTACGCGGTCCCCCTTCTCGCCCTGATCGTTGCCGCGATCTCCGTTCTGTGGATCAACCCGCTCTTCATCGGCGCCTGGTTTACGGCGACGCTTTGCACCCACTTCATGATGGTGATCACCAGCCATTCCTACGAGAAGGCTCCGTCCGACCAGAAAGCCCGCATCTACTGGCGGCGCAGGTTCGCCTTTGGTGACTTCGTCTACGGCTGCAGCTGGGCCAGCTTCTTTTTGCTGCCTCAGACCAGTGAATCCGGCGACGGATTTGTCATCTTTCATTTCGCGACGCTGCTGATCGTGGTTGCCATGAACACGATGCAGTCGGCCACCCTGCCGAAATGCCTGCTTGCCAGCACCTTGCCCATGACACTGATCGTCACCGTCAGCTTCCTGCAGCAGGTGAACCCGATCCACTATACGCTCGCCGCCATGGCGATCGGCGCGCAGGGTTTCTTCCTGATCCTGGGCAACCAGCTTCTGAAGAACGCCAACACCATGCTGGAATACCGGGCCGACAAGGATCACCTGATCGCCGAGTTGGAAACTGCGAACGCGATGTCCGACGAAGCACGTCGCCGCGCAGAAGCTGCCAACCTTGCCAAGTCCCGCTTCCTGGCCACGATGAGCCATGAACTGCGGACACCGCTCAACGCCATCCTCGGATTTTCCGAAATCATGAAGGATGAAGTGCTCGGCAAGATGCACAACAAGAACTACCAGTCCTATGCCGAAGACATTCACGGCTCGGGACAACACCTGCTCAACCTGATCAACGAAATTCTGGACCTGTCCCGCATCGAAGCCGGTCGGCACGAATTGCATGAGGAACCGATCTTCCTGGACGATATCGTCGAGGAATGCGGAACCATGATGAAGGTTCGGGCGAAGGCCAAGACGATTTCGCTTCACCACACCCACGAGCCTGACCTGCCGCGCGTTTGGGCGGACGAGCGAGCCCTGCGTCAGGTGGTGCTCAACCTCCTGTCCAACGCCGTGAAGTTCACACCGGTGAACGGCGAAGTCTGGATCAAGGTCGGACCAACGTCAGATGGCGGACAATACGTCTCGATAAAGGATACGGGCCCCGGCATTCCGGAAGACGAAATTCCGACGGTGCTGGAAGCTTTCGGTCAGGGGTCTCATGCCATCAAGACGGCAGAACCGGGGACCGGTCTTGGCCTGTCCATCGTCCAGGCGCTGATCAACATGCACGACGGCAAGTTCTCGCTGAAGTCCAGGCCCGGCGAAGGCACGGAGGTGATCGTCACCCTGCCGAGAGCCAGGATCATGAACTATTCGCCGGATGTCATCTGGGTGGACCCGAACGACAAGGACAGCGGCGTACCGTCCGGCAAGGCAAGATCGGCCTGATCCGCATCAGCGGTTTCAGGCCGCTTCAATTCCTGAAAGAGCTTCAGTCGTCTTTTTCGGACACACCGGCGTCCGCAAAGGTGGCCATGCCGGAGTGCATTTCGGCGGCTGCCTTGGCAATACCTGCAGCGAGAGCTGCACCGGAGCCTTCCCCCAGACGCATGCCAAAATCGAGCAGCGCATCCTTGCTCATGTGCTCGAGCACCTTCGCATGGGCCTGCTCTGCCGAAACATGGGCGAAGAGGCAGTGGTCGAGACCGGCCGGGTCCATCGCATAGACAACAGCGGCAGCAGCCGTCGTGACAAAGCCATCGACAATCACCGGAACGCGCTGCAGGCGTGCGGCAATGATGAGGCCGGTCATGGCTGCAATCTCGCGGCCACCGATGCGACGCAGGATCTCCAGCGGATCACGTTCGCCGTTCAGTCGAGCAACCGCTTTTTCGACAGCTTCGCGCTTGCGGGCAAGGCCCTCGTCGTCAACACCGGTGCCGCGCCCGATCCAGTCTTCAGCCTTGCCGCCGAACAGCGCATTGATAACCGCAGCAGCGACTGTGGTGTTGCCGATCCCCATTTCGCCAAGACAGATCAGGTCAATCCCGCCGGCAAGCGCTTCCATGCCGTATGCCATGGTCGCAGCGCAATTGGCTTCGTCCATCGCGTCTTCCCGCGTGATGCTGGGGGTCGGCATGTCGACCGCCAGGTCGAACACCTTCAGGCCGATGTCATAAGCCCGGCAGATCTGATTGATTGCAGCGCCGCCAGCCGCGAAGTTCTCGACCATCTGCCGGTTGACCGCACTCGGAAATGCGGACACGCCTTCATCCGCAACCCCATGGGCGGTCGCGAAGATGCCGACCATCGGCCGCGTGATCTTGGGCGGAGCCTTGCCGGACCATGCGGCCAGCCATTCGGCAATTTCCTCAAGCCTTCCGAGCGAACCGGCAGGTTTGGTCAACTCCGCATCCCGGGCCTTCACCCTCGCGAGCGCTTCCTCGTCCGGCCCCGGCATGGATTTCACCAGATTACGGATATCGTCAAAGGGCAGCGCGGTCTCGGAGAGGGACATGTTATTTGGGTTCCGGTTGTTCGCGGCCGTCGAGCGGCCACTTGGTCTCGCTTAGCCGCTGTTCTATAACTTCGCCCGATAAAAACTCAAGCACGGGACCGGCCTGATGAGCTCTGAAACCGACCAAGGGCCTGATTCACAGGCTGAAACGCGGTCCAGAAAAACCTGGGATCGACACCAGGTCTGGCTGCACGGGGGCAAGGCACTCGCCGCGGACACCGCAGCTTGCGTACGATTCTTCTCCCGGCTTCCCCTGCCTGCAGTCAACACCGAAGACAACCCGATGTCCCCGCCGGATTTTGTTCGGATCGCCCGTGCAGCGCCTCTGGCAGGCGCAATCATTGCCCTGCCCGCGGCCGGCGTTGGAGTTGCGCTCGGTTTTACTCAACTGCCACTTCTGGCCGTTGCAGTTCTCCTGACCGCGGTTCTTGCGGCAACGACCGGAGCCCTTCACGAAGATGGCTTGAGCGACGTAGCCGACGGCTTCTTCGGCGGTGCAACCCGCGAAAGACGGCTCGACATCATGAAGGACAGCCGCATTGGAGCTTTTGGGGCTCTCGCCCTGATGATCTCGGTATTTCTGCGCACCGTCCTGCTTGCAGCGCTATGGCAAAAATTCGGGCCGGCTGATGCAGCGCTGCTTTTTCTGGCGGGAGAAGCCCTCAGCCGGATGCTGCTTGTCTGGCAGTGGCAATGTCTGCCATCAGCAAGACCTGAAGGGCTCGGTGCCCGCTTTGGAAAACCTTCCCGGTCAACCGTGCAACAAGCTTTTCTTGTGACGTTGCCCGTGATGCTGCCTGCGTTCTTCCTGCTCTCCCTGCCGGCCTTGCTATTGGCTCTTGCCATCGCCACCGCCGCAGCACATGCGACCGGCCGGCTTGCCGTTTCCAAGATTGGCGGAGCTACTGGCGATGTTTTAGGCGCAGTTCAACAACTCACCGCTCTTGGCTTTCTTGCAGGGATGCTTATGGTGCCGTGAGTAGCGGGTAGATGCCTTGGTGGCGGGAATGGCTCACATGTCAGTATCGGGCAATTCAGTTAGACGAGAAGCAACAGGTTTGCGTGCAGCAACCCTGTTGATCGTTTTTGCCATCTTGTCCGCCTGTTCCGGAAGGCCGGAAGTCGGAGCGCTCGCGCTCAACGAAGACCCGGTCGCAGGAGCCAGGGTGAATGATATCCTGATCGTCACCACCCGCCAGCGGGACGACCGCCCCGACACCTATTTCAGCGGTGAGCGTTCAGCCGCGGTCAATTACGCGGAAGCCTCGATTTCGGTACCGCCGTCTCACAAACCGGGCCAGATCGAGTGGCCCGAAAGTCTGCCGGGAAACCCCAAGACCGATTTTGTTGCGCGCAAGGCCGACTACATTGCCGACAAGGCCGCCTTCCGGCGTTCCGTCAACGCCAGGCTTGCCAGTTTGCCGCGCGGTGAACGTGACATCATGCTGTTCATTCACGGCTACAATACGCGCTTTCCGGAAGGGCTTTACCGGTTCGCGCAGATTGTCAACGACAGTCAGTTCCAGGGGGTACCAGTTCTGTTTACCTGGGCCTCACGCGGCAAGCTTCAGGATTACGTCTACGACCTCAACAGCGCCGCGATTGCTCGCGGAGCCCTTGAAGAAACGCTTGTGGAACTTGCCAAGACCAATGCCGACAACATCACCATTCTCGCCCACTCCATGGGCAATTGGCTGTTGATGGAAACCGCGGTACAGGCACGACCGGAAAACCGCCGGCTTGTCGCAAAGCATGTCAACGACATCGTTCTGGCGGCACCCGACATCGATATCGACCTCTTCAAGTCCCAGCTCAAGCGGATTGGCCCGATGCCCCGGCCCTTTACCGTTATCGTTTCGCGTGATGACAAGGCCCTGCGCATCTCGCGCACCATTGCAGGCGGCAAGGAACGAGTCGGGGCTTTTTCCAACGATCAGGAACTGGCGGAACTCGGTGCGGTCGTTATCGATGTGACCGAGCTTGAATCGCTGGACAGCACGAACCATTCGAAATTTGCGCAGCTCGCACAGCTGCAGCCTGACTTGCGCAAGGCACTCGGCAGCTCCGCACTCGGGTCCGGTGCCGACCACAACCGTGGCGCGAATCTTGGCGATGACCTGGGGTCCTTTGTGGGCACGACGGCACAGGCAGCAGTTACCTTGCCGATCAAGGTCATCACCGCGCCGTTCACCTATGCGTCAGGCGGCTATTGATCCGGTCATTTTTCGCTGTTTTCCGCCCAATACAGTCTTGGCAACGCCACAATCTGCGGCCATATGCGCTTTATGAAGTCACCTTGTATCAACATCTGCCAGATCGACGCCAAATCAGGCCTTTGCACAGGCTGCCTGCGCACTCTTGACGAAATCGCGTCCTGGGCGAGTTACAGTGAGGCCAAACGCAACCAGATCCTCGCAGAATTGGCGAACCGGCCTCAGCCGACCACTGAGCCCGGAGTGCGCGGATGAACAATCCCAGAAACTACCGCGGCCTGATGGTTGTCATTCTGGTGCTGGTCATGGCCGTTGCCGCTTTCTATGCGTTTTTTGGTGACCCGACCGACCCGGCGAATGTCAACTTCGATGACACTGGCCCCCGGGTTGTTGCCCTTTCCGCACTCGCCTTCGTTTTTCTGGCCAGTTTCCTGTTCGGCCAGCCGAAAGCCCGCGAAATCCTGCATGGCACGGTTTTCTGGGGTGGGTTCTGTGCGCTGCTCGTTGTCGGCTATGTCTACAAGGCGGAACTGGTTCAGGCGGGTTACCGCGTTCTTGGGGCACTGGCACCCGGACTTGCCGTGACCCAGCCCGACGGCACCATTCTGATTGTCCGCGATGCTGGCGGGCATTTTGTGCTGGATGGACGCATCAACGGTGCCCGTGCGGAGTTTCTGCTTGATACAGGCGCCAGTGCCGTTGTCCTGACCTATGAAGACGCGCTGCGTGCCGGCTACCGGCCACAAGACCTGACATTTTCAGTACCGGTTTTCACCGCCAACGGCCGTGCACTGGTCGCGCCGGTAAAGATCGACACGATCACGATCGGCGATCACACACTGCGCAACATCCGCGGTTTCGTCGGGCGTCAGGGGACGCTCGATTCCAGCCTTTTCGGCATGACCGCACTTGATCATCTGCGCAGTTGGCGCATCGAAGGCGACAAGCTGATCATGACGCCTTGAGCGGATCGGGAACCGCGCGATAGTCCTATTCGGCTGCCGCCAGTTCGGCTCCTGCAGGACTGACCGCTGTAAGCGCCTTTTCGACCACTTCCAGACCAGCACCGGGCTTGATCGCCTCCACTGTCAGAATGCGCCGCCAGGACCTCGCCCCCGGACGCCCGTGGAACAGGCCCAGCATGTGCCGCGTCATATGTGCCAGCTTTACGCCCTTGCCCAATTGATCTTCCAGATAAGCCATATGCGCCTTCACTGCATCCCATGGCGAGACGTCCGGTCCGCTGGCGCCATAGAGCCGCCGGTCGACCTCTCCCATGATCTGCGGAGTGTGATAGGCAGCACGGCCAAACATCAGGCCATCCAGGGTCTCCAGGAATGGTTCCGCCTGGTCCAGCGTCTGCAAGCCACCGTTGAGGCCGATGAACCTGTCCGGCAGACGCTGCTTCAGGCGCAGAACCCGCTCATAGTCGAGCGGCGGAATGTCCCTGTTTTCCTTTGGGCTGAGTCCCTTGAGCCACGCCTTGCGCGCGTGTACCCACAAGGCATCTGCACCCGCAGCAAAAACGGCATCCGCCATGGCGTCAAGCGCCGCTTCAGTGTCCTGTTCGTCGACACCGATCCGGCATTTCACGGTTACGGGAATATCGACGGCAGCCTTCATGGCTTCGACACATGACGCTACCAAGGCGGGTTCTTCCATCAGGCACGCGCCGAAGCGGCCGGACTGTACCCGGTCGGACGGGCAACCCACGTTGATATTGACCTCGTCATAGCCAAAATCGGCAACAATCCGCGCGGCTTCTGCCATGTCCTTCGGATCAGATCCGCCCAACTGACAGGCAACCGGGTGCTCAATATCGGAAAAGCCTAGGAGATGCTGCCGGTCGCCATGGATCACCGCACCAGTCGTCACCATCTCCGTATAGAGCAGCGCATGCCGCGTCAGTTGCCGGTGAAACGCGCGGCAGTGGCGATCCGTCCATTCCATCATGGGGGCGATGGAAAACTTATGCTCTTGATACTTTTGCATTTTTCTTCAACTGCAAGGAACTGGTTCCGGACGTCCACCGTCCAGGCTGGACACGCAGTGAGGTGCGTTATCCAAGCATGTTCTCATGTCGATCGACTTTAGTAGACGCGAAATAACAAATTTCGGGGCTTTTCAAAAGCTCCGCATTTCACAAAGGGTGATTTCAACGTCCTTAGCGTCTATTCCGCCAAAGACCGCCAGCGCGACACGCCAGTGCCCTGGGCGCCGGCTGATCAGGAAGGAACTGGCCGGACGGCGGAGGTCGGGCGGCGCGGAAATTGCGATGTCCCGATCGTCAGCCAAGGTAAAGCTGACGGTGGTCAGATCGGCTGAAATGCCCAGGCCGACAGCTTTCAGATACGCCTCTTTCAGGGTCCAGAAATCCAGAAATCTGGAGGTTTTGTCAGCTCCTTCAACCTTCGCCAGCTCTTGTCTTTCTCCCGGTGAACAGACGTCGCGCATCAACATGTCTACTTCGACCGCGCGCTGATCCGTTTCCGCATCAATGCCGATCACGCCCTCTCTCGTCACGGCGCAGGCAACCAGGCAACGTGTATGCGTCAGGCTGAAGTCAAGGTCTGACCGTCCGGCGACTGCCGGCTTTCCCGTAGCCATTGGCGCGAACTGCCAGTCGCGCGGTGCCGTACTGGGTTCCAAATCACTCAGGGTTTTCCGCAGTAACGCATGTGCAAGCGCGTAGTCCTTCCGGTCCTGATCGAAATGAAACGCGTGAAACCGCTGAAGTTCGTCCTCCGAGAGAATTTCCAGCGCAGCTTCGAGATCCTCGAAGCTGCAGCCGGTCGTCTCCAGAATGATCGCCTTGGTGCCTGGCAAGTTTACTCCCGGAACTCTGGAGATGGTAATCGGAGGGCAGACTGTTTCACCCTGTTGAGAAGTGACCTGGACACTGGCCAGGCTCCACCGTGAAGAACTCTGCCGACGGTTTCACACAATGGCATCAGCCGGACTGGATACTTTGCTGATCCTGCCCTCTTCCATCCAGACGATCTTGTCTGCAACATCGAAGTACCGGTCGTCATGCGTGATCGCGATGACTGTGCGGCCCTCTTTCTTCAGTTTCATCAGGAAATCGGTATAGAACCAGCGCCGATACTCCGGATCCTGATCGGCGGCCCATTCGTCAAAGAGGTAGACATCCCTGTCTTCCAGCAGGGCAACGACCATGGCGAGCCGCTTTCTCTGGCCGGTGGACAGGTTCGTCGTGCTGAACCGGTTGTTCCGGTAGTGAACCTTGTCGTCCAGTTTCATGTCTTCCAGCAGGTCATAAAGCTTCTGCTCGTCCGACAGATCCACACCATATAGCCGGTCGAAGAGGTGGAAATCGGAGAAGATGACCGAAAACAGGCTGCGATAACGGTCGATGTTTTCAGGTTTGACGACCTTGTCGTCCCACGACAGATGACCGCCATCCGACTCATAGAGACCGGTCAGGATCTTCGCGAGGGTCGACTTGCCGCTGCCGTTGCCACCAACGATGAAGACCATTTCGCCCGATGCAATTTCCAGATCACACGGCCCGATCGAAAACGGGCGATCGCCATCTTCACTATGGTAGGTGTAGGCAATCTTCTTCAGGGATATGCCCTTGGAAAGCCTTGCCTGCCGCACTTCGCTGCGCTCTTCCGAGGCTTCGCTGTGTTTTTCCAGAAGCTCTCTCAATTCCTCGATATTGGAGACCGCCAGATTGGCGCGCGAAACCACCGGCAACATGCGGATGATCGAGGTGATCGCGCCGCTGGCAAAGACGATCACCGTGACAATCTTGCCCGGGATCGAGAGATCCGACACATAAAACGGTATGGCAAAGACCAGCGTTCCCATAAGCGTGTAGAAGAAGACATCACTGACAGACTGGCCATAGTTGAAGGAGCGGCCGGATTCCACCCGTAGATCCTCGACCTGCTCCGACCGCGGAATGATGTAGTTGTGGAAGAGATCGTCGCTGCGCTGCGCGTTCAGTTTCACTTCCTTGAAGCCGCTGAGAATATTCTCGAAGCTGTTGTGAAAGGCCTGTTCGCTCAGGCTTGCCTGGCGCATCAGTTCCTCCGCATCGCGGTAGCTCTTGCGATAGAAGAAGATGGCGCCGGCCAGAAACGCCAGGGTGACGATAAAGGCAAGCGGCGAGAGATAGCAGATGTAGAGCGCCGACATGACCAACTGCATGACGAAATAGATCAGACCGACAAGCGCAGGCGCTGTTTCCTCGATTGTCTGATGGTCACGACCAACTGCTGCCCTGATACGCGTCAGGCCGATTTCTTCTACGGTTGCGAGGTTCAGACTGCGGACTTGCGCGGTCACCCGGATCCGCAAACGACACAGATAATCGGCGATGATTGCGGTTGCCATGTTGAGGGCGCGATTCATCGTGAAAAGAACCGTCGCGCAGCCAAGCACGAAGAGACCGAGATACTGCCACTGCAGACCGGTATTCTGCTGATAGTTCGTCACCGCGTTGATGACGGCAATGATCAACCCCATGACCAGCCCGGGCACCAGGGAAAGCAGCAGGAAGGTGCGTTTGCTGTCGCCCGCTTCACGATACAAGAGACGAAAGAAATTCATCGAAGACCAGGCGCTCCAGGTGGATCATCACCGTTTGAGAAATATGTCAGTTCAGGGCAGCATCCCGAAGGCTTTTCGGGCGGATGTCGGTCCAGTTGGCGTTGACGTAGTCCACGCAGTCCTGCCGCTTGCCGGGGCCGAAGACCGACCGCCAGCCATCGGGGATCGGCACGAATTCGGGCCAGAGAGAATGCTGTTCCTCGTCATTCACCAGCACATGGAAAATGCCGTCCGGATCGTCGAATGGATTTGTCATCGCCGTCTCTCCCAACCTTGCGCGTCAGTCTTTCCACGCCGTGTTGCACCAGCCGAATTCATCATAATCATCAAGGCACTGGTCAACAAGCGACAGCATCTGGTCCATTGAACCGTCGCGCCGTGCGATTGCAGGAAGCTGAAGTTTCACCTCTTCATGATTGCCGGCATAATTGCGCTCGTAAAGCTCGTGACGCCCTGCAAATTCCGAGCCCGTGGCATCCCACAGCAGCTTCATCAGCTTGATACGGTCCTTGTAGCCAACGCCGTTGGAGCCGCGCACGTACCGTTCCAGATAACCGTCGATTTCAGGGTTCTGGAAATCCTTTGCGGAAGACGGCAGATAGATCAGCGCGGACGCGACGATCTTCTGGACAATCTCCTTCACACGACCGTAGGCATCGGGCGCAAGCGCGCGATAGGCCTGCGCGGCCGATAGTCCCGGCAGGAAAGCGCCGTCTGCAAAGGTTTCTGGTGTCCGGGCCATTGCATCCGACAACGACCAGAACAGGTGACGCAGGGCGATCACCTCCCCTTGCAGAACCTGATTTCCGCGAAACTCGTCACCGCTGGTGATGTGCAAAGCCCTGGTTAGCAGACCGGCGAGAAAGTCCAGCTTCACCGCAAACCGGGTGCATCCGTGGAAACAGGTGCCTTGCAGGTAGCCCGTGTCCATCAGGAAGTCGATCGGCTTGTGTGCAGGCCCATAAACCAGCACGTTCTCCCAGGGCACGAAAACGTTGTCGAGAACGAGAATGGCGTCGTTTTCGTCGAAGCGGGAAGACAGCGGGCTGTCGAACGGCGTCGAGGATTGGCTCGCCGCATATTCGTAGGAATTCCGGCAGATCAGCTTGATGCCCGGCGTCGACATGTCGAGAAAGAACATGAAAGCCGTAGGCGGTTCGTTGGTTTCCGAGACCGCGTGGTGGCTGAGAAAGTTGTAGTGGGTCAGTGCTGCCGAAGTCGCGACGACCTTTGCACCTGAAAGATAAAGCCCCGCGTCTGTTTCCTTGACAACATGAACCAGGATGTCTTTTGCATCGCTGAAAGGCTTCGCCCGGTCAATTGGCGGATTGGCCACAGCATGGTTCATGAAATAGGTGCGCTGCTGAGCCAGATGATACCAGCAACGCGCGTTGTCTGCGAAAGGCCCATAATAGGCCGCGTTGGCGTCCAGCGTGTTGACGATCGCTGCCTTGTAGTCCGGTGAGCGTCCCATCCAGCCGTAGCTCAGCTTCGCCCATTCCGCGATCGCCTTCTGTTGACCGAGCAGGTCCTCTGCCGATCTGGCCACCTTGAAATATCGGTGTGTGTAACCGGTTGGATCGGCATCGGCAGGTGCGGTCAGGACATTGGTGCCGCTATCGTGGTCCTGATGCAGGGCATCGTAAAGCCGTGCCAGGGAACGTACCGAGTTGCGAAAGGCAGGATGACCCGTCAGGTCGGTCACCCGCTCTCCATTGAAATAGACACAGCGCTGGTCCTGGAGACTGTCGATGAACTCCGCGCCGGTCATCGGTATCGCGCGCTGTACAGCGTGTTCAGGTTCCACGGGATTGAGGATATCAACCGACATTCTTTAGTCTCCCTTCCGCAACGGCCTGCCTGAACGGCTGATCGCCAAGGTTCATCAAAGCATTCAGCCCCTCACCGATTTCACAAAGGGCCTGCTGCGATGTCATTTCATGGTGTGTACAGTCGAGTGCGTGCGCCTCGAATTGTCCGTTTGTCCGGTTTTCCCAGGGATCGGCCTCAACACCCAGCATACGCTTCGTATCGTTCGAAGCGTAATGCACCAGGGGACAGTTTAACGTCTTGGGCCGATAGCCATGTGCGAGCAGCGCGTTGTTTCGGGCGATCCGCAGCATGTTGTTGAAGTCGACTGGGCTGAGGTCTGCCAGAGGATGGGCACTGTCTTCCAGAAATCTCCGGACATCCTCAAAGGTAATGTCTTCGGGTACGCGTCCATGCGGATCGAAGCCGATCATTTCAAGGAACGCACCGCGCGCTCCACTATCTGAAAGATCCGGCAACGGGTCTCCTTCGTGCATCGGATAACTGTCCAGAAGCATCAGGAACTCGACGTCTCTGCCGCTTTCTTCCAAAAGACGTGCCATTTCGAAGGCAGCCAGCCCTCCGAACGACCAGCCAAGCAACCGAACCGGGCCCGGGCTGGCCACCTTGTTGACACTTGCGACGTAATCGGCCGCCATTTGGTTCAGCGTTGAAGGCAAATCGGCCTTGCCGATGTAGCCGCGCGCCTGAAGGGCGATGATCGGGACATCGGCTGGCAGGACGGAAGCAAGACCGGCATACGTCCAACCAAGACCGAAGCCCGGATGAACGCAGAATAGTGGCGCCTGACATCCTGCCCGCCGGATCTGCAGCACCGGCTCCAGCAAACCGGTCTTGCGACCTTGCCGGAGCGACAGCAGACCGCGCACCGTCGGTGTTTCGAAAATATCTCGAAGGCTGACGTCCAGGCCCATGCGTTCCTTCATCAGTGCCTTCAGGCGTGCGGCGAGCAGCGAATGCCCCCCCATATCAAAGAAACTGTCTTCCGGTCCCGGCACTACGCCGGGCAGCAGTTCAGCGAAGAGATTGCACAACAACGTTTCCTGGAGTGTTGCCGGACTTGTTTCTCCCTGTTTCCAGACAGGATCCGGCAGCGCCAGACGGTTCAGCTTTCCATTTGGTGTCAGCGGCAATTCCGGGAGTACGATAAAAGCGCCAGGCACCATGTAGTCAGGCAGGTTTCGCTGGAGCACGGAACGAAGCTCTTCAGTTTTGAGTTCAGCCCCTTCTTCCGGAACAACATAGGCAACGAGCGAAGAACCTCGCGCTCCATCCGGCCGGTCCAAGACCACCGCTTGCGCAATGTTCGTCATCGATGCGATAGTCGCCTCGATCTCGCCAAGCTCGATACGATGGCCTCGGATCTTGACCTGGCTGTCTCCGCGTCCCAGGAACACAAGCTCACCGTTGCTTCTGCGATAGACCGTGTCCCCGGTCCGGTACATGCGCGCTCCATGGCCTGCAAACGGATCGGCAACAAAGCGTTCGCTCGTCAGGTCCGAACGCCCATGATAGCCACGTGCGAGCCCAAGCCCACCAATGTAGAGTTCGCCGGAAATACCTACGGCGACAGGCTGAAGGGTCTCATCAAGTACGTAGACCTGCGAGTTCCACAAAGGTTGCCCGATAGACGGAATGCCCGAACTTTCAGGGCGAACAAGTGCGCTCACAGACCAGATCGTTGTCTCGGTCGGGCCATAGACATTCGTCACCGGCCCTGCGGCTTGCAGCTGCGACGCTAGTCCGCCGTCCAGAGCCTCACCGCCCACAAGAACCTGCAAACGCGGCAGTGGACCAACCTCCAGAAGCGACCGCCAGAGTGATGGCGTTGCCTGCATGACCGTTGGTTTTTCCTGCTCGATCCAGTCATGGAGACGGTCCGCTTCGCGCTGGTTGCCTTCAAACAGCACTACACTTGCACCAACCAGCAGCGGGCCGTAGAGCTCAAGACCGGCAATGTCGAACCCGATCGTGGTCGCGCTGAGCATCTTGTCCTGCGGCAGAAGGCGAAGCTCGGTACTCAGGCAACACAGAAGGTTCTTGAGTCCCTCGCGTGTAACGACGACACCTTTCGGCTTACCAGTCGAGCCGGACGTGTAGATGACGTAGGCCGGGTGCGCGGGATCAATCGGTTGTTTCCGGTCGGCATCGGTCGGGGCCGAAGCGGACATCGCAGCCAGCTCAACACCGGTCGCCTCGGCATCCAGCAGCAGAAGCGCCGATGTCGGCGCACCGTCCGTCAAGGCGGCT
>NZ_AXCE01000015.1:0-2476 GCF_000475395.1 Labrenzia sp. C1B70
GTAAGCGGCGGCTGTCCCCCACCTATTCACTTCCGTCGTGATGCAGGAATCCATACCCATTGTTGATTTGGGAATGGAGGCGGGTTTGGGAGTCCATAGAGAGCTCCATATGGAGTCCGTATGCGGTTATGAGATTTTGCCGCGCGACACGGGAATGCGCCGTTGGCCCAATGAAGTGAAGGGGCAGCTTGTCGCGGAGACCTATCTTCCCGGGGTGACAGTGAACGAGGTCGCCCGGCGTGTCGGCATGAAGCCCAACCATCTCTCGGCATGGCGGCGTTTGGCACGGGAGGGCAAACTTGTGGTGCCGGATCTTCCGGGAGCCGAGTTTGTACCGGCCGTTCTGGAACCGCCCCCTGTGTCCATTGAAGAGGATGCGAAGCCGCTGGCCGCGGTGGAGATCATTCACGGCGGAACCACAATCCGGCTGGACGCTTCCGTGAGCCCGGACAGGATTGCCGATATCGTGTGCGCCCTTGGGCGTGGATCATGATTTTCCCCTCGAACCGGGTGCGTATCCTGGTGGCGACAAAGCCAGTCGACTTCAGAAAAGGACATGATGGGCTAAGCGCCCTGGTCCAGTCCGTTTTGCGCAAGGACCCGTTCACCGGCACGGTTTTTGTGTTCCGGTCCAGGCGAGCCGACCGCTTGAAGCTCCTGTATTTTGACGGCACCGGCCTGGTCATGGCTTACAAGCGGCTGGAAGATACGACCTTCACCTGGCCCGCCGTTCGGGATGGTATGATGTCGCTGAACCATGCTCAGTTCGAGGCACTGTTCTCGGGCCTGGACTGGCGCAAGGTGAAGGCATTGGAGGCTCGTTCTCCGGCTGCGGCAGAATGAATCAGGTGCCGGAAATGGCGGGCATCCGCAGCCGCCTCGGGCTATTCTCGGCCCATGCCTTCCACTGTCGCCATCGATCTTTCCGCGATCCCCGCTGACCAGCGTGATGCTGTCGCCGCGCTCCTGCGCGAAAGGGATGCGCTCAAGGAGATCAACAAGCGTCTGGAGCATCTGGTCGCGGAATTGAACCACGCGGTTCACGGCAAAAGGTCGGAGAAACTCAGCGAAGATGAACGGCAATTGGCTTTCGAAGACCTCGAGACTGTCATCGCCGAGGTTGAGGAAAGCCAGGACACGCAGATCCCTTCCGAGGGCAAAACCCGCCGTCCGGCCCGTCGCAACCGGGGCAACCTGCCGAAGGACCTTCCGCGCATCGAGTGTGTGATCGAACCCGACAACCTGCAATGTCCCTGCGGCTGTGGTCAGATGCACAAGATCGGCGAGGATCGTACGGAGCGAGTGGACATCGTGCCCGCACAGCTGCGCGTGATCGTTACCGTTCGCCCCAAATACGCCTGCCGCGCCTGTACAGACGGCGTCACCCAGATGCCGGCACCGGCGCATCTCATCGAAGGCGGTCTGCCGACGGAAGGCGCCATTGCGCATGTTCTGGTTGCCAAGTACGCGGACCATTTGCCCTTGCACCGGCAGAGCCAGATCCTTGCCCGGTCGGGCATCGATATCCATCGAAGCACGCTGGCGGATTGGGTCGGCACCGCCGCGTTCCACCTCGCCCCGGTGGTCGACCGGCTGGCCGAGCATCTGAAGGTGTCGACCAAGCTGTTCATGGACGAGACCACGGCGCCGGTGCTGGATCCGGGCCGCGGCAAGACGAAGACCGGATATCTATGGGCCTTGGCCCGAGACGACCGGGCCTGGGGTGGGGACGATCCACCCGGCGTGGTCTTCTTCTATGCGCCTGACCGCCGCGGAGAGAACGCGGAGAAAATCCTTCGTGGCTTCGACGGGGTCCTGCAACTCGACGGCTACCAGGGCTACAACTGCCTGACGCGCTCGTCCCGCAAAGGCGGCGATCCGATCCGCGTGGCCCATTGCTGGGCCCACGCACGGCGGAAACTGAAGGAAGTCTTCGACCGCGACGGCTCCGAGATCGCGGCCGAAGGCTTGCGCCGGATCGCCGAGTTCTACAGGGTCGAGGCCGATATCCGCGGAACGGCGCCCGGGCAGCGGCTCTCGGCCCGGCAGGCCCGCACCGCGCCTCTGGTCGCCGCCTTTGGCGAATGGCTGCAAGAGCAACGCCGCCGGGTCTCCGCCAAGTCCCGTCTCGGCGAGAAGCTTGCCTACATCCATCGTCACTGGGACGGTTTGCAGACCTTCCTCCACGACGGCCGTGTCGAGATTGATAGCAACAGTGTCGAGAATTTGATCCGGCCAATTGCATTGAACAGGAAAAATGCATTGTTCGCTGGCCATGACGAGGGCGGCCGCACCTGGGGCCGCATCGCATCGCTCATCGAGACCGCGAAAATCAACAACGTCGAACCCTTCGCCTATCTCAAGGCCACCCTCGAAGCCATTGCTGGCGGTCATCCGAAAAGCAGGATCGACGAACTCCTGCCGTGGAACTTCACCCCGTCAAGATGAAACCCGGTGGGCCGCAGACGGCGCTTAC
>NZ_AXCE01000016.1:0-3489 GCF_000475395.1 Labrenzia sp. C1B70
GGAAAACCGGCGATCAGGCGGCGGACTTTCTTCGCCTGAAAGAACGTGGCCGGATGCAGCAGCAAAGATTCACAATGCGGTTCGCGGCGGCGAAGCAGAATGATCCACGCGATGGCTGGCGGAGTCGTCAGCACGACAAGCGCAAAGCCCACCGTATTCCCGGCCAGGAACCCGCCAGTGGTTGCAAGCAGGAGTTCACCGATCATCACCAGGGCAGCATGGAGCGGGGGCATACCGAGGATCTTCATCGGCTCCTGAATGTGGAGTGCGATAGGGCTTTGCGCTTTCATGGCCTCGCCCCTCCTCAAGCTGCCGAGAGAAGGGCGCGAAGCGCAGTCGGCCCGAAGATCACGAGCGCTCCGGCACCAACGAGCTGAGCCAACCGCATGATGTCGATGCGGCCGGTGACCATGGCCCAGATGCCATAGATGATGACGCCCACACCAATGACCGGTGCGGCAATACTGACCAGCCCACTTTCGAGCGACTCCAGCATGCTGGTCGCAGGTGCAGACCAGTCCTGTGCCATCGCCTGCACCGGAAACAGAATTGAGGCGGATGCAGTCGCAATGATTGCAGCTTTACCCAATTCTACCTTTACGAGTGTCGATGGACAGAGTCCGAGTCTTTTGAGGATACTCATTTCAAAAAAAATCCTTACTTGAGCAGGAGATAGAAGGCGGTGACGGCTAGCCAATTGAATACGGCCAGCGCGCTGCAGGCCGCGAAGTTCCAACGGATTGCGCGGCGAATCTTGTCGCTTTCCACAGCGTGTTGAGCCACCGCAGATACAATCGTCTGAATGCTTTCGTTACCGAGGGAACGGCCAAGCTTTTGAATCGTGGAGGCGACATCCTCCACCTTGCGGTCGATGGCTTCGTTCACGCCGGAAACATCGTTGCTGAACTGGTTGGACACCCGCTTGCGCTCGTCTTCCAGCAAAAGCTTCAGCTTTTCCCCGAACCCGTTCAGGATTGCGACGACCGCCATCACCGGATCGTCCTTCTGATAGGAAATCCCGGTGTTCCGATGCGCGATGTCGATGGCCTCTTCTATGGTCATCTGATGCCACTGCTCGTCCACGACCGGCTCGACGCGGTTTTGGGCGGCTGTCGCGCTCATTCAGCCGCCTCCTGGTCTGAAGTTCCAAGATCCACCGGCTCAACGAAGGCCACGCCGTCCAGGCGTTCAATGGCCTTGGTCCAGTAGATCTTAAGGCGCTGTCGGGCCATGACGTTAAAGTCGTTTGAACGGATGGCCTCTTCAAAGGTCAGTTTTGCAGCCATCATCGCCCTAATGTCTTCTCCGAACGTTCCGGCCTGAACCTTGGGGTGGCTCATCACGGCTGCAATACGGTCTGCATTGTCGAGACAAATGTTGCTCTCTTCGAAGCTCATCCCGTTCTTGGTGATGGGTCCGAAGAATTCATTCAGCCACACAACGAGCGGAACACCTGGGAAATGCCGAAAGATAGCGAGCAGGCTGTTGAACGTGTCATCGAGCGCACCCCCTCCGCAGACTGGACAATGGATGTAAACTCGTACACCTGCTTCCCGTAGCAGCTCGAAGGCATTGTTCTCAGCAAGGTAGGAACAGGTTGCAATGAAGGAAGACGTGCCGGTGTCGATGACCGTGTGGCTGGTTTTCGGTGCCTCGAAAATCCGCGTCATGACGTGATCGAACAGGCGCGGATTGATGTCATCGCCGTCCATGATCTGGATCGGAACGGCCTTCAAAGCCCTGATCGCGGACAGCGTCGGCGTGGTCGGGTCCAGGTCGATTGCCTGCACATTATAATCGGCGTGCTGGAAATACTGGACAAGCATGGACGATGTCAGGCTCTTGCCGGCCCCGCCCTTACCCTGCATGACAATATGAACGGTCTTCACCATGCCTTGTCCACCTCCTCGGAGCCGGTCGGCATTTTGAAGCCGGTAATAGCGGGGAGGGGTTTGCGGTGTTTAGTCTGTGTGGCGGCGTTTTTCTCCTGGGGAGGGCAGTTAGCCGCGATTTCCTGCGCTTTACGATCGGATAATTTCCGCCAAGCCTTGGCAAAGGCATCATACTTGACTGTCACCAATCCAGCCTTCTCAATCAGCACAAAGGCCGCCTTAAGAGAGGGAGAAGTGTCGACGAAATTCTTGATTTGGACGTAGTTGGACTCAAGCTCAAGCGGAGCCTGTCCCCACGGCGCCCGCTTCACACGTGTCGATGAAGACGGCATGGGTCATTAACGTTCCCGCACGGGAACGTCCTCAAATTTGTTGATGGAAGTTGAAAGCTGTCAGTATTGGCCGCACGATCTGTGCGATTCAGCTAGAAAAGCATCAGCGTACCGAAAGAAATTGCGGCCAATACAGACACAAATGGAGTTTGTAGTGGGCTCCTTATGCGGACATCAAAGGACGAATTTGGTGTTCGCTAGGCTCGGCGGTCCTTATGTGAGAGTGAGGACCGCCGGGCCGCTCACAAGTCCCCTTCTACTAGCCGTGAACTTGGTTGTACATCTTAAATATCACCTACTGCTGGTGAGTTACCTTCATTTCGTGATGTTGCTTAAAGCGGAGTTAAAGCTCCCGTATAGGGACTTATTGCGTTGAGCCGAAGGCGAATAAGCGTAGCGATTCTAGTGAGTTCGGTAGGAACGAGGGAGAACTCGCGCTCAGGAAGTGGGACCACTTCCTCTATCTTGCCCTGCTACCTCAATCCAAACAAATACACACACTTCAATGAATTCGTACAATAAAGGCAAAACAAATCCTAACTCGTCCAAACTTGGTAACCCTCGTCCAGACTCGTTAGCAGAAATCCATACAAGTCTTTGTTTTTTGATAAGTTTTGATAAGTGACTTCTTGTCCGTTCCATTTTCCATCGAAAAATCAGACTACTAAAAGAGAATATCCAAGAACGTCCAAAAATAGTAACTCATAGCAAAACTCGTCAAATAATACTTGGTGTCGAAAAATCGCCCTTCGGGGCTTGACGGCGGCGAAAAGGGAATTTTGGGGCCGGAAAACCGGTGCAAGGGGAATGCACGCAAAACTTTTTACTTGCGTCAGGCCTCGTCAGCGCCTAAGGCCCGAACCTCAATAGGTAGTGTTTTTGCCCCTGCACAATCAGAGATTAAATCAAGGAATTGCCATGCCCAGCAAAAAAGAAGCCGACGCCGTAGACGCCCATGTCGGACAGCGCATCAGATTCCGGCGCATTATGCTCGGACATTCTCAGGGAGACCTCGCCAAGGCCCTCGACCTCACCTTCCAACAGGTCCAGAAATACGAAAAAGGGACAAACCGCATCGGTGCGAGCCGCCTCTTCGCCATCGCCAGTTTCCTGCGCGTACCAGTCGGCTTCTTTTTCGAAGATATGCCTAGGGAAATCCAAAATTCGGAAGTCAGCGAGATCGCGCCGGTCAACATCGACTTCATGACCAGCAAAGAAGCGGTCACACTCTGCCAGGCCTTCAGCCGGATCGAGGACCAAAACGT
>NZ_AXCE01000017.1:0-14174 GCF_000475395.1 Labrenzia sp. C1B70
CCGGATCGAGGACCAAAACGTGCGGACCAACCTCATTCAGATGACCAGCGCGATTGCCGGTGAGGCTGATCGCGCTGGCGTCACCGGTCGCATCTAATCGGCCGTGGCACCCTGTGGAGCCGGGTAGTTTGCCGCTCCCGGTTCCCGGCGGTCGCGATGCCATCAACCCACTGCCGTATCGCGACCGCCACCTTTTCTCCCAGGCCAAAATCAAAACCGTGTCAGGCATCGCGCAAGCGGCAACACAATCCGCTGGCATCTTCTGATTGCAATTATTATGATGTCACCACTCAGTTTCCAACTTCTCCAAGAGTGAACTGAGTTCGGAGCATGGCATGCCCGCAAGCTCGCCTCAGGCCTCGGCTTTCTCCCTACAAGATGCCGGGGCCGCTCCGAGCATGAGATAAGTGCAAGCCTTTGCGGCTAGTGTTCCCAGCTTGGCGTGCGCTGACTGTTTAGTGTGCCTGGATCAACCGAAAAACTCTCAAGCAGTTTGCTGCGACAGCGGGTGCAACGGAAATAAGTCGCGACAAGCGCAACTGGCAATTCCCCCAGGAGCTTCGGCGGAATGCACTGCGCCGGGAAGTGCGTGGACCGGCCGCAAGACTGGCAGGAGACGACCAGCCATTTCCCGCTCTGTTTGATGTTTGCGATCGTTTCCATTTAGATATCGCCATTGCATGGTCGATGTAATCATGTTCTTTTTTTGTTCTATTATCGATAGCCGATTTTGAAAAGCACCTATGAACGCCCATCTCGTAATTTCCGTGCTGCTGTGTGCCGCCACTTGTGAGACGGAGCAGCTGCGTATCTGGGACGGGTGTTGATTTCCACTTCTCTATTCGGCGTGTTGCAGTCAAGTGTCTTCGAGCCTTCCGCCCGGTCGGCGTTTTAATGTCTTTCGCGAGTTCTCGCTTCTCTTCGGGATCGGCACCATGGCCCTCCCAGCATGGGATCAGAAGAATGTAGCGGCTCAATCTGAGAATCGTCCTGACAGCAAAATTGCTGTCGGCACGGTGGAAATCACGAACTCGCTTCATTCATCGTCCCGCGAAGGACATTTTCCCGCCAAGGACGGAACTTAAGATCTCTTTTCGGTGACCAATCAGACTTTCGCCGGCCCAATGGAATTCGGTACCATCGCTCCACATACGGTGCATGATAACAGCCAATCGACGGGCAAGTGCCACGATAGCCTGTCGGTGGCTACTCCGCTTCGCAAGCTTCGTGGCCCAGGCCTTCAGCCATGACCATTTCTTGACCCGGGTGAGCAGCACTTGCGCTGCCTCATAGAGGAGTGCTCGCATCATGTTATCACCGCATTGAGATATGCGGCCAACACGACGACTTTCACTTGATTGATTGAGTACCGGTGTCAACCCGATTGCCGGTCCGACCGCCCTTGAATTCCGGAACCGTGCCGGAATGTCGATGGTGCTGACAAAGGCAAGTGCAGTAATAGGGCCAACACCGGGAATCGTCATCAGACGATTGCAGTCCGCGTCGTACCTGACGATAGCCAGCACCTTGTGGTGCAGGCAGGTAAACTCTTCACGGATCTTCCGTCTGGCAGCCAGCAGCGGTGTCAGTATTTCGACCATATCGGGCATGTCCTCAATGAATACACGGATCCGATTCTCAAATTTTGCGGTTCCAACCAACCCAACCTTGAGCCCAAAATTGCGGAGGAGCCCGCGAATGTCGTTCTCAATTGCGATCGATTTTCCTTGCAACAGCTTACGAGCCGTCAATAGGGCTCGGCGCTTTTGGCTTGTCAGGGTCTTCACATGCACCGGACGATAGAGATTGACGCGCATCATTTGCGCAATGCCGCGTGCATCATTGCGGTCTGTCTTGTTGATCTGTGCCTTGAGAAAGGCTTTGGCGTGTCGTGTTTCGATGCAGATCGTGGGTAATCCGGCTTTCGCTAAGCCTTCGAACAGCCACTGTGATAATGGCCCTGCTTCCAACCCAATCCGTTCGAGACGCAATCCTGCGCCTGTCAGAGCCGCAGAGAGGTCGTCCGGGTGGCTGACCACCTTCATCTCGTGGCAGATCTTGCCACTCTCGTCGACTATGCAAACAGAGGTCTCTTTTATCGACACATCCAGCCCGGCATAATGCTTCATGCTGCGCTTCCTTTCCTGATGCTTGTGGCTGTTTCGCACAGACCACGTTCTAGCATCAGCTCGAAGCGCAGCACCTCTTCACGTTCCGCATCAGAGATGGGGCAAAAGCCGAATACCCCATCTGAGAAGTGGCCCGGCTTGGCCTGATATTTCCATTAGGATTGGCTCTGACGCACTTTTGCTGACGTGTAGCTATTAGGATGCGCCAATCAATCGCGCCTGCAATAGATCGAGTTTTGCTCTCCCGTACATTTGGCGTTTGATGAGCTTCAGGCGCGTGATCTGTCCCTCCGTTTGCCCATTCGACCAAGGAGAGATGATAGCGTTCCGAACGGCGTCGATGTCCTTTTCTACGCCGTTTGCGAAGGATCCGACCAAGCTGTTCTTGGCTGTTTCAAGCCAGTCATCAAGCCTGCATGCTGTCTTCGAGCGGATCATGGATTGGAAGTCGCCAATGGCGTCGCGCGCGGCAACCAGTTCAGGAACACTCATTTCAATCGCCGCCACCAGGACAGCCTCGGACTTCGCCAAATCATCGCGTGCGGCAGTCATCAATCGAGCGATAACCCGTGCCGATGGCGTTCGGGCAAGACCACTTTGGTTGGCCTTCTCTGCCAGACGCCGGCGCTGCGCCCATTGTGAGACGACGCCACTTTGCCCTGGAAAGCCCTTTTCTCGCATCTCACGCCAAAGTGCCAAGGCGTTTCGAGCCCCTTCGGCCCAGCGGCCGTTAAGCCAAGGCAGCCAGCTATCGAGCGAGCTTGGCCGTGTTCGAAAGACATCGAGGCGCTGGCCGCGTAATATGTCGCGGACAAGCTTCCGGCTATGACCGGTTTGCCGCACGATCTGCCGAATGGGGGTGCCCTTTTTCGACAGTTCCCGGATCGCTTCATTCGTTTCCTGGCGGCGTAGATAACCCTCGTATTGCAACTTTTCCGCATAAGTCAAAAGCTTGGGGTCAACGACATTGCTGCCGACCGCCTGCCTGATCTGGCGCATTGACCTGCCGACAGCATCAAGAAACGCCCGGCTGGAATTCTCCATCAGATGCCAACGGTCGGCGACCTGCTCCGCATCAGGCAGGGCCTTCGCGATGGCCTCGCCGTAGCCACCGCCCCGGTCGCGAGCGACGATTGATATCGACTGATGTTGGGCCAGCCACGATCGAGACGTATCCAACGCACGATCCGGCAAGAGAGTAACAGGCCTCCGCCGCTCCAGGTCGCAAACGATTGTTCCGTAGGTCTGGCCACGTCGAAAGGCAAAGTCATCAATGCCTATGACAAAGAGTTCATCGCTGTAATCGGCAATACGCCGGCGAACCACCCGCAGCAGTGTGTCGTTGCTCACTGGCATCATGAGGCGATTAGCAAAGGCTGCCGCCGGTCTGCCGCCGAGTGCCAGGCCGAGATGGTGGACGATTGTTTCCAGCCGTTGGGTACGCCGACCATAGCGAGCCAATACAATGCCATCGAACTGCTCGCAGAAGATGCGCCGACCGCATAGGACGGCATCGCACCAGAACCGGCGCGCGACTATTGTCAATTGTACACGCCGACCGGAAAGCGGAAGATCAGCAGGTCGGCGCACATATCGGCTTTGAACTCTTCGGCTCACTCGTCCGCAGTCCGGACATCTTCCCAAGGGCTGCCGCGACCGCAATTGAATCTGAACGCTATCCTCTGCAACCTTCACTTCATCTACTGAAAAGCCGTCAGGCGCGAGGCTCGCGCGCGGAATTCGATGTCGCATAAGCTGATCCTCCAGTGAATCAGCAAAAGCCTGCCTTCCAACAGCAGCAAATGTGAGTCAGAGCCAATTCTCGGTGGAAATGCCGGGTCACTTCTCAATGGAAATCAACACCCGGAAGATCCGGCACCACAAGTTTGCCCTCCCGCGCCAACCGCCTCCACGACGAAAGATGGTTGGGCTTCATGCCTACACGCCGGACGACCTCGTTCACAGTCACACCGGGCACATAGGTCTCCGCGACAAGCTGATACTTCACTTCATCCGGCCAGTGCCACTTTCCTGCGGGCCCCGCCAAAATCTCATATCCGCAAATGGACTCCATATGGAGCGCTCTATGGACTCCCAAACCTTCCTCCATTCCCAAATCGACATTGGGTATGGAGTCCAGCATCACGACGGAAGCGAATAGGTGGGGTCCAGCCTCTATTTGCGAAATACCCGCGCTTCACGATGAACAACTTCTACGCATCCACTCTTTCCCCAGCCGGACAAATCATATTGGAAAACTCTAACTCAAATCGGGGGCGTTTAGCGAACGCATCAAGTAGCATTCCAGGGCACTTCGCATGTCAAATTGCGATTGCGTTAATTTCAGAGCCCAGTTGTTCGATTAGCGGTGCAGTCTCCTCGAACGGACGGGGTTTGCTGAAGACGAAACCTTGGACCTCGGTGCCCCCCTCCGACCGGATAATCTCCAGTTGTTCCATTGTTTCTATACCCACTGCTGTCGTTGTCATACCTAGACTTGTTCCCAGATCGGCGATCGCCCTTATGATCGCGATCGAACTCTCCTCCTCACTCAGCTTGCGTGCAAATGTTCCATCAATCTTGATCTTGTCGAAGGGAAAACTCTGCAGGTAACTCAGTGAGGAGTAACCGGTTCCGAAATCATCCAATGCGATTCTGACTCCAAGCGCGCGGAGGTGTTTCAGGGTGCGCAGCACGTCGTCCGTCCGATCGAGAAGCACGCCCTCGGTAATTTCCAGCTCCAATCTGTTCGCTGGTAGACGCGACGTCGCCAATGCCGTGAACACCGCCTCGGCGACGCGCTTACTGCGGAACTGAACGGGAGACAGATTGACGGCGACCTTGATAAAGCTGGGCCACATTGCCGCGTCGGCGCAGGCCTTTCTAAGGACCCACTCTCCGAGAGGCACGATCAGCCCCATATTCTCAGCCACCGGAATGAACTCCGCCGGTGAAATACAACCGCGCTCAGGATGCTGCCATCGAACTAGGGCCTCGAAACCAACTACAGCGTTGGCACCGAGACCTATAATAGGTTGATAAACGAGGGAGAACTCATTGTTCGCAAGAGCTCGACGCAGATCTGCCTCCATCTCACGTTGCTCTCTTACACGGTCGCACATGACCGACTTATAGAAAATAATAGCACCCCGGTCTCCTTGTTTTGCGAGGCGAAGCGCCATGTCAGCTCTTTTCAAGAGGTCTTCCAATTTGATGCCGTCTTCCGGGCAGCGCGCGATCCCTACACTGGCTTGAATGGCAACTTGGTGTCCTTCAATGCAGGTTTCCGCACCCAGTACGTCGATCAGGTGACTGGCGAGGTCGCGCGCGGCCGATGGCTGATCACCCCCAATCTGGGCAATTACAAACTCGTCACCGCCGAACCGAGCCACTATATCGCGCGGACCGATACAGGCACGCAGGCAATCTGCAACCCTGACCAGAAGCGCATCACCAGCCGGATGACCAAGGGTATCATTGACTTCCTTGAACCGATCCAGATCGACACATAGGATTGCAGTCTCATCCGCATTCTCGCTTGCTTCCAGCGCCTTATTGACTTGCTCACCAAAGTATCTGCGGTTAGCAAGTCCGGTCAATGCGTCGTGGTTCGCCATATGATAAATCCGGTTCTCGTTGCGGCGCTGCTCGGTGATGTCTTCATGGATCGACAGCCAGCCCCCTGAGATCGGCTGAATTGTGGTAGCGATGGTTCGGCCATCCTGCAGACTTCGGGCAGCGATCACCTTTTTTCCCGCAGCGATTATCATGCCCATTTCGCGCGCAAAGGCTTGCGGATCCTTACCAAAGAACGTGTTCCGGCGAATACACGCATCAACAATCGCGTCGTGTGGCGTACCTGAACGAACGAGCTCTTCGGGGAGCTTATAGATTTGTCCATAAAGGTCGTTGCAGAAGACCAAGTTGTTGTCGTGACCGTAAAACGCGACGCCAATGGGCATGCCCGCGATGGCTACCTCCAGACGGAGCCTGTCCGCCTCTGCGGATTTTGCAAAATCCCGTGCCTGTAAAATGCATTTTCGATAGGTGGAGACGGCAGTTACAAGCTTGTTGATTTCATTAGCACTGGAATGATTTCCACCTACTTCGACAGGTGTTGCATCATCGGTCAATCGGCTCATGATCTCACTGACGCGCTGCAGTGGAGAGGCAACCGCCCGCGATACCCAGAAGATACCAAGGAGAGCCACCAGCGCAGAGGTTCCAACCCAAAGGACCAACACGACGCGAGATTTATCATAAACGCCTTCTACGCGGGCTTCGGCAAGCAGTGTATGCTTTTCCGCATGTCGCTCGAGCGCCAGAACCGCCTCGAAAGTTTGAGCAAACACTGGATCGGTGGAGGATGAAAATGTCTTCAACGCGCGGCTGGTTTCTCCCGAGTTCAGCTGTTCCACGACGTGGTCAAAAGAAATCACATAAGCTTCCCAACTCGAATTCAGCTGCTCGAAGTTTTCCTCTTCCTCCTTGTGCTGCAACGAGTGGGAAATTGACTGTAATTCTTTATTGATGACGGACTTAATAATCGCGAGCCGTTCTCCAGTCTCAGCCAGTACCCGAAAATCAAGCGATTGTGTTCGCCTCGTGGCAAGAAGATGATGCGTCGTGAGGGATCTTTTGAGATCTCCAAGGGCACCAAGAAGAGGTAGCCAGGTCTCACGAATTTCACTCGTCACAGCACGAACCGCACCAAGCTTGCTAAGACTGACACTGCCGATCGCAACAATTGCAACGAATGCAAGGATAAATGCGAACGCCAGTTTTGTGCGGATGCTCTGATTTCGAATTACCATTACGTTTCTCGCTCACCTTGACTGCACGCGGTGCTGCTGAACCACACAGTTTCACTGCAGAAAACTGAAACGTTTCCAGAGGACGTAGTCTTCATGGAAGCTTTTGTAGGAGTTATAGATCTCCGCGAAATTCGGATTTAGCTCGGCTTCTTCAGCTGCAATTTCCAGCCACGCATCTTCGAATGCGACAAGCATCTCTGGTGGCCATCTTTTCAGTTGTACTCCAGCATTCTGAACCGCGCGCAACGCCTTTCCCTGAGCCGCTTCCCCCTTCGACAACATCGCCCGAAGTGCATCACCGCAGGACAGCTCCAAGGCCTTCTTGTGACTGGAAGACAGCTGCTGCCAGATATCCAAGTTTACAAATATGTCGAAAAAGGTTGCCTGCTGATGCCATCCAGGAAAATAATAGTATTCAGCGACTTCGCTGAAGCCGAGTTCCAAGTCCATCGCAGGCAAAGAAAATTCGGTAGCGTCCAGTTTGTTGTCTTTCATCGCCGTCAAGATTTCTCCGGGCGGAAGCTGCTGAGTCTCCACACCCAATTTCTCCATCACAGCGGCTCCAAAGCCGAAGAAGCGCATTGTCAGCCCCTTCAGATCGGCAACGGTTCTGATCTCCTGGCGGAACCAGCCGGAAGCTTCCGAAGGAATCAGGCCGCATGGAATATTGTGAACGCCTTCAGCATGGAACATGCGCCGGGCAATTCCCAACCCCCCGCCGTCATACATCCATGCGAGGTATTCAGTCGCGGTCGGTCCGAACGGAAAGCTGGAAAATAGGGTGAACGCACTGTCCCGGTTGGAAAACCAACCCGCGCCCGCCCACGCAGCTGCAACCCGGCCATCCGCAACGGCCGCAACCGTTTCCGCTCCCGGTACAAGCACTCCCGGTTCGTGAAACGTTAGTCGAAGGGATCCTTCCGTCAAAGCGGCAATTCGGCTGGGTAATTCCTTGGCAACATCCCCGAGAATAACAGTGTCGCTGGGAAAGGTACTGGCAACGTCGATCAAGGTCACCGATTGCGCTTGGGCAGCTTCTGCATGACACACGGCGGCGACTAAAAGTGTTGTCGCGAATTTGAACATGTTTACTCCTCTGAATTGCAGGGCGCGTTTCGCCCGCTGCGCTCCAGCACTGATTTTCATGCGCACCTGACCACAGCGGATTGACCGCTTTCAATTGGAATAGGATGAAGTCTTTTGCGCAGATGGAACAGGAATCAGAGGGCTATGCGCAACCTCGAAGGGATAGTCTGGCGGCTCAAAAGGTCAACCGAACTCGAGGGGATAGGTAATAGCTATCCGAAAGGCTAGTAAGATTGAAGACGGCAGTCTGTGGCGTAAGACGCTCAGAGAACCAAAGACATTTCTCGGGCAATCATGGCAGCATGCGTGCGATTGCGTGCGCCAAGCTTTCGGCTTAGCGTTTTTACGTGGAGCTTTACGGTGACCTCCTGCAGATCGAGTCGGCGTGCGATCTCCTTGTTGGAGAGGGCTTCGCAAAGCCCCTGCAACACTTCCAGCTCCCGTGAAGTCATCTGGAGCGCTTGAGCGGCTGCAGGGATTTCCTCTTCAGTGGTCATAAAACTGACCGGTACGAAAATTTCGCCCGCTACCATGAAACGCACCGCATTCACCAACGATCTCGCCTTTATGGTTTTGGGGAGAAATCCGGCTGCGCCTGCCACAAGAGCCCTTTCAGCAATAATTCTATTGGCAACCCCGGAAATGATAGCGACTGGGATTTTACCGCAAGCAACTAGAACTTGCGCCAGACCGTTCAGATCATCCATGCCTGGCATGTTGTAGTCAAGCAGAACCAAATCAGGAGTGTATCCCTCCGCCAAACTGGAAAGTACCTCGGAAACTGAGCTTGCCTGCGAGACTTGCGCGCCTGCCTCGCGGCCAAGCACGTCTGCAATCATCTCCCTGACAAGATTGTGATCATCCGCAACCAAGACCTTCAACTGGCGCTCCGTAATATGTGGTTCATCTGACACATCGGCTCCGTCGTGCCAGTGTTAAAGCTAAATCTGTGCCTGTCCAGAGCTGACTATACGAAAGGATAGAAACATTCTCGAACGAGACACGCAAAATCGACAAGAAATTGCTACAATTCTTCGCGTGTCATGATGGTGAGCGAAAGAAGAGGAGGCGAGATCGGTAATGTTTACAAGGGTATTAAAATCATCTCCGGGCTGTCTCATGGTGATAGCGGCCATGTTCGCAAATACTACTGCCCTAGCAGACAACCTGCCGCAACCAAACGGAGAGGTGGTCCTGACAGTGACAGGCGCCATCGGGATGACAAACAGCGATGAAGGTGCTCGATTCGACATTCCGATGCTTAAAGCCCTACCGCAAACCAAGTTTACTACCGGTACAATCTGGACTGAGGACAAGAGCACCTTTCAGGGAGTGTTGCTAAAAGACCTTCTGGAAAAGGTCGACGCGAAGGGCACAATGCTGCAGGCCCGCGCCTTAAACGACTATGCAGTCGAAATTCCACTAACCGATGCTATCTTAGGTGGACCAATCATCGCGTATCTAAACAATGGCAAGACGATGTCCATTCGTGAAAAAGGGCCGCTCTGGATTGTATACCCTTATGATGCGAAGAGCGCTTATCGTACGGAGATCATTTATTCCAGAAGCATTTGGCAACTGGAGGAACTAACTGTCACCGGAGACTGACATCAAACGGTCTCACCATACGGAATTGGAACGATGAGATCGGTAGGCTCTTTCAAACCAAGAAATCAGATCAGACGGCGGTTGGTTCTGGCGGCCTCGTTGGTCGCAGTATGCGGCCTCGCAATACTGGGGCTTCAAATAAAGCAAGAATTGGATTCCTTGAACAGTGCCCCGCGCGACAACATGCAATGGGCGCTTGCACAGCTCGAAGTGGAACTTCTACGCCTCAAGGCGGCAGCAAGCAATGCCCAGGACGACGATGCATCCTCCTTGCAGCAGCTCCGTAGGCGCTTCAACATTTTCTTCAGCAGAGTCGACACACTCGAACACAGCCGGTTTCTTAAGGAATTGCGACCAAACGAACCCGTAGAAACCCATTTCTCGCTACTCAGGGCATTTCTTGATCGCACCGTTCCGCACATTGACGGTTCGGACACCACCTTGCGGGGGAGGCTGGAAGGACTTTTAAAAGATATCGAGCAACAGGAAACCCATGTTCGCTCACTCGCCTTGACCGGTGTCCAGCTATTCGCGCAAGCATCTTATCAGAGCAGGCAACAGTTCTCTCGCCTCCTCATCCAGACTGCGCTACTCGCTCTGACACTAATCCTGGCTCTGGCGGCCACGTTGTACATTCTGAGCCAGCAATTCGCGGTATCATTAGAGAAGTCGGACGAAATCGAGCGCAGCAAACGCCGTCTCCAGAGCATGATCAATGCATCTCTCGATGGCATCGTTGTGGCCGATTGCTTCGGAAAGATCATCGATTTCAACCCCGTCGCTGAGAAAGCCTTCGGCCTCCTTAAGCAGCAGGCGATCGGACAACGAATCGAAAACGTTCTAATTCCGGAGCGATATCGCCCTCAACATTCAGCCGCTATGGAGCGCTATCTGAAAACCGGTAATAAGACAGTTATCGATCGCGGGCGCATAGAACTCGAGGCCTTGAGAGCCGACGGAAGTGAGTTTCCGGTCGAACTCTCAATCGCATCGGCGACGGAAGAAAACGGCCCGATATTCATCGCCTATGTCCGGGACATCGAGCAACGCCGAAACGCAGAACAGGAACTTTTGAAGGCACGCGACGAGGCCCTTGCCGCAGACAAGGCCAAATCAAATTTTCTTGCGATCATAAGCCATGAAATGCGCACACCGCTCAACGGTGTTCTTGGTGTTTTGGAACTGCTTAGGGAAACACCCCTCACTGACGAACAGGACAGGTATCTGGAAACCGCCTCGGCTTCGGGCGAGATCCTTTGGCGCCATATCAACGATGTCCTCGACCTGACAGTGGTCGAAGCGGGCGAACTGATCTTGCAAGAGGAGAGCTTCGACCTTCGCGAACTAATGTCTGCAAGCGTTGCCATCAGCAAACCAATCGCAAAAGCAAATGGAAATACAATCGTCCTCAATCTTCTGCAAGAAACCCCCACTTATTTTCAGGGCGATGCGCGCCGGTTGCAGCAGATTCTTCTCAATCTCTTGGGTAATGCCGCCAAGTTCACGCAGAACGGAAATATTAGTCTAACGGCGGAGTATGTTGCAGAGGAGAATTGCGACGGACTCCTGCAGATTTCGGTGAATGACACCGGCTGCGGGATTTCGTTCGAAGACCAGGTCCGAATATTCGATCAGTTCGTCACCCTGGACCCCTCGTACAGGCGAACCGCTTGCGGGGCCGGACTGGGACTAAGCATTTGCAAGGGTATCATTCGTGCCATGAACGGAACAATCGAGGTCGACAGCACGCTAGGAAAAGGAAGCAGGTTTCGCGTTTGCCTACCCTTGAAAAGGGCTGTCCCTCCCTCGGAGCGAGAAGCAATCCCAGCGCAGTCCGTAGAGCTGTCCTCGTTGTCTGATGGCATGAAACTCAAAGTGCTAGTTGTTGAGGACAACGAGATCAACCGGTTCGTCGCACGCCAGTTTCTCGAGAAACACGATAGCCACGTCGCGGAGGCCCATAATGGTGTGAAAGGGGTCGAATTGGCGAAACAACAGGTTTTCGACCTGATCCTGATGGATATCAGCATGCCGGGCATGGACGGGATCGAGGCGAGCCGTCTGATCCGCGCCGGATCAGGCGGCTCGTCAAAATCTCTCATTGTCGGCCTAACGGCGCACGTATCGCCTGAAGAACAGCAGCGATTTCTCGACGCAGGGATGGACAAGTGTCTTTCGAAACCGCTCCGCGGGCGCGACATTAAGGATATTCTTGCTGCGGCCCAGTCCAATGGGGCTCTACAACACTCGCCTGAAGACGGATCGGCCCGCCCCCGGGCTGAAACCGACGGGGCAGTACAAAATGACCAGGGAGAGCCCGATGAAAAAGAGCGCATCTTTGATCTTTCAACTTTGGCGGAGTTATTGGAAATGCTGCCGCCGGAGACATTGCCCGCAAGGTTGGAGGCGTTCCGTTGCAGTTTTGATTCCGGTCATGCTGATATCGAGTACGCGCTGAAGAAAAGGGCTTTCGACGAAGCAACCGCCCACGCGCACGAACTCATTGGCCTGGCGGCAATTTTTGGAGCGACCGGCCTGAGGAAAATACTTTTGCAACTCGAGAAAGCGTCTGAAGCCAAAAATCTGGAGGAAGCACAAAAACTTCTGGTCGACGTCAAGAGCATCGCTGCTTCAAGTCATCGCCAGCTAGTAGACCTTACCAGTGCTGAAAAATCCTGCTGACATTCCAATTATCGGGTCGCCGACTTCGGTGTTTCTGGCTGGATCATCGGGTAGTAAATGACCTAGATCACCTGCAATCATTCTTCAAATGACCGGTCAGCCACGAGCGATCTGATAGCAGCTTCTGCGATACTGAAGCCCTCGGGGGTTTCATGAATGGCCACGAGGGAATCCTCGGCCGCCTCAGCGTGACTTCCAAGGACGCCAAAGCCATACATGGTGGCTGTGCCGGAGAGCATATGCACCTTGCTCGTCAGATCCGTCAGAACGACCGGATCCTTTTCATAGACATAGCTGCTCCAACAGAATTCGATCTCTTGAAGGCGCTCGGGGATACGCTGGCCATATTCCCCCCGAAGCTTTTGCAATTTGGCTGCCAGACGGTCTGGATTTACGGCGTTGTTGTCGGTCATGAGACACCCAACAAGCCGGAGATAGAGGAAGGAGACAACTCACGTGCCGCCGAAATCGCTTTCACCGCAGCCTCGCACCCAGAAGCATCAACGCAGCTATCTCTTTTCTGAATCCAGATATCGCATTGATTCTTCATTGCGAGTTTCAAGCCGCGTGGATCAGCCACTGCGCCGGATAAGACTATCATTAATGGGTTCTTGGCAGCAATTGCCAGGTTGGCATGCATGCGCCAGCTGCACGACTGCTTTTCGCCAGCTCTAGGTTGGTTTTCCCGCATGACCCGAAAACTATCGCCTAAAGCTGTCACCGACAATCGTGAATCGCCGTGCAGGACATAGATGCAACCGCGCTCTAGCACGGTGTTTTCCTGAGGTTCGCGAAGCGACAACCCAGTCCTCTTTTCAAGCTGTCGCGAGAACCCTTCCATACAACTCGAGGGTATGTCGGCTGTGACAACCAAAGGCGGGTAGTCGCCTGGCAACGGACCAAGCACTGCATTCACACTCTGAGGGGCACCAGTTCCGGCGGAAAGATGAATGATGTCGTAGCCTTGGGCAACCGATTGAATGCCTGCAGGCTTGATCGCGTTCAAAACAGGCGCCCTGGCCCCCCAGAACAGGACCTTGTCGACAATCGTTTGCGCTATACCGCTGATATCGATGTCCATCAACGACCCGGACTTCCAGATGACATCCACGGCGCCAACCTCGAGCATCCGCTTTGCGAGATGCCCACGGCGCTCCGTCAGACCACTCACGACAATCACCGGGACGTCGGATTCCGATCTGATGGTGGCCGTAGCGGATATGCCGTCAACGCCGGGCATGTCGACATCCATGGTAATTACGTCAGGTTTGTATACCCGCACGGCGTCGATAACCTCTTGGCCGTTCTCCGCTTCGGCAACAACCTCAACGCCGGAGATCTCTTCACAGATTGTCTTGATCGCCATGCGCATGAAGATGGAGTCATCGCAGATCAGAAGACGGATTGGTGCTTGGTCATCTTGGTAAAGCTGCGGTTCGCCTGGTGCTGCCATCATGATATCTTCAACCTCATTTTTCTCTGTTCGCGAGACCTGGTCTTCGAGCTTCTTAAATTAGGGCGGCCACCTCGACGGGAAGTATCTCAATAGATTCCGCCGATGTATTTGTTGACGTATCCACAACGGTCGCTGTCACCTCCAGAATAAGGTCAGTGTCTGTCGCAGGTGTCAGGGTGAGACCGGCGAGATCGACTTCATCAAGCGTATAGGTCCCGTCCGGGTTTAACTCACCCGCATTCAATGTGGCACCGTAATCGACACCATCGATGTTGTAAGAAATAGTCTCGGTCGGGCCGAGGAGAGCAAGATCGATCACCAGCGGAGTGGCAAGACCTTCGACCACCGGCCCCGTCAGCGACACGTCCAGAAGCGGTACGTCGGCCACGTTGAGGACCT
>NZ_AXCE01000018.1:0-19771 GCF_000475395.1 Labrenzia sp. C1B70
GCTTTTGTGCCGCCAGCTTCTGCTGATGGGCCAGAGCCGATGACACATCCGCAAACAGATCAAGCCGCGTTCGACCCCGGGTACCCAGGCGTCCCCATGTCCGGCGAACGGCAAATCCGCCGAACAGGGTGGGTTCGACCGACAGGTGGTAGAACCGATTCATGTTCCGGCCGGGGTCCACGCGTTTGAGGAGAAGGAGATCGTCACCAGGTTCCATGACCGCAGTGTCGAAGATCGCCGAACTGCGGTCCAATGAATGATTGGAATCGATGCGAAGGAACGGATTCATTACGGTGATGTGTGGCGGGGAAGAACAGTGCCAAAGGCGGAGGTTTCTCAGCCACAGTCGGACGGCGTCCAACATGCCTTAATCTGGCCAAGGGTGACACCTCAACGGGATTGCCCCTGGCAAGACTTGATAGGCGGCCGGTCAATCAAGCCGGCTGGGAGACAACGGTTTGTCGCTGTGTCCCAAGGCCGGAGATGCTTAGATCGACAACGTCACCAAGCTTGAGAAACTGCGGCGGATCGAGCCCAAGGCCTACGCCTTCCGGCGTTCCAGTGGCAATGACATCACCGGGCATCAGACGCATGAAATTGGCAATGCCGTTTCTTTTACTAGGTAAGAAAAAGCGAACGGATGGGGGCGGAGCCCCCATCCCATCAAACGCTCAGGCGCGGGTGGCCTTCACAATGTCCATAAACTCGCGCGCACGCGTAGCATCAACCGCATTCCAGGTGTGTCCGTCAACTTTCAGCGACGATCCCACGATGCAACCATCGGCGATCTTAAGGATATCGGCTACTGTTGCATGCTTGACGCCAGTGTTAGCTAGCACTGGTGTTTCAGGAAGCATTTTTTTTACCGCTTCAAGATCATTCATCCTAGCAGCCTCGCCTGTGATCGCGCCCGAGACCAACACTGCGTCGGGAATGGAAGAGAACACAGCAGATCGCGCGCGGTCCGGTAGCGGGCGGGTGTCGAGTGAATGGGCGAATTCAGCCGAAACGTTGTTCAGGATCACCAGGTCCTTGCGATCGAGCCGGCGCGCTTCGCGCAGTGCCCGACCGGCGTTCGGTGTCCACGGCCCCATGTCTGAGGCGTAGGTTCCGGTAAAGATCTCGCGGACGAACGAGGCTCCTGTCGCCGCGGCTAGAGCAACAGTCGCGTCGGGGTCCCACAGTACGTTGACGCCATAGGGCTTGCGGATCTTTTCGCGCAAGCGTCCGATCACGAAAGCCATCGAAGCAGTGGTAGCGACATTCACGGCAAGTTCGTACGGGCGATCATTCTCGTTGCCGAACATCACGGCATCGACATCTGCGGCCTGGAGCGCTTCCAGATCCCTGAGCGCAGCCTGATAAATTCCCTCGATGCCTCCATCGGCATCGTAAAGAGGTGTACCGGGCATTGGGTTGAGGTGAACCATCGCGATAACGGGTTTGACACCCGGGAAAAGCGACCCGAATTTCATGGCAAGTCTCTCCTTTGTCCCCGCCTGGTGCGGGATTCGTTTGAAGCCAAATGGAAGCAATCTCAGGTCTTTCTGCGTTCGAGCAGAAAGAAGAAGACCACTGTGATGAGAAGAACAATCAGGAGCAGCACGAAGGCGGCTGCGCTGCCTTCGTTCAAGGCAAGGCCCTGGAAGGCGCGTTTGTAGGCAAAGAAGGACAACAGCTCGGTCGAGACACCAGGGCCACCCTTGGTCAGGATGTAGATCAAGTCGTACGTCCGGAATTCGTTGATCAGCTGAATGACCACCGCGATCATCGCGACCGGCCGCAGGAGCGGCAGGGTGATGTACCAGAATTGCTGCAGTGGGCCTGCGCCATCAACCTCGGCCGCTTCATAAGGATCCTTTGGCAGCGAAGCCAGTCCGGCAGACAGCAACAGGATCACGAAGGAGGTCTGTTGCCAGATGTCGATAAAGATCATCGTCTTAAGTGCCAGATCCGAATCGCCGAGCCAGTCGATTATCGGCAGGCCAAGCCCCTCCAGGGTCTGATTGACAATCCCCAGATTGGGCTGCAACAGCATTCGCCAGATCAGCGCGACGGCGACTGGTGACATTGCCATCGGCAGGGTAAGCACCGCGAAATAGACACCGCGCATCACGATTACCTGTCGAAGCATAAGCGCGATCGCCAGCCCGACAACGAACTCACCCATCACCGTGGCAACCGAATAGCGCAGGGTTATGCCGAGGGAGTTCCAGAACAGCGGTTCGGACATGATCGACAGGAAATTTCCGAATCCGGTTATGTTCAGCTCGGGACGAACAAGCGTCATGGACGAGAGAGAGATAGCCGCGGCATACAGCACCGGCAGGCCCATGACGACGCTCAGCATCGTCAGACCCGGGCCGGCGAAGCCCCAGCCCGCGCGCATCATTTCGGTTGTTCTCGTGCTCATCAAGTGTCTTTCGGTCAGCAGGAAACGGGAGGCAGGCACGGGTTCGCCACCTGCCTCCTTGACGTGCGTTACTTGTTCATCAGATCGGTAAGACCAGAGGCAGCCGCCTGAAGCGCCTCAGTAACGGTGGTGTCTCCGCTGGCAGCCAGGGAAACCTGAGTTCCCAGAGTGTCCTCGTATTGCGCCGAGTACGTGAAGATCGGGAAGGACTTTGCGCTTTCAACCACGGCCATGGCGTCCTTGTAGAACGGGTATTTCGCCAGGACTTCCGGATTGGTGTAGACATCCGCGCGCACCGGAGCATGGCCTTCCAGTGCCCGCGCGACCGCAATCTCCTTGCTCTGGACCCAGGTAATGAACGTCCAGGCAGCGTCCTTTTCTTCCTGCGGGACATTCTTGGCAATGCCCCAGCCCCAGCCGCCACTTTCGCCGTGACCGCCCGGCATGACCGAGAGCGCCACCTTGCCTGCAACATTCGGGCAGCTTTCCGCGTTGTCGATCTGCGGCAGCATCCACCAGTAGGTGACCATCGAGAACGCTTCGCCCGAACACATCAGCCGCATCGTGTCATCGAGCGTGGCTGACAGGGCGCCGGTCTGTGCAGCGTTTTTGATCGCATCGACGTAATGGTTCAGAGCCGTTTCGCCAGCTTCGGACGCAAGCACGACATTGCCGTCGGAATCGAGGTAACTGCCGCCCGCGGAGAACAGGTAATTGGAGAATTCCATTGCGTTCGGGTCACCTTTTTGACCCTGCATCGCGGCGCCGTTGACGTTGCCCTGCGCCTTCATGAATTTGGCAATCCGCACATATTCCTCGAGCGTCTTGGGGGCTTCCAGCTCCTGACTGGTTTCGGACTTGTAGGCCGACTTCAACTCCGGGTCGCTCAACAGGTCGGTGCGATAGATCAGACCCATCGAATAATTGTACATGGGCACCAACGGCATGAAGTCTTCGCGATTTCCCAGAAGATCCATGGTCGAGGGAATGAAGGCCGCCATGTCGAACCCGGATTTCTCGGCATAGGGCTTGAGATCTTCAAGCCATCCCGCTGCCGGGAACTCGCCCGCCCAAAGGAAGTCAACTTCGAGCAGATTGTAGTCGCTCTCGCCACTGACCAGCTGGGCGACCAGCTTGTCGTGCATATCACCGTATCCGACCTTCTCGAACTCAACCTTGATGCCGGTCTCTTTCTCGAACTGAGGGAGCATCTTTTCGATGATCGACGTTTCCGGGACGTCTTCCATCAGCGCGCGCAGTGTCACACCGTCGGCAAGAGCCGTGCCGGCCCAAAGAGACGCCCCAAGGCCAAATGTCAGCGAATAAATAGTCTTTCTCATTTCGTAGTCCTCGTCTGTAAGGTTTGACTGTTTTTATTGTTGTTATTTCACCGACCCGAAGGAGAGCCCTTCGACCAGGTATTTCTGAATGAATTTGGCCGCGATCATCAGCGGCAGGATCGCAAGTGAAACGCCCGCTGCGACATTGGAGATCTGCACGCCATTCGAGGTTTGCAGACTTGCCAGAGCGACCGGAACGGTCGCGGTTTTCGACCCGCCCAGGATCAGGGCGAACAGAAACTCGTTCCACGACAGGATGAAACCGAGGACTGCCGCCGCCAAGATGCCAGGCGCTGCGACCGGCAGCACAACGCGCCAGAATGCTCCCCACCGGGTTGCCCCATCGGTCATCGCCGCGCCTTCAAGATCCTCGGGAATCGCTTCGAAGAAACCCATCAGAATCCAGGTGAGAAAAGGCAGATTGACGGCGGCGTAGACGATCGTCAGACCGGTCAGCGAATTGGTCAGGCCGAAGTTCCGAAACAGCATGAAGGTCGGCAGGGCGAGCGCGACCGGCGGCAGCATCTGGCTGGCAAGCGTCGCGAAACGTGCCAGCCGCCCGCCGGTGCGAAACCGCGCGAAGGCGTATCCTGTCATCGCAGCCAGCGGCATCGTGACGAGCACCGACAGGCTCGCAACGATCAGCGAATTCATGTAGTTGCGCCCAAAATTCTTTTCCGCGAACAGTGCACGGTAATTGTCGAGCGTCACCGACGGGAGGATTACCGAACTGTAGCTGTCTTGCGCGGGAACCAGCGATGTGCGGAGCACCCACAGGATGGGAAAAAGCACGATTGCGACCGCCAGGATCAGGCCGATATGCGATAGGATCCGCCTCCCCATCTCAGGCCTCCCTGCCGATTACATCGCCGCTTGCGGCGGCGAACAGATGCATGTGGCCGAGATCCGCATAAAGCGTGATGGTCTCACCGATCCGTGGCAGGAAGTGACGATCAACCCTGGCTGAAATGGACAGGCCCTCGGCCTCCACGACAATCAGGTTTTCAGGGCCCAGAGCCTCCAGCACCGTCACGGTTCCCTGGAAGGCTTGCGCGCCGGGTCTGGGTTGGGTCAGGATGTCCTCGGCCCGCAATCCGAACAAAAGCCCGGTCCCGGCGGCCGCCCGGTAGAAAGCCGCCTCCCGCTCGGGCAACGGCCCGGCAATGGGGCCCGCGCTGAGTTCCACCCTCTCGCCCACGACGGTCAGGTGCGCCTCTATCAGGTTCATTGCCGGAGCGGCGAGGAACTGCGCCACGAAGGTGTTTCGCGGCCTGGCATAAACCTCGAGCGGCGCGCCCACCTGCTCGATCCGGCCGTCGCGCATGATGCAGATCCTGTCGCCCATCGTCATTGCTTCAACATGGTCGTGGGTAACGAAAACCGTGGTCTTGCCGACACGTCTGTGAAGCTTCACCAGCTCCTGACGCATTTCGCCGCGCAGCTTGGCGTCAAGGTTTGACAGCGGCTCATCCATCAGGAAGACATCCGGCTCACGCACGATCGCCCTTCCGAGCGCCACACGCTGCCGCTGACCTCCGGAAAGGGCCGTCGGCTTGCGATCCAGATAGGGCTGGAGGCCAAGCACCGATGCTGCCTGTACAATCCGCCGATCCTGCTCGTCCCTTGGCGTCTTGCGCATCTTCATGCCGAACCGCATGTTTTCGCGAACGCTCATATGCGGATAAAGCGCATAGGACTGAAACACCACCGCCACATTACGGTGGCGCGGCGCCAAACGTGTCACGTCCCGCCCGGCAATGCTGATCTGTCCACCCGTCGTCTGCTCGAGACCGGCGATCATCCTCAATGTTGTGGACTTGCCGCAACCGGACGGACCGAGGAGCACCATGAACTCGCTTTCCTCGATGTCGAGAGAGACGTCCCTCACTCCGAAATTGCCGAGGCCATAATCTCTGCTGATCTTGTTGAGCTTGATCTCTGACACGTTGCGTCCCGTAAGGTAGAAGATATGACTTGGGTGACTATGCGCTGACCGCGGCGTTAGGTCATGTAAACGCCGCCAGTCACATTGATTGCCTGACCGGTCATGAAGCGCGCTGCATCCGAACAAAGAAAGACGACCACACCAGCGACGTCTTCAGGGGTTTCGATTCGTCCAAGGGGCGTTTGCGAGACATAGTCCTGCTGCACCTCTTCAGGTGACATGCCGCGCAGTTCGGCCTCCCAGGCTATCTCGCGTTCCTGCATCGACGTGCGTACGAAACCCGGGCAGACCGCATTCACGCGAATGCCTGAAGGCGCCAGTTCGCGCGCCAGTCCCTGCGTCCAGCCGACCACGGCAAATTTGCTGGCCGAATAGTGAGCCAGCAACGGCGCCCCGACCTTGGCAGCGAGCGAGGCGGTGTTCACGATTGTCCCGCACCCCCGGTCCAAGAAGTAACGGGCCGCAATCTGGTTGGTCAGAAACACGCCGCGCGCGTTCACATCCATGTTGAAGTCCCAGTCGCGATCAGTCAGGTCGACTGCGCGCCGCATGCTGGAGACACCTGCGTTGGCAATGCAAATGTCGATGTTGCCGATCGCTTCAAGCGCCGATGAAAATGCCTTTTCGACAGAAGCCCGCTCGCTGACGTCAACCTGAACCGCATGGTGCCCCGCACCCAGACGCCTGGCCGCGGCCTCCGCCGTACCTATATCCAGATCTGCCACGGTCACCGTTATATCCTGGGCCGCAAGCGCCTGTGCGATCGCCCAGCCGATGCCGTTTGCTGCACCGGTGACAAAAGCGGATTTTCCTGCGAGCCCCGGATGCGCCTGGAGGGCTATTTGGTGTTCGTTCATGTTTCACTTCTCCAAAACTGATCAAAAGCAAACATACGTTCACGAATTTGACAAGAAAAATGTTTGATTTTGTTCGATTGAAATCTCATGTATGTTCTGATTTGATTGCTTTGTTGATTTTATGAAGAGACCGCCGAGATGACAGACACCACGATCCATCCGACGCAAGACCCATCGGTCAAACGGGGCCGGACACCTGCCCAGGCGCGGCTAGCGGCAATCCTCGATCGTCTCAATCAGGGCGGGTCGGTTTCTGTTGCCGAGATTGCCCAGGAATTCGGTGTTTCGGATATGACCGTTCGACGGGATCTTGCCGAACTGGAAGGACAGGGCTTGCTTGAACGCGTGCATGGCGGCGCCGTCAGCCTGCAGCACGGCCCCCTGACGGTGATCGATGATGTCGAACCTTTGTTCGATGCCCGCCGGCGCCTCAACAGCGATGCAAAATCCAGGATCGCGCACGCGGCTGCGCGGCTGGTGGCGGACAATCAGACCCTGGCATTCGATCTGGGAACGACCGTACTAGCCGGCGCACGAGCGCTGATCTCTTCCGAGCCCGCACCGGGGCTGCGCATCTTCACCAACAGCTTGCGGGTGGCTCAACTGGCGGCCGCGGCGTCGGTGCCGACCTACGTCCCGGGGGGGCTGGTCCAGCCGGGAGAGCTGTCCGTAACCGGACAAGCCGCTGTTGAGAATTTCTCCCGCTATTACTTCGATGCGGCGCTAATAGGGGCGTCTGGACTGACCCCCGACGGAGTGTTCGATTATTCGCCTGAGGAAGCCGCGATGAAGTCGGTTTACATTCAACGTTCTTCCCGGCGCATCCTGATGGTCGACAGTTCGAAGTTCCGCCGTATCTCCACCGTTCGCGTGGCTGACCTGGCGCAAATCTCTATCCTGGTCACCGACGCCGCCCCGCCGCACGAACTGGCACAGGCGCTCGAAGAAGCCAACGTCTCGATCATGATCGCCTGACTTTCCGAGGATTCACATGTCACTTTTTCTGGGTCTCGATATCGGGACAACTTCAACTATTGGTCTGCTCATCGAGTTGCCGGACCGGATCCTCGCCAAGGCTTCGCGGCCGGTCGCCTTGCAGTCGGCCCATCCCGGCTGGGCGGAAGAGGACCCGGCGCAATGGTGGGCCAATTGCTGCGCGGTAATCCCAGAACTGCTGAAGATGTCCGGACGCAAGGCATCCGAGATCGCCGGCATCGGTGTGGCCGGAATGCTACCAGCAACGATCCTGCTGGACGAGAATGGCCAACCGCTGCGACCCTCAATCCAGCAAAGCGATGGCCGCGCCGGTGCCGAGGTCGAGGAGATGCGCCGGGAAATAGATGAGCCATCCTTTTTGACCGCTGCCGGAAATGGCGTAAACCAGCAGCTTGTCGGTGCCAAGATGCGCTGGTTGAAACGCCATGAACCCGAGGTGGTGAAAAGGGCCCAAACCCTGCTCGGCTCTTATGACTACATCAACTATTGCCTGACTGGTGTCGCCCGTGTCGAACAGAACTGGGCGCTTGAAGCCGGGATCGTGAATGTCGCGACCAACCGGATCGACCTCGATCAGGCTGCGATGACGGGGATCGATCCCGGCCTGCTGCCACCACTTGCGCTCTCGTCCGAGGTAATGGGCATCGTCACCGCCGAGGCAGCTATGGAAACAGGCCTTGCCGCTGGGACACCCGTTGTTGGTGGAGCGGCGGACATGATTGCCTCTTGTCTGGGAGCCGGGGTCGTCGCGAATGGCGATGTTCTGCTGAAGTTCGGCGGCGCGGTGGACATCCTGACCGCGACCGACAAGGCTTTCCCCGACAAGCGGTTGTTTCTCGATTACCATCTCGTGCCCGGGCTCTGGATGCCCAATGGCTGCATGTCCACCGGAGGATCGGTGCTCAATTGGTTTGTGGATACCTTTGCAGCCGGGATCGAGCCGCGCCACGGTTCACGCCATGCCGCTCTCGACGCATTGGCGGCGGACCGCCCGGCCGGAGCACTCGGGCTAACTTTCCTGCCCTACCTGCTTGGAGAGAAAACTCCCCTTCACGATCCATCTGCGCGCGGTGCACTGAACGGGCTGACCCTTTCGCACGATCTTGGTCATGTTTGGCGAGCCGTGCTTGAATCCTACGCTTATGCAATCCGTCATCACATCGAGACATTCAACGAGATTGGTTACGAGACCACACGCTTTTTCGTCTCCGACGGCGGAGCCTGCAGCGATGTCTGGATGGGTATCGTCGCGGATGTGCTGGACGTTCCCCTGCAACGGCTCGGAGGCCACCCCGGCTCATGCCTGGGGGCAGCCTGGACCGCGGCTGTGGGCTGCGGACGCGCTGACTGGACCGGTATTTCCGCCCTGACCGAGCGCGATGCGCTGATTTCGCCGAACCCGTCAAATCGTCAAATCTATGACAGTGGGTATGCTCGTTTCAGAAATCTGTACGAGCGACTGGAAGGAAGCTCCGCATGACTCTTCGTGCAATAGCCTGGGATATTGATGGAACCCTGATCGACAGCGAACCGTTGCATCACCGTGCCCTCGTGGCGGTCTGCTCCCGCTATGGTCTGGAAATCGATCCAGAGGATCAGAGCTTCATCGGCGTTCACATCGGCCATGTCTGGGACCAGCTGCGCCCACGATTTCCGGTCGCGGTAGAAGAGCAGCAGTGGCATGAACAGATCCGCAACTACTACGCCGACCACAGCGATAGCCTGGTCGCGATTTCAGGGGCGGTTGAAGCGATCAAGGCACTCGCCGCGGCCGGTGTTGCGCAGATTTGTGTTTCGAATTCAGACCGGGGGGTCGTCGATGTGAACCTTCGCAGTCTAGGGATCTCGGAGTTGCTGGTCGGGTCGATCAGCCTTGACGACGTGCCCGCCGGCAAGCCCGACCCTGCACCTTACCGGATGGCCGCCGAAGCACTGAACCTGCCGCCGCAGAACATTCTGGCCGTCGAGGATAGCGTCACGGGAATGCGATCGGCCCTTGCCGCCGGTCTGAAGGTTGCGCTGCTGGGAGAAGCTGCACCCGGCAATCCGCCAGATGCGCATTTTCATCCGGCTGCCGTCTCCGAAATTCCGGAGCTCTTGAAACGGTGACGGCGGTACCCGTTCTCTCAAAAGACACGACTGTCGGCGTCAAGAAATCCGGGGAGCAGCCAAGCCGCGGTTGCTCTCATAATCCAGGAGGTATTGGCACGTTTTTCGTAGGTCACTGCGTTTTGGTTTTTTGCCTGCCTGATCGCTCGGCGGAGCGCGAATGAGGCGTATCGTGTCCAGCCGGTCTGAAGCCGAGAGCAAGACCCACAGGCGGTGGATCTTCGGTTCGTGTCAGGGCTCACCTAGCTTAGCCTGATAAGCGCCGCATTTAGAAGCACCTTGTCTTCTAGGTTCAGACAAACCTGGCGGGTGCAGCAGTGGGTAATTCACGAGCAATCCGGTTCAGCAAATTGAGGATAGACACCTTACCGACGACGATGCCCCGTACTGCCGTAAGATCTTTAGAACCTGCCGAACTCCGCGCAAAGCGATGGTGAACTCAAACCGCGTCGTTTACGACCGTTCCAGGCAACTGAAAGCCTTTCACTCGGAGGCGACCAGCCGCCGATAAAATAGCCATGCACTTCAACTTCCGCGCCAACACAACAAGCTAAAATGGCTACACCCGGTTGCTTGTTTCTAAAGCGACTTCACCAGGATTGGGGGATATGTGAGGGGATAAAATCTGTTCAGCTTAGAAGTGGCACTATATTTCATTACAGTCGCTCCCATTCCTACCTCTCCCGCAACGCATGAGCTATCTGGTCGCGGATTGGTTTCACCAGGCAACTTTTTGGTGATGACTGCGAGATTGGCGCCGGTCACCGTGTCGTCCAGTCTGAACAAAAGATCCCCGGCTTCAACAACGTCACCGGGCTTGTCACGTTAACGACGAGGCAGGTGTTTGCGAGATAGGTTGGCTATGAAGACCGTAACTGCCAGCTACAAGCGCCACAGTTTCCCCTCCGAGATCATCGCACACGCCGTCTGGCTGTATGATCGGTTCCCACTGAAGCCCCGTCTGATCGAGGAAGTGCTGTTGGAGCCAGCATGTCGGTTTCCTAGGAAACGGTCCGACGCTGGGGCAGGAAGTTCGGCCCTGCCTATTCGCGTGACCTACTCCGCAAGCAGCCACTCCCCAGTGATGTCTGGTCTCTTGATGAGATCCGCATCGTTATTACTGGCAAGAAACACTGGTTCTGGCGAGCCATCGATCTGGATCGATACGTGCTGGACGAAATCGTTCAAACTCGGCGCAATACCAAGGTCGCCAGGCGATTGCTAACCCGGCTTCTGAAGAAGCAGGCTATCGCGCTAAAACGGATGATCACCGACAAGTTGCGTTCTTATGGGGCCGCCGGGCGACAGACGATGCCCACCGTCGAACACCGCTCGCACAAGGGATTGAATAACCGTGCAGAGAATTCGCACGTGCCGCTGAGAAAACGGGAACGTTCAATGCAGGAATTTCGTTTAGCAGGAAGCCTGCAGCGTTTCATCTCGATCTTCTCCGCCGTCCGCAACCTTTTGTCCCGCTTCGCTCACTTCGCTCCGCTCTTTGCATTCGCAGTCATCTCCTGCGTGCCATGGCCGAATGTAACGCTGTAACCATCGGCCGCTGACAACAGCGTCATAAATCCAATCGCGTCCCGATGTCGTGAACGTGACATCGCCGAAGAAGGAGATCGTTACCGGGCTCCACGATCTCATTCTCGAGGATCCCGAACAGCGGTCCAATGAATGATTGGAATCAGAGCGTGGGAACGGATTCACGAAGGTGATTGGTGCCGAACATGATCCAGAAGGCCAGCTAACGCCCCAACTCTTGCAGAACCGGGGCTGTCCACAAATGGCAATACCCCGGCGTCCTCTCAGGACGTGTGCTTTCAGTTAGCCGGTCAAAAAAACATGTTGCCACAAGCAAGAAAAGTTACTACAAATGCGCAACAACGATCAAAAGTAGTAACTTTTAAAGCTATGCAATATACAAGCGACGAGCCACTACATGCTCAAATTAGAGAACTGATCCGACGTCAGGCAATCGCCGGCGAAATAGTGGATACAGACGGACGTCTGATGACTGAGGCTGAGCTGATAAGCCACTTTGGCGTTAGTCGAGTCACAATTCGCAACGCTATTGCTCCACTAGTGGCGGAAGGTTTGTTCGATCGTACGAGGGGGAAGGGGACATTCCTGAGAAACAACAGCTCGGAGCGATGGGTAGGGCGCCTGCTCGGCTATCAAGAGCTGCTGGAAGAGGCCGGGTTCCAACCAGGCGCTAAAATCACACATCAAGGAATGGTTGAGTGTCCGGATGTATCAGTTCAACAAGCCTTGGGTGAGCGCGTTGTATGGCAACTTCGACGTGTTCGGTATGCGGACGATAACCCGGTAGCTATTGAGCATGCTTTCTATCCACCCGATGTTGGTCTGAAACTTCAACAAAAAGATCTCACAACGATCCGTATGTATGAAGTGTTTGAGCTTGACTTTGGGATAACAATCAAGGAAGGAACGCAGACTATTGGGGCCTGCATTTCAAATGAAGTAGAAAAAAACGATCTACGTCTTCAAAAACCAACAGCACTAGTTTCCATGGAACGAGTAACTATTGCTGATGATGGGCGTGCCGTCGAATTTCTTCGTTCAGTTTATCAACCCGAAAAATTTCAATTCACCATAAACCTTACTCGCGGCAATAGCAGTCAGAGCAACACTAGGGGATAAGCCTGCAATGAAACGGCCCAACATTATTGTCATTCTAAACGACGACATGGGTTTTTCCGATATCGGCTGCTATGGCGGAGAGATCGATACGCCTAATCTGGACTGTCTCGCCCTGAAGGGCCTGCGGTATTCCCAGTTCTATAACACGGCGCGGTGTAGCCCATCTAGAGCTTCCCTGCTGACAGGCCTTCATCCGCATCAGACCGGCATTGGTATACTCACCTATTCAACCGGGCCTGAGGGTTATGTTGGTAACCTAACAGAGAATTGTGTCACAATTCCAGAAGTTCTGAAGTCCGCCGAATACCGCACCTACATGAGTGGGAAATGGCATGTTTCTTCGAACTTAAAAGAGCCTAACGGCACGTGGCCAACTGAGCGCGGCTTTGACGAATTTTATGGCACAGTCATCGGGGCTGGAAGTTTCTACCTCCCAAACACTTTAACGCGTGGCTGTGAAAACATAGAGCAGGAAGCGATCGACGACCCAGAATTTTTCTACACCGATGCAATCTCCAACCAAGCGGCCGCTTACATTAAGACTCATTGTGAGCAGCATCCGGAAGAGCCATTCTTCATGTACGTCGCTTATACAGCACCTCATTGGCCGTTGCACGCGCACGAAAAAGATATCGAGAAGTACCGGGGCCGATTTGACGAAGGCTGGGATTTACTGCGCGAACAAAGACTTGCTCGTCTCGTTAATGCAGGTTTGATCGATGCATCCTGGCAGTTGACGGATCGCGATCCGTCCCAGCCTCCGTTCAAGGAAGCTAACGAAAAAGCTTGGTTGACTCGGCTTATGGAGGTCTATGCAGCCCAGATCGACCGTATGGACCAAGGAATCGGCGAGATACTTACAGCGCTCGAAGAAGCAGGCCAGTATGAAGATACAATGATCGTGTTTTTGTCAGACAACGGCGGCTGTGCTGAGGACATACCGAAGGATGTGGAACCGCGGCAATTAGTCGAAGAATTAATGATCGCCCAATATCAGACACGAGATGGCCGGCCTGTAAAGATCGGGAACGACCCGAGTATCATGCCTGGCGGTGAGGATACCTACCAAAGCTACGGTACGGCCTGGGCGAACCTCTCCAATACACCATTCCGCCTTTATAAGCACTGGGTTCATGAAGGTGGAATTTCAACACCGTTGATTATCCATTGGCCAAATGGAATTCAGCAGGCTGGGATCCGACATGTTCCCGGACAGCTTCCTGATCTGATGGCAACTATTTTAGAAGTGTCCGGAGCGAGTTATCCAAAGAGCAGACGCGGTCACGCTATTCCACCGTGTGAAGGGATCAGCCTGGTTCAGTCCTTTCAAGAAGACTGCGATCGCGAAAACCCTCTTTTTTGGGAGCATGAAGGCAACGCCGCAATACGTCACGGCAAGTGGAAACTTGTGCGCAAATATCCAGACTCTTGGGAACTCTACGATATGGATGCAGACCGGACCGAAATGCACAATTTGGCTGGCCAGAACGAAAACTTGGTAGCGGAAATGGCTGCACGTTACCAGGCTTGGGCAGACCGCTGTGGTGTTATTCCAAGAGAAAAAATTCTCGAATTTCTGCATGAAAGCAATGAAGCAGCTTTCTGGGAGGAAGAAGGCTCCTGAAACAGGGCCACATCATCAGTGAACTTAGGGAGGAATAGATGAAAAAAGATTACAGAAAACCGGGGAGTTTTCTTGGGCCGATTTCAGTTGTATTGGCTCTCACCTTCGGCACACCATCCGTTCAGGCAACAGAGTATAGTTTCCGATTGGCAAATGTATTGTCCAACACGGATGTTACGGCATACGGCCTCAACAAGTTTGCCGAGCTTGTCTCTGAAAAATCAAATGGCGATATCGAAGTAGAGGTTTTTCATGGCGGCCAACTCGGCTCGGGTGTCGAAACATTCGAGGCAGTAAAAAACGGTCATCTGGACTTTGCCGCCGACAGCTTCGCGAATCTTGCAACGATTACACCAGCGTTCGAGGTGTTTCATTTCCCTTTCTTGTTCGAGTCACGGGCCCAGTTGCTAAACACAATGAGCAGCGAGAAAGTTCAAAAGCAAGTAAATTTGGAACTCGAGCCAGTCGGGTTGCGTTGGTTCAAGACTTTTGAGATCGGCGGACCACGTGAAGTCGGAACTTCTAAAAAGAAGATTGAAACTGCAGCCGACCTAGAAGGCATGAAGTTCCGTGCCTCGCGCTCTCCACTCGAAATAGCTGCTCACCAAAGCTGGGGGGCAGCGGGCGTGACCGTGGATTGGCCTGAGACACCGGAAGCCGTTCGATTGGGAATGGTAGACGGGTTAACGGTTCCCTTTGCGAGCTTCTACTCGGCGAAGTTCCACGAAGGAGATTTAATCAACTACATCCTGGATTTGAACTTTCAAAACTATGCGCTCGTCCTTGTTGTAAACGATGCGAAATACGCTGAACTCCCCGAAAACGTTCGTAAAGTGTTGGAAGAAGCAGCAGAGGAAGCCAGTCAGTGGCACATCGCCTTTGTGAGTGACTTCATTACCGAAAACATCACAGCGATGAAAAAAGAAGGCGTCGAGGTCTACAGCTTGCCGGAAGCGGAATACAGGAAAGTTCGGGAAAAAACTATCGAAACTGTTTGGCCACAATTCGTTGGAAATGAAGGCATGAGTCAGGAAAAGATTGATTTGATCCGTCAAGAGTCGGGCGAGATTGGTGATGATGGTTGGGGCTACAAAGTAAACTGATCTCGAACATGAATTTAAACACCGTGGGCCCGCTACTTTCAATAGCGGGCCAATCGACATCATTTTATAGTTGGTGTTCCTATGCCAAGTCCAGCTTTCAGAAGTAAAATTCAGTCCCTAGACAGTTGTCTTGCATTCAGTGTGACGGCCTTGTGCGTTGCATTCCTTGCTGTAATTGTCATTACTATCAGCGCGTCGGTGTTTTCACGTTTCGTAATTTTCACGCCGCTGAATTTCGCCGATACGATGTCCAAGTATCTGATGCAATGGATGGCTTTTTTAGGGGTCGGGCTTGCGATCCGCGAAGGAGAGCACGTTTTAGTCGACATCATTCATCATGTCATGCCGTCACGCTGGTATAGATGGATTGTGATATCTATGGCGATTTTGTTGTCCATTCTGTTTGCAACGGTCTGTTACAACGGCTTGATCAATGCTTGGAGCGCCCGCAATTCTTCAAATCCGTTCGTCTTTGGGATCAGTATGATGATTCCGTATCTATCGGTTCCCGCAGGGGCCCTTTATGCCCTGGTTCAAACCGTTATTTCTGCATATCTCCTCTTAACAGACATAACCCGTCCGTTGAATAAATTACACTTGCCGGTAACGAGGGCCTAAGAAATGCTTGCACTTTACCTCGCGACCTTCTTACTGCTGATCGCTGCTTCTGTTCCAATAGCCTTCGCTCTAGGCCTTTCAACACTTGTGGTATTCTGGATAGGAGGCGAACCACTACCACTTTTTGCGCAACGGTTGTGGACAGGTTTAGACAAGTTCACGCTGGTGGCAATTCCGTTGTTTATCCTAGCCGGTGAACTGATGGGCGGTTCTGGCATTCTGCAAAGGCTGCTGGATTTTGCTAGGTTGTTGGTTGGCCGTATCAAAGGTAGTTTGCTTTACATCAATATTCTTGTGAGCATGTTTTTTGGTGGCATTAACGGATCTGCTATAGCCGACACAAGTGCAGTCGGTTCAATGATGATAAAGGCCACTGAAAAGGAATATGGAGACGCAGAGCTTGCTGCAGCGACGACGGCTGTCAGTTCTGTTGTCGGGCCAATCATTCCTCCAAGTCTGACGATGTTGATCTTCGCTTTTGCAGCGGGAAACGTATCCATCGCAGCACTCTTTTTGGCCGGCATCGTGCCAGGGATCCTGCTAGGCACGTCTCTATTAGCCGCAACTGCATTCATAGTTAGGCGAAAAAACTATCCAGTAAACCAGGAAACATACCACCTTCGCGATGTCCTCCGAATTCTTGGTAGATTCATGATAGCAGCCGTTCTTCCTATCATTATGGTGGGAGGAATTGTAGGAGGCATAGCAACACCTACAGAAGCTGGCTGCCTTGCCATAGTCTATGCTGTCTTGATCGGTTTTTTCGTTACCCGTGAACTTACGCCCGGCCGTGTTTATGAAGCTATGAAACGAACCGTTATTGTGTCAGCAGTCGTTATGGTAATCATCGCATTTGGCAATGTTTCTACATGGTGGCTAACAATTGAGGGGGTTCCCAAAACTATCAGCATGTTCGTGCAAGGATTCACCGAAAACCCGCATGTTTTCATGGCTATGATGCTTGTGATTTTTCTCTTGATAGGTCTTTTCGTCGAACAGGCTGCCGCGATTGTAATGCTGGTACCAATCTTCGCGCCGTTGGCTGTCTCATATGGTATTGACCCGGTTCACTTCGGCTTGTTCACATGCCTATGTCTTGCATTGGGACTGGTTACACCACCAGTAGGATTATGTCTGTTCGTATCCAGCGGCATAGCGGGCGTACCAGTGCACAAAGTATTCAGCGCTTCTATTCCATACCTTGTAGCCATGGCGATCGTTTTGCTTCTTGTGACGTTCGTACCGCAAATTTTTCTCTGGCTGCCGAGATTGTTTGGCTTCTGAAATGGCATTTTGTTGTCCAAGGCTGGGAAGCGCCTCTGCACTTCAAACCCAACCTCGGTTGGAACGTGGTTCACCAATCGTAGTAGAAATCGACTGGATTGAGTTGACTGGTGGTGCCTTCACCATGGGCGGCCCTATCGAGGAGGGCTATCCAGAGGATGGAGAGGGGCCGCCAAGAAAGGTAACCATCGATCCATACAGCATCAGTCAGACACCGATACTCAATAGGGAATTCGCAAAGTTTGCTATCGAAACAGGTTATCTGACAGATGCTGAGAGGCGCGGCACATCATTCGTGTTCCATCTCCTTCTATCACCGCGTGAAAAGATAAATGTCAGAAATATCGCTCAAGAAACGCCCTGGTGGTATCTGGTTGAAGGAGCATATTGGATGAAACCGGAAGGTCCCGATAGCAGCATTTGCAACCGTGGCAATCACCCAGTGACGCACATCAGTTGGAACGATGCGTTAGCATACGCGGACTGGGCCGGAGGTGCCTTGCCGACGGAAGCGCAATGGGAGTTTGCCGCCAGGGGGGGGCGTCAAAGCCTTCGATATCCTTGGGGCAATGATCTTGAGCCCGGAGGCGTTCACATGTGCAACGTCTGGCAGGGAAGATTCCCGGGTTTGAACACCGCCGCAGATGGTTTCGTCGGAACTTCACCGGCAGGTTCCTATCCGCCCAATGCATTTGGCTTACACGACATTGTCGGTAATGTCTGGGAGTGGTGCCGAGATGATTTCTCTTCCGACTATCACGCCGTAACTAAAGGACACGAACCATTTTTTGCCAACGGAAGCAACTGGAAGTCCCAGCGCGGCGGTTCGTTCCTTTGCCATGAAAGCTATTGTTCGCGCTATAGAACTGCTGCGCGTCACGCAAATTCGGCCGATGCGTCCGCGTCAAACACCGGGTTTCGCATCGTGAAAGAGAAGAAATGATAAACGTTTCGTTGGCAAGTGACACTCGGAATAAACCTAATCGCGAATTTACTGCTGCCGAAATTGGAGCATTGGCTCATTTGTACCGAGGCGAGGTCTATCGCAGTACCATTTGGAGAACTCGGCTCGATACGACGACCAACTGGGCTGTTGTAACGTTAGGAGTGGCTCTTTCAGTTACCTACGCCTCCGCAGAAGCATCAGCATTACCCTTACTCCTTGTTGGAATATTGATCTGGCTGTTTCTGATATTGGAAGCGCGGCGTTATCGTTACTTCAATGTTTGGCGCGCGCGCGCTCGGTGGATGGAAACACACTTCTATGCACCTATGCTTATTGATGGAATACTTATAACAGAAAAAAACTGGGAGCATACTCTTGCACACGACTACATCAAACCTCAGTATCATGTGTCGTTTTTCATCGCTATGGGTAGACGGATACGAAGAAATTATCTTTGGATCCTAACGATTCAGGCAATTGCTTACTTGGGAAAAATTTTTGTACACCCTCTGCCTGTTTCGACATTGGATGAATTTATTCAGCGTGCAGATATTGGTCCGATTCCAGGAGAGTTCGTTTTGATTGGCGGTATTTTTTACATCGGGTGTTGTGGGATTATCGCCAACTACGCAATATGCATGGATGTGAAGCGGGCAAAATTGCGGGGCACGCGTGATGCTCCCATCGGCTAAACGCGCAAATAGAGCATGATTTGGCTCGACCAACCTGCAGCAGTGTCTCTCTTGCGTATCCGTTCAAATAGTGATTTTCTTAGACTGAGAATGAAAACCTCGCGTCGAATAATGGCTAGTGGATTAGCTAATCCCCCGTATCCGGAACAACTTACAAAATACGTATCAAGAAGAAATTAAATCATGCGGCTCTTTCAACAACTCTACCTCAGCGTCGCAATTTTCTCATTGGCTTTAGTTCTTCATGCAGTGTTATCTTATGACGCGATGCAAGAAGTAGAGCGCCTGACTCAAGAAAAGATTTACCCTCCATTTGCTTTTTAAGCCTTTCCATCAATATTGGTGTAATCAAGCAAATGTTGCTAATCAGGCGGGCGTGTCGCAACTTTTTCCTTCGGGCAAGTTTCTCCCGTTTTGGGAGCCCTTTCAGGTTTCGTTAACTTTTTCAATTCCGAAGAGAACCGCAAGCAGATCGTTCTGTTCGCGGACGCTTCACTGACTGACAAAGCCGAAGCCCTTCCTGAGCCACAGCATGGCTTCGAAACCGGCGATGGATTTTCTGGCTGTATTGAACGAGCGGAACCCGCCGACCTTCGGCATATTCTTCTTCATCCTGAAAAGATCGCTCTCGATGCCCTGTTGCAAATGTTTGGTCACATAGTGCACCGGATCCGGAGCAAGCAGGCCGCTGTCAACCGCATCTCCGATAGCCGGAGGAAAAGTGCCAGCACCATCGGTACCGATTTTGCCCGGCGACAGCAGCGGAGCATCCTGCAACATTTTTCGAAAGAACCGCTTGGCCGCATTCAGATCGCGCTTCGCCGTGAGCAGGAAATCGATCGGATTTCCATGCTTGTCGAAGGCCCGATACAGAAAGCGCCATTGGCCCTTGATGCGCACATAGGTCTAATCGACGCGGACCAAGTCGCAATGCGGTTTGCGGAAACGCCGCAACCGTTTCTCCATCAGGGGAGCGTAGGTCAGAACCCACCGGTTGATGGTGCTGTGATCGACTTCAAAGCCATGTTCCAGGAACATTTCTTCCAAGTCATGATGGCTCAGCGGATCACGCAAGTAGCAGGAGACTGTTTGGATGATCAGCCAGGCCTCGAACTGTCTGCCTTTGAAGTCATCCTTCGATTGGCGTTTCAGCTTTTCGTAAGCGCGAATTTCTCGG
>NZ_AXCE01000019.1:0-2500 GCF_000475395.1 Labrenzia sp. C1B70
GCGTCGGGCATAGCGCTTTTTGTGGGGGCGCTGGTCAGTTTAAAATCTGTATCCGTTACCAACAAAAAACCCGGCGCGAGGCCGGGTTATTTGTTGGTTGCGGGAGCAGGATTTGAACCTGCGACCTTCAGGTTATGAGCCTGACGAGCTACCGGGCTGCTCCATCCCGCGTTGTTTTTTTGTTTGTCCTTGGCGCGCTGCGCGTTTGGTCAAAGTGGGTTTGGTCCCTTTTGGGGATACCCTTATGTTTCGGTTTGACCGGAAGACTGCGCTGATATGGGATAAGAGATCCGGAGCGCAGCGGAGGCAAGGCCGAGTGGCCGCCGGCCGGTCAGGCCGCCCGCGCGGAGCGCAGCCCTTTAGGGCGGTGCGCGCGTGAGCGGCAAACAAGTTGAAGAGGTTTCAAATTGCGATTTGCAGGCCTGGCGGCGACCTACTCTCCCACACCTTAAGATGCAGTACCATTGGCGCTGGGGAGTTTCACGGCCGAGTTCGGGATGGGATCGGGTGGGGGCTCCCCGCTAGGGCCACCAGGCCGGCGAAGCGCAATTTGCGTGAACTGGTCTATATATTTTTTTGATGTTTTGGTCGGCCTCGCCTGGGACGAAGGTTCCAGGACGTTGGCCGTATGGATCATTTCAAACGCGCTCAAGCAGCCCGAAGGGCGGTAGCGCACTTAAAATGATCTTTTTGATGCGCCAGGGGCGCATCCAAAAGATGAACATTGACTAATGAGAGGATCAAGCCGAACGAGCTATTAGTAAAGCTAAGCTTCATGCGTTGCCGCACTTCCACACGCTTCCTATCGACGTGGTGGTCTTCCACGGCTCTTCAGGGAGAACTGGTTTTGAGGTGGGTTTCCCGCTTAGATGCTTTCAGCGGTTATCCCTTCCGTACATAGCTACCCTGCAATGCGGCTGGCGCCACAACAGGTCCACCAGAGGTACGTCCATCCCGGTCCTCTCGTACTAGGGACAGATCCTCTCAATTCTCCTACACCCACGGCAGATAGGGACCGAACTGTCTCGCGACGTTCTGAACCCAACTCACGTACCACTTTAATTGGCGAACAGCCAAACCCTTGGGACCTGCTCCAGCCCCAGGATGTGATGAGTCGACATCGAGGTGCCAAACAATGCCGTCGATATGGACTCTTGGGCATCATCAGCCTGTTATCCCCGGCGTACCTTTTATCCGTTGAGCGATGGCCCTTCCACGAGGGACCACCGGATCACTATGGCCGTCTTTCGACTCTGCTCGACTTGTCAGTCTCGCAGTCAGGCAGGCTTATGCCATTGCACTCAACGAGCGATTTCCGACCGCTCTGAGCCCACCTTCGCGCGCCTCCGTTACCATTTGGGAGGCGACCGCCCCAGTCAAACTACCCGCCACACACGGTCCCGGATATTGTTGTACCGCGGTTAGATATCCATGACGACAAGGGTGGTATTTCAAGGGTGACTCCACAAGAGCTGGCGCTCCTGCTTCAACGTCTACCACCTATCCTACACATGTCGTGACGAATACCAGTGTGAAGCTGTAGTAAAGGTGCACGGGGTCTTTCCGTCTGACCGCAGGAACCCCGCATCTTCACGGGGAATTCAATTTCACTGAGTCTATGCTGGAGACAGCGGGGAAGTCGTTACGCCATTCGTGCAGGTCGGAACTTACCCGACAAGGAATTTCGCTACCTTAGGACCGTTATAGTTACGGCCGCCGTTTACTGGGGCTTCAATTCGGTGCTTGCACACCTCCTCTTAACCTTCCAGCACCGGGCAGGCGTCAGACCCTATACGTCGCCTTACGGCTTCGCAGAGCCCTGTGTTTTTGATAAACAGTCGCCACCCCCTGGTCTGTGCCACCCCACAACGGTTGCCCGTCGTGAGGTCTCCCTTCTCGCGAACTTACGGGAGCATTTTGCCGAGTTCCTTCAGCATAGTTCTCTCAAGCGCCTTGGTATTCTCTACCAGTCCACCTGTGTCGGTTTCGGGTACGGTTTATACGGTGGAGCTATTTCCTGGAACACCTTCGCTGCACCCCCAATCCAATAAGGAGATACAACACACGGCATCCGTCACTACCACCAAGCTGCAGAATATTAACTGCATTCCCATCGACTACGCCTTTCGGCCTCGCCTTAGGGGCCGGCTAACCCTGCGCCGATTAGCGTTGCGCAGGAACCCTTGGACTTTCGGCGAGCGGGTCTCTCACCCGCTTTATCGTTACTCATGTCAGCATTCGCACTTCTGATATCTCCAGGAGCCCTCACGGGTCCCCCTTCGCAGACTTACAGAACGCTCCGCTACCGCGCATCATAAGATGCACCCGCAGTTTCGGTGTATGGCTTGAGCCCCGGTACATTTTCGGCGCGGAACCCCTTATTTAGACCAGTGAGCTGTTACGCTTTCTTTAAATGATGGCTGCTTCTAAGCCAACATCCTGGTTGTTTTGGGAGTTCTACATCCTTTCCCACTTAGCCATAACTTAGGGACCTTAACTG
>NZ_AXCE01000020.1:0-14285 GCF_000475395.1 Labrenzia sp. C1B70
CACAGTCAGGACCGGAGTGTCGGCGATGTCGGAAGAGTCTTCTGCCAATGTTTCGGGTGCGTTTTTGGCCAACGCCGATCCGTTCTCAGCCAAATTTACATCATCAAGGTTCGGAACAGGCAGAGGATCTGTATTTGTGTTCGTCTCAAAATCCGGCGCGTTCGCTACCGCTAAAGAAATCGGCTGCCCAACCGCATCCTGCGGCCCGGATTGCGCGAAAAGGGATTCCCGGGACGGCTCGCTTGAGCCAGAGATGCTTTGCAAATCGATCGGATCGAATGCAGAAGTATCGGTGTTCGGGAGATCGAGGCTCTCCTGACGCATCTCAGCGTTTGCATTGTTGCCATCTTCAGGGACGTTTTGCGTATCAGGGTCGTGTACGGTCTCGTTTCCGGTATGAACACTTGTGGACGCGGCCTCGTCGCGTTGACCGCTGGTGTCCGGCTGATCCTCGTAGCTCGACACGCGGCGTGTGAAAGGACCGATTTCTGTCCGGGAATCCACCATTCCGACTACTCCTAATAACTCGAAACGCCACACGAGGATCAACGTGGTTGAGCTGATCAATGACAGCTATTAAGTTTCCCGAAACGCCTCCTCGACGATAGTATCCATACGTAACCAATCGTATTTGCTTTGTAGCGAGATTGTATCGGGCGCAGGAGAATGGCCTTGAACACCGATAAAACAATTCTGATCGTCGACGATGACCCAGATGTCACCAACCTTTTGGAAGTTTACTTCTCCGACGATGGTTACGAGGTGATTTCCGCCCACTCTGCCGCTGCAATGCGTTCCGAATTGGCAGGCAATAACATCGACCTCGTCATACTCGATATCTCACTACCGGACGGCAATGGTTTTGACATTACGCGCGAATTGCGTTTGCAAAGCCAGGTGCCAATCATCGTAGTTTCACGCAGGAGCGAGAGCGTCGATCAGATAGTCGGCCTCGAACTCGGTGCAGATGACTATGTAACCAAACCCCTCGATCCGCGAAACCTGCTTGCTAGGGTCAGAGCCGTCCTTCGCCGATCTAGTGACTCAGGTCCCGCAGTCCCGTCGTCCCAGAGAGGTCAGAATACAGCCACCCTGCGTTTCGGCACTTGGCAGTTCGACCCTGACACCTACCGGCTAGTCTCCGAAAAGGGAGAAGAAACGGTACTTTCGGCAAGTGAAAGCGCCATGCTCCAACACTTGGTGATACATGCCGACCAGGTTCTTTCGCGCGATGACCTCATGATGGTCATCACTGGCCGCAACTGGGAATACATGGATCGCACGGTGGATATCCTAGTAGCCCGTCTACGAAAGAAGCTTGAGGAAAACCCGCTTCAGCCGAAGATCATAAAAACGGTGCGGGGTGCAGGGTACGTCCTTTCTTTGCCACCAGCTTGACCAGCGAGCAGACCGTCGAGATTCGATGGACGCCTGCTAGTGGAGAAGCGCAACCAACTGGAAAAATAGAACTTCCGGCAGCTTTCACGCCGTTGGGTTGCGTTTTCTACATTCTACTAACAATTTCGCTACACCAACCTAACTGAAATTCACGTCCCGCCCGCGCATTCTCCAGTCGAGATTGTACACCTGAGTTAGAAGGTACGGGATAAATGGTGTCAGCAGCCACCCATGCATTGACGTATGATTTGCTCGAACGCGACGCGCTCCGAACGATGAGCCGCGGCGTAACGACATCGGTCTTGGTCGCCTCAGTTCTGATCAACACGCTCGCGGTAGCGATACCCATGGTCGCGCTGATAGTTTACGACCGTGTGATCCCCAACAATGGACTTCCAACGCTCGGCATCTTGCTTTCCGCCGCCATTCTCGTCGTTCTGGTGGAGCTTTTTCTGCGACTTTCTCGGCTGTCGATTGTCAATCACGCCGGGGCACATCTGGATCACATTTATCGAAGCCGTATCATGCAGGATGTTCTCTCCCAACATCCCTCGGCCGCGGGGAACATGCCACCAAAGGATCTGTCAATGGCTCTTGCCTCGGCAAAGGCGAGCCGTGAATACAAAGCCATGCAACTGCAGGCGTGGGTGGACCTTCCGTTTGGATTGCTGTTCATTCTGGCAATCGCCCTGGTGGGCGGCTGGCTTGCGCTCATCCCTGCAACCGCCTGTCTCATCTTCACGCTGTTCAGCATCGCGATGGCCATTTTTCAGGCTCACACCGCAAACTTGTTGAACCAGAACGAAAGCATACGAACCGCTTTCGCCGCCCGGCTATTCAACGATATGCAGACCGTCCGTCTGCAAACGTCAGATCTCCCCCTCATCGATCGGTTTCGCCAACTTGAAACAGGTCGGGCAGGAGCGCTGCGCTGGTATGCTTTTGGCGGATTGTTCGTGCGCGATTTTTACGCCGTTTTCTCCCAGGTGCTCGTAGGCTGCGTGGTGTTTTCAGGAGCTCTGTCGGTACTCGATGGGCAGCTGACTTTCGGTGGTCTTGCGGCCTGCACATTGCTTGCCGGTCGCGCCCTTGAACCTCTTCAAACCGGCTTTCAACTTATCCAGCTATCTCGTCAGAAACTGGCTGCTGAAGCGGCGATCCGAAAAATATTACCTGCGGGCCGTACAAAAGAAGTTCTGCATGCTCCTTCCCCGGTCTCTCTTTGGACGAAGCCACCGAAAGTCGACATAGAGGGACTCACCGTTCGTGACAGGAGCAATGCGCACCCGTTGCTGAGAGGCATTGATCTTCAGATCGTTGGGGGTGAAATCGTCGGCTTGTTTGGCAATCGCGGTGAAGGCAAAACGTGCTTCTGTCGAACCCTTCTGGGCTTAGGACACATCGAAGGATGTATCCGCATTGGAGACATCACGATTAGCAACGGCAATGCCGACGAGATACGAGCGCAGACGACTTACATAGCCCGCAAACCAAACCTGCCGTCTGGCCGGGTGATAGATATTCTTGCCGGGGGCGATTCCTCCAACGATGCCGATGTCCGCTATCTCGCCCACCTTATTGGTGTAGACAACCAAATCAAGAGGCTCTTGAACGGTTTCGATACGGAGATCCGGCCTGCGGAAGGCACGATCCCGACCGACGTTCTGCAGCAGCTAGCGCTGGTTCGTGGCCTTTCAAGAAAGCACAAGCTCATCATCCTAGATGATGCGACGGCCGTGTTGGACAGCGAAACAGAAAAACGGGTTATCCAGGTTCTCAAAATGCTCAAAACGCAGGCAACCATCCTGATCGTATCGGACCGACAGCCCTTGCTCTCGCTGGCTTCCCGCGTGGTGAGACTCTCCGACTACGCACACCGGACGTCTGCAGAACAGATGGAATCTGCACGATGAAGATTCATACACTTCCCTCGGGCATCATGCCTGTTGCAGACGCCTCGGGCACCCTTCTGACCCCGGACCGCCTCGATGGCATTCGCCGGATGCTGCATTTCGCAGGTGTCGATGTGACACCGATTGACATCGCCAATACAATTGGCAAGGAAAAGGTCATAACGCTCGACCGGATGGCGGACCTGGCTCTGGACTTGTCGATGGCGCCGGAACTCGTCCGTCGCAAGCTCGGCGATCTTTTACTTGAAAGTCCTCTCTTCCTCTACGAAACACCGGATGGCGAGCTTCGAGCTTTTGTACCCGGACCGGATGGGCCCCTGATCTGTCTGGATCCGTCAACCGGGCTTGAATTGAATCCGCCGCCGCCGGGTGAGGCCGGACGGGCATTGGTTTTTTCGCGAACGATTCTAACCAACACACCCAGGCAGACGGATAAGTCGACCTGGGTGAAATTGGCCCGCGAAGCAGCCGGAAGGGTTCCGCTTGTAGTGGTAAGCCTGACTGCAATCTCCAACGTTATGGGGCTGGCACTACCTTTGTTTACCCTGGCGGTATATGATCAGGTTCTCGCCGCAGGAAATGTTTCAATACTTCTCTTTCTCGTCTCCGGATTGGCGCTAGGTATCGTGGCCGATCTGATATTGCGGATGCTGCGGAGCGCAACTCTTGCCCGAGCAACCGCGCTTATCGACTTGAAAACATCGATGCATCTTGTTGCTAGGATTTTGCGTTCGCCCTCCGCGGCGAAAGCTGCGACCGGACGGCAAGGACTTGGGCGACTGCGCGATCTCGATACGGTCCGGGATGCTTTCACCGGCCCTTCCATCGTTGCCTTGGCAGAGGCTCCCTTCAGCGTATTATACATTCTTGTGCTCTTCATTATCGGCGGCTGGTTGGCGATCGTCCCGGCAGTGACGCTCATGGTTGGGGCTTTCAGCATTCTACTGTTCGCCGGCCCCAAAGTCCGACGGGCGCAGGCGTCGCTTCACCAGGCCGAGGACTACGGCATTATTTGCGATGATATCGCGAAACGCTTCGATGCAGTGAAGCTGGAAGGCGCGGGCGGTTCCTGGATGCGGCGTTTCAACGACGCCTCCGTGCGTCTCGCGGAAGCAGAGTTGTTTCGCCAAAGTTCCCTGCAGGTTGCCCAGACATGCTCGGGCGCACTCGTGTCTGTCACGGTGATTGCAACCATGGGAGCAGGTGCGCTTCTGGCGATTGAGGGGAACCTTTCCATCGGTGCTCTGATCGCGTCGGTGGCTCTCGTGTGGCGTCTGGCATCTCCCCTGGCCTCACTGATCGTCGCCAGATTACGCTGGCCGGAGATCAAGGAAAAACTGGACGCCTGCAATGCGATGATCGCTGCAGAAGTAGACTCTCGCCTTGTCGATGGTCTGGGCGGTCGCGGAAGGGGGATGTCGGGCCGCGTGAGTTTTTCTTCGGTCATGCGGACGCATCAGCGAGGATCACTTCCTGCGATACGCAATGTTTCGGTTGATATCAAACCCGGTGAGTTAATCGCGGTCGTCGGCCATGGCGGGGCGGGCAAGTCAACCTTCCTTGATCTAATTGCGGGTGTGATCGAACCCCAGTTCGGTACGGTTACGATAGACGGTATCAATCCGCACCAAGTGTCCCGTAGCGTCTTGAGACAGTCTGTCGGCTACCTTTCGCGTGAGCACGGAGCAATGCCTATCTCGATCGCTGATTTTCTCGAACTTGGAATCGACAGTGATCTGTATCGCACCCCCCGGGAAATTTGCACCCGTCTTGCAATTCAGGAAGCAATCGACAACCTTCCGCGCGGCCTAGAGACGCCGATGTCGGACCTCGATGCGGCCGGCGGTCTGTCCCGTGCCATCGCGCTCGCCCGCATTCTGAACACCGACGCGAGCCTCTACCTTTTTGATGAACCGGACGCGTCCAGCACCTTGTCGCGACAGACGTTCCTGGCCGAGATCGAAAAACGGCGCGGTGATGCCACGATTTTCGTCGCCACCCACGAACCTGAATATGTTGCCGCGGTCGACCGGGTTCTTGTCTTCCACCAGGGTTCATTGATCCGGGACTGTTCTCCGAGCGACATCCTCCGAACAAACAAGGCTCCGCAACAATGACAGGGAACGCAGATCGTGAACGCGTTGGCATCGCCAGCGCCCCTTACCACCACTCCGCAACGGCTTCGCCCAAGGAGCAACAGGTGACTGCCAGCCAGCTTTTCAGCCAGAAAAACTCAAGCCGGTTGGCGGTTGCCTCGATCTTCGCCCTGCTTGCGGTGTTCGTGACCGCGGTATGCTGGTCGCACCTCATGCCGGTGGCGGAGATATCGGCGAATTCCGGGGAGGTGCGGCCGTCCGTCGCTGTTCAGAAGGTACAACATCTCGAGGGAGGGATCGTATCAGAGCTCCTCGTGGACGAAGGTGAGGTTGTTGCTCGCGGACAACCACTCGTCAGAATGGCCCCCGACCTGATCGTTCCGGAACTTGAGCAATTCGAAACCCGCTATCTGGCCACAACTTTGAGAATTCGGCTTCTTGCCTCGGCCCTGGACGGCTCCCTGGAGAACCTTGGTGACATGGCTGAAGGCTATGAAGACATAGTGGCCGCGGAAAGGGCTTCCCTAGTCGCAAAGCGCGCCAGCATGGAAAACCAGACAGTAGTGCTTTCACAGCAGGTGAGCGAGCGCAAGGCAGCTCTTGCAACGTTGCAAACTCAGACCGAAGCCTTTGACCAGCAGATCGATCTCACCGGTGACAGACTGAAAAGGCGGCGCGCCTTGGTCGAAAAGGGCCTTACACCTCAAATGGAACTGGTAGATGACGAACGCGATTACATTCGCTTGCTCGGCGAACGCACGCGGCTCACAATGGAAGAAAAGCGTATTCAGGCTCAGATCCGCGAGTCACAGCTGCGAATTACCGAATTGGAATCCAGGTTCAAAGCCGAGATTGCAGCCGAAATCAGCAACCTAACGAACGTCGCTGCCGAACTGCAGCATCAAATCCGGCGTGCTCGCGATCAAGTTGAAAGGCTGACAGTGAACGCTCCGGTTGCGGGCAGGGTTCAGGGCCTGCAATATCGGACCATAGGCGGGGTAGTACCCTCCGGTGGGACACTTATGGAGATTGTCCCCTCCGATGCCGTCCTTTTTGTCGAAGCGCGCATCAATACGCGGGACATTGGCCATGTGCACCCCGGACAGGACGTCACTGTGAAGGTCTTGACCTATGACTACAGTCGCTACGGTTCGATCCGGGGGAAGGTGCACCAGGTATCACCGTCCACCTTCATGAGCGAGGATGGAACTCCTTTCTATAAGGCGCGGATCGATCTGGAAGAACCCTTTGTCGGCGGCCGTCAGGAGATGACGGTCAGTCCTGGAATGACAGTTATAGCCGATATTGTAACAGGCGAAAAAACGTTGCTTACGTACCTGACTGCGCCGGTCATGCGCGGTTTCGATGCGGCTATGCATGAACGCTAGGGACAATCAATTTGGTTGGGGGATGGAATGAGATCTTCGAAAGTATTCTTGGTTATGACTCTGGCCCTTTGGCTGCAGATTTGCCCGGCGGTTTCGAGTGAACCGCAACAGTCCGTGCTCGTCGGTCTTTCGGCGGAATTCGGAAATCCTGCAAGCACTTCGGCGCAAGCTATCCGGCTCGGAATCGAAACCGCGATTTTCGAGATTAATTCGCGCGGCGGCGTGGTTGACGGCCGACCGCTAGAACTCTTGATCCGGGATAACAGGTCGCTTCCCGCCCGTGGTCTATTCGACCTTAAAGAGATGGCGGCAATGCCTGATCTGGTAGCAGTTTTCGGAGGACGTTTCAGCCCGGTCGTTCTGGAAATGCTTCAGGCCGCGCATGTCCTTAAGATTCCTTTGCTCGACCCATGGGCAGCAGCCGACGGCATCACCGACCATAACTTCGAACCAAGTTTCTCGTTCCGGCTCTCCCTTAAGGACAGCTGGGCTCTTCAGACTATGATAGCCCACGCTCGTGCGATCGGTTTGACACAACTCGGTTTACTCGTTCCGAACAATGCTTGGGGGCGTAGCAGCCTGGCCGCCGCCGAAAAGCATGTAGCCACTTTGACGGACGTTAATCTGATCAATGTCTCCTGGTACAATAGCAGCAATGATCCGATGATCGACTACTATGGAGCGCAAATCGCTAACGGTGTGGACGGCTTACTATTGGTTGCAAATGAACTGGAAGGTAAGCGCATAGTTGATGCGGTTTACAGTTATCCAGATGATTTACGGGTTCCCATTATATCGCACTGGGGTATAACCGGCTCGGATTTCGTCAGTCTTGCCGGAGAAGCGCTGCGCGACATAGACTTGTCGGTCGTTCAAACCTTCACATTTGTTGGCCGCGATGACCCGAAGGCTCAAGAAGTTCTGGCAGTGCTATCCGATCATTTCGGAATTGACCGGATTTCAGATATTCCCGCTCCTGTTGGCTTCGCTCACGCCTATGATCTGACCCACATCCTCGCCAGGGCAATCGACGCGGCGGCCTCGACGAACCGAGAAGAAATTCGCGATGCACTGGAAAACGTTAAGGATTACCAAGGTCTCCTGCGTTACTATGAAAGACCGTTTTCCGATACGTCACATGATGCGTTGCGAAAAAGCGATGTATTTATCGGCCGCTACCAGGAAGATGGCACGATCGCTCGTCACGGGTTCGCGCAGTAACTGATGATAGACAAAGGTAGCTGCAATGGCACGCTATTTGATCTGGAAACGGGCGTCTCTTGCGCAGAAGTTCGCCGCAGGGAGCGTTGCCCTGACTTTACTAACCGCGATCATTATCGGAGGTATCGGTTACGGTTATTTTCGAGATTACACAAGATCCGAGGTGCGGCAACGCCTTGAAGAGGAAAGCCGTCTTATTTCCCTTCAGTTCGCCATTCATTTGAATGCGGCCTTGCACAATCTCAAAGCACTTGCCGATAATTCCCTTGTGGTGAATGCCCTCGCCGACTCATCCGGACGAGCCGCTTATTTGGCGCCATTTATGAGAGACCTGCAGATTTCAGAAACGCTCGACATAGATGTCGGAATGTTCGACTTCCAAGGCAAATTGATCGTACGCTCGGATACCAGTGTCGAAAGCGACATAGGTAAAGAACAAGTATTCCAGTCCGCAATAAAAGGAAGTGCCTCCGCAAACTATCACTCACATGATGGCGACCAGGGGTATATCGCAATCGCCATACCAATCATCTATCCGGCAACCGAAATGGCCGAGGGAGTCCTGCTTGCGCGTGTCGAAATTGACCCGATCTTCGAATTATTGGGCAACGAGCAAGTAGAGGTTCGCGTACTGTCCGCTAATGGCAAGATCATCGGTTCGACCCGCTGGTCGGAGAATTCCGAATTTCTCATTCACGAACAGCTTTTGGCGCTGGACAGCCCACTTAGCAATGCAGGTCTACGACTGACCGTTGGCCAGGACAAGAAGCAATTGTCGGGGCCAATCGCAATCCTGGGTCTGGAACTCCTGCTTGCCTCGATAGGCATTCTATTCTTGTCCGTTTTCATTTCGACACTGGTCGGACGCCGGCTGGCTAAGCCGATTGTTGAACTCAGCTATGCAGCACAGAAGATCTCGCAGGAGGGAAATCTCGATCAGAAACTACCGCCTGTAGGTCTCGACGAGGTTGGCCAGCTGTCGGCGAGTTTCCGCGAGATGATCAACCATGTGACGACCTCTTACAGGACACTCGAGGACAAGGTCGCCGAGCGTACCAGCGAATTGAACGAAGCCCGATTGTCCATCCGCGACAACGCCATGCGCCTGGAAGCTATCCTTGATAATGTTGCCGATGCAATAGTTACCATTGATCGGGACGGAATCATTCAATCAGCAAACAAAGCCTTCGAAAGGCTTTTTGGATACCGGCCAAGTGATTTGATTGGCGAGCCTATGGAGATCCTAATTCCTGATCACTTGCGGCCTGCCTTTCAAAATCGTCTAGAAGACTATCGGTCAGGAAAAAGACTGATCGAATTCGACGGTAGGAATGAAGCGCTTGGATTGAGAAAGGACGGGACGACCGTCGAAATCGAGTTCGCAATAGGAGAGTTGCATCTAGCCGGGCGTTCACTCCTGAGCGCCATTATCCGTGACATTTCCGAACGCCGCCGAACCGAGCGTGCCAAGGATGAATTTATCAGTTCAGTCAGTCACGAGCTTCGGACCCCGCTTACCTCGATCCGGGGGGCCTTGGGTCTACTCCTGTCCGGACGTAAGGAGCCTCTTGGAGAACGGGCGGCGTCCTTGGTCTCGATTGCCAGCAAGAACTGCGAGCGTCTCGAATCTCTCGTCAATGACATTCTCGACATGGAGAAGATGGAGAACGGTACGCTGGAGTTTTCTCTGAACCCGGTTGACGTGATCAAGCTGGTACAACAAGCAATCGAGGTCAGCGCACCATATGTTGTCAGCCACGGCAAGAAAGTACGTTTCTGGGCAGTCGAAGGTAGCGCCGTAGTCCAAGGCGATGAAGGTCGACTGATCCAAGTGATGAACAACCTTCTGTCAAACGCTGCGAAATACTCCCACCCGACCAGTGCAATCGACGTGTTCATTGCTCGAGTAGGGGATCGCATTCGCATCACAGTAGCCGATCATGGTCCTGGCATAGACACTAGCGTTCGCAAACGTATGTTCACACGTTTCGGCCAAGCAGATTCCTCCGACACACGGAAAATAGGTGGTACGGGGCTAGGTTTGTCGATTTCCAAAGCTATTCTAATGCAACATGGAGGCACAATCGGCTACCGTACCCGCCCTGGCTACGGCGTCTCTTTCTATTTCGAACTTCCCCTGTCCCCTGTGGGCGATACGGTAACACTATCAGCCGACAAATCCTTCGTGGCAATCGGACCTCAGAATCACCCGTCGTATGGGATACTCGCAACTCGCGTGTCAGACAGCGGAAGAATTCCCGTTCCGCTTTCTACATCAGATGATGCAGCCTTGCGGCGAGTCAGTGGCGCCTTCCGTAGGCTGAACTATCGTACAACCTGCAATGCCTCTAACCTTGCCCTGAATCTTGCCCAGACGGAGATCGACGGACGCTTTGCCATGTTCTGGCTCGGCACGCCCGTCTCCGAAGCGCCAACACACGAAAAGGAACCAGCGTTCCATGGCTGACCTCGATAAGCTACGGTCCATCTTTATCGTTGAGGACGATCCGGACATTCAAATCATTTCCAGGATGTGTCTTGAGGAGATTGGCGAGTACGACGTCTCCATCTTCGAGTGCGGTACGTCGCTATTCCGGGAACTGGAAACGCGCCTGCCACAATTGATCCTTCTGGATGTCATGTTACCCGTCATGGACGGCCCCACGATCTTGAAAAAACTTAGGGACGAGCCGAAAACTCGTGACCTCCCAGTCATTTTCATGACCGCGAAGGTTCGGATGAACGATTTCAAGGTCTATGATAGTTTGGGGGTTCTCGGAACCATCGGTAAACCTTTCGATCCTGTCACGATGGTCCAGACCGTAGAACAACTTTGGGCACGTTGATCCCGCCGGACTTTCCGGTGCCATTGGTGTCGCGCGATCGCATTCTCCAATAGAACGTGTTGGGTTGATCGATCAACAACCGCGCAATTTATTCACGCTGACCGCAGCTGGCATACGCATCTCGATGGATGGGCGCGACCGGTGCATGGACAACATATTCATCAAACGCTCTGGCGATCCTTGAAGCAGGAAGCGGTTTATCTGGAACACCTGACCGACGGCTACAAGGCACATCGCGTTATCCGGGGCGGGATAATCTTTTACAACATCGAACGGCCACATTCAGCCCTTAAGCACAAATCTCCCATAGAGGCATATTGGGCTGACAGGAACCTGAAATTGGCGGCATGAAAACCAACCCGGATACACCTTAATTTAGCCGCTGGCCTGTTCAGAAAACCGGGACCACTTCAGTTTGTGAGGGTCTCCTTATGCGCGCATCAAAAGACTAGTTTGGTGTTCGCTAGGCTCGGCGGTCCTGACTTCCACATTGGGACCGCCGTGCTACTAACAAGTCGATTCTACTAATCAACGCAGTAGTTGTCATCTTTTATTCCGCTCTTTCTGGTAAGTTGTCCACAGACCTGCACTCATACTTAAGCGACAGTTAACGCCCTCAATGAGGGTCTTGTTTCGTTGAGCCTTCAGGCGAATAAGGTAGCAAATACCGTCGTTTATATGCGAGCAGTAGAGATTTACGACGCAGAAAGTGCCTCACTTTCTCTATCTTGCCCTGCTCCCCACGGTTAGGAATGGTTACAAACGTTCAAGAATATCCAAGATTTCGTATAAGAACGTATTTGTTCAGTTTCGAACGGTCAAAAACGTCAAAGTTCAGCCGCTTTCTGGCAAAATCGTCCATCTAAGACCCTATAAATGCTGCGCTTATTGGATTTTCATAGCGAGTTCATGGCAAATAGATGAGTCTTTTCAAGTAGCTAGCTTCACAACAAGCACAAACAGTCACAAAAAGTAAAACATGTATAAGAACTAGAATAAACGGCTTTTTTTGCTTTAACCGCGAGAGGGAAATTGTGCTCGCTAAGGTAAAGTAGGGTTCTTGCTGCCAAGAAAGAGGACACCCTCGGCGTCGCTATCGCGTTCACTGAGGTCAACCATGCACACTCTGACTCTCTTCCCCAACCGCCAAGGGGCAGCACGATGTCTTTGACTGTTGTTGACTATTTTTTACATTCGTATGAATTAAGTCGACCAATATCGGAGCAAACAATGGCAGACGAACAACATCCAGGACAGCTAGAAACGAATGACGCCTCAGAGCACAGTGAGAGCAAAAGCACCTCTCAGCAGTCGGCTGGTCCTGGTCGGATCAGAAAATCCGGGAAACGAAGCAAAGCGCCTAAAGGATCTACCGGTCAGCGGTATACCGTTAAAGAGAGAGCGGAGAAGATCGCAGAGATCGAAATGCGTTTGTCTGAAGGACTGAATATAAAGGCAGCGACTAAAGAGGCCGGGATATCTGAACAAACCTATTACAGGTGGAAACGTAACGCTGCACCAAAAGATAAGCCTGAAAAGACGACTCCGCAGCCAAAAGTTGAAAAGAAATCGGGCAGCGGGCTGGAAACGCTGGAGGATCTGGTAACACTCGAAGCTGAAAATATTCGGCTGCGCACCCAGCTGGCGGAAAAGCTTCGTGCGGAAAACGCTGAACTTCGCAAACGCCTGGGGATGGAATGACTGCGGCCATCCATTCCGGCGTTGAAAACCTGCTTGAACGGCCGTAAACCTCAGGCTTGGCTCACTGAGGCCTACCCAACTTTTTCGGAAGCATCTCTTTATGAAGTCGCGACGAAACTTCGTTGTTGAATTGAAATCCAGCCGGCGACAGGCAAAACCACAGAACAGATCCATCTGGGGCGATACTGATCTCAAGGCTCTTGCCAGTGAAGTCGAGGCAAACCTGCCAGTTTCGCACCCTGGTAGGAGAAACTCGTTTCCTCTGGAGAATAGATCAACGCAGCCAATCCCCAGAAGTGAGAGTGGTGACAAGCAGCCTCAGGGGTTGTCCACACCGCGGATTTTGCAAGCGCTTCCACTAGCCGCTGTAGAACCTGAGGCGAAGCCGGAGCACGACGAGATCGGTCATACTCCAGAGGTACAAGTCACTTCTTCGAAAGGTTCTGACGACGAAATAGAGAAAAATCAGACAAACAGCGTCGATTCCAAGTCAAACGCAGTGGATCTCGATGACCTGGAAGTGCTGGAACTGGAAAATCAACGGCTGAAGGCGATGTTGAGGTTGCAGCTTCGGGCGGAAAACCAAGAGCTGAGAATAATGCTCGAACGTTTGCCCTGAGCTGAAATCAGAGCAATGAGCGGTAATCGTGCCTAGGTATTACCGTTTGAAGCAAACCCTGCGCTTCCTCCCCATGGATGGCGGCCCACCAGGAATGCGCCACGCGTCGGTCACGAAAACTGATCAAGCATTCGGATCTGCGTCATCTTGTGACCGATCGCATCAAGAATGGCTGGACGCCGGAACAGATTGCCGGACGCATGAGATACGAAGGCGCCTCCCACCGGGTCTGCCAGAAAACGATCTACCGTTATATCTATTCGAAGGAAGGCCTTGCCCAGGAGCTGTGGTGGTACTTGCCGACACATCGAAAGTCTCGAAAACCCAGACGAGCGAGAAAGCGCCTGCCACCCAAATTCCATCGTGACGTCAGCATCTTGTTCCGGCCTGATGCCGTGGCACATCGGCAGGAGTTCGGGCACTGGGAAGGCGATTTAATGCTGTTCAAACAGCACTTTGGTTCTGGCAACGTTACATCCCTGGTGGAACGCGTCACCCGGTTCACCGTGCTTTTGAAGAACGACAACAGGAAAACACTTCCGGTGCTCGGCAAGGTCATTGATGCAATCCGCCACCTGCCAATCCGTTCCCGAAAATCCATCACGTTCGATCGAGGAACCGAGTTTGTGGCTTGGCCGCATCTTCAAGCGGAAATCGGTACACAAACCTGGTTCTGTGATCCGTCTGCTCCCTGGCAGAAAGGCACCGTGGAAAACACCAACCGACGTGCCCGACGATGGCTTCCCCGCAAACTCAATATGAGCCGGGTCACCGATCTTGAGTTGAAAGGGATCTGTGACCGGCTCAATGCGACGCCCCGGAAATGCCTTGGTTGGAAGACGCCGGCCGAAGTCTTCAGGGAGAAGATGCTGGCGCAATGAGTGAACGCCCCCTACCCCTGAAATCCGCAGAAGTCGCACTTCAAGTATCGCTCACAGATCATCGTCAATTTTGGCAGGGGTACCTGCAGGACCTAGCGAAAGCTTGGCGAGCAGAGCCTATGCGCTCGCAGGTGTCAGCATCTATTTCAGTGGCAGATCCAAATCCCTTATCCCTTGCCAACGTGAGGATGATCCCCCGATAGCTAGAGCCCATCCGTTATT
>NZ_AXCE01000021.1:0-17483 GCF_000475395.1 Labrenzia sp. C1B70
CAGAATAAGTTGGCAATGCCATGGACACAATTGAATCCTGCTGCTGGCTCTGGGGCGCAGGCGTGATGACCGCAGACTCGCTGCGGCAAAACCGGGGCTTTCCACAAATGGCAACTCGAATTAGGTTGTACCGACGGAGTCATTCCGTTGAGCCGATTCACAGGTCGACTGTTGACGTGAAGACGGGACCGAAGGAGCCCGGGTCGCGCAACTGCCTCGTCATAAACCGTGCATTTATGGGTAACAACAAGCGTCACCGGAGGGGTACGCTGTTTTCCCCCTTTTGACTCTTCGTTTGAGCTACAAAGAACAAGATCACAAACTAACTTTCAACTGGACGCCACCATGCTTTCAATTAGTCGGGCTTTGACTTACAATAAGTCGGAACCATGATTTCAAATTGTCGAAGGAAATTTGCTCAGCTGTGTACCCAAGATTCGCAACGACAAGAATAAAAGAGGCGCTGGAGGACACACGCGTCGTTCTCATCTCAGGACCGCGTCAATCGGGCAAGACGACGCTTGCTACCAGCATCGCCACGGACAAAACGCCGTTTCTGACTTTAGATGATGCGACCGTCTTAAGGTCAGCCATTGATGATCCTGTGGGCTTCGTCCGAGGACTGGATCGCGCTGTTATCGATGAGATCCAACGTGCTCCCGAATTGCTTTTGGCGATTAAAAACACTGTCGACGATGACAAGAGACCTGGCAGATTTCTTCTCACGGGCTCCGCCAATCTCATGACCATTCCGAAGGTCGCGGATTCTCTCGCTGGCCGATTGGAAGTCGTGCGCCTGTTCCCACTATCGCAGGCAGAAATCATCGGGAAAACGTCAAGGTTCATCGACAGAGCATTTGCAGCCAAAAAACCTGCTGCCAACAATATGATCATAGGGGCGAAGCTTGTTGAAACCGTTCTTTCTGGCGGATACCCGGAGGCCCTGGGCAGAAAGCGATGGGGACGAAAGCAGGATTGGTATCACGATTACCTCGACGCCATCGTGCAGCGTGACGTACGCGACGTCGCTCAAATCGAGCAGCTTACCGTTATGCCGAAGCTGCTTGCCGTCCTAGCGGAGCATTCGGGGCAACTGGTGAATTACTCCGGTATCGGCACAGCACTTGGTCTAAATCATGTGACCACCCAGAAATATGTGCGCATATTCGAAAGCCTTTTTCTGGTGCACACTCTGCAACCGTGGTTCACCAATCGCCTGAAGCGGCTAACCAAGTCCCCCAAATTGCACTTCCTCGATTCAGGTCTCCTCGCGGCGTTGAAAGACATTTCTCCGGATGTTGTAACAAAGGACAAGACTGTTTTCGGTCCAATTCTGGAGACCTTCGTCTTCAGCGAGCTACATAAAATCGCTTCCTGGAGCGATCAGAGATGCTCGTTTTCACACTTCCGCGACAAGGACAAGAACGAGGTTGACATCGTATTGGAAAATCGGCGTGGAGAGATCGTGGGGATAGAGGTCAAATCATCAGCTACGGTTTCCACCAAGGATTTCTCCGGTATGCGCAAACTTGCGGAAGCATCCGGAAACAAGTTTATCCAGGGCCTTGTTCTCTACGATCATGACAAAGTGGTTCCCTTCGCCGACAATATGTTCGCTGCACCGCTCTCATGCCTTTGGAGTTCGACGTGAAGGCGGCGTGATGGCAAACATTTCCGATCACCGCGAGACGCCCTTTGATTTCCGGGGCCTAATCTGACGTGTGCGGATTTTTTTCGGTTCTTGGCCGGTGATGATCTGAAAGTATGATTTCTGCAGCTCGAGCGCTTCGCGGGCCTCGGCATCAATACCTGCCTGTTGCTCCAAAAACCGGCGCCAGGACACCCGCTTGCCGGTGTTGCCCCTAGTCATGCGTTTCCAGGCGGGATGTCTTTCTAAGCGCGGATCGAGCGGACGGCGGCGGTATTTGGATTTGGGCTTTGTCCGATTAAAGAGGCGGTCCTGTTTTCGATAAGGGCCGTATTTGTCTTCAAGGTTCTTTTTAGAGAACAGCCGATCAATGGCGCTGGCTTTTTCCATGCTGCCCGTGTCGATATCGCGGAACACGAACCCGGCCCCGCGCCGGCGAAGCTCAACGCCGTAGAGAGCAAAGCCCTCGTGCAATTCCTCCCAGGTTTCTGCTAATCGACGGATCACGAGCAGCTCAGTCTTGTGTTCCTTCAAGTATCCGGAGAAAGACTGCTCCCAGGAGTTGGCTTCCTTGTCCCGGGCTTTCCGGTTTTCCAGATCATTGTGCATACGGTCGTTATCTGGGCCACGTCCCTGGACCACCTCCAATCCGTGTTTCTTTTCAAGCTTGGCCGCGGTCTTCTGCAGGACCTGGAAATCGCGGAACGGAGTGTGCATCCGGAAAGTTTCCGGGTGCACGAGGTTGAACTGGATATGCATGTGGAAGTTTTCGGTGTTGATATGGGTGCCGACCACGCGCTGATGATCTTCCAAGCCGAGCGCTTTGGCAAACTCCAGTTCGATATCCTTCAGAACATCGATGTCTGGCTTTTCACCTTCGGCAAATGACACCACCAAGTGGTAGTTCGGATCTGACTTGCTGCGAGCATTCAAAGCCTGCGTTGCGCGGATCTCCGCGATGGCCGTGTCCAGGTCATCGATGCCGTCGCCGGCCTTGCAGTTGGACAGCCAGAACTGATCGAGCTTTTCGCCTTTCTCCTTTGCCCCGGCGATGTATTTCGCGAGGGCTTTGGCGCTGGAACATTTCTTGAGAGATGTTTTCTTGGCAATCACGGTTTCAGCTCTGCAACACAAGCCTTGATCTGTTGCTGCGTCTGACGAACGTCACGTAGAAGCGATTGCATCTGTCGAACGACATGGCCGTCGGCAGTCTCATTCATGCCCTTCAGCAACAGGTTGCCCAAACGCGCCTGGTCAGCGTTGATCTCCAGGAGACGCAGAACCGCTTGATCCAGCGACTGATCCGGAAGCTTTCCGGTTTCAAGAACACGTTCGACAACACGTGACGCAGAGAGCTTCGTGCGTTTCGCGTGGGACATGATGCGTTCGTGGAGATCCGGTTTGACGTAGGCCTTCAACAGGATGCGCCTGGAATTCTTCATCGGGACATCTCTCGTTCACGCCCCATGCCCATGTCCTTACCCTTGCCACACGCATGTTCCCGCTGCATCTGCGCAAAGGAACCTCTGAGGGCCGTGAGCAGGCCCTTTTCACCGCGAAGCTGTTTCAGGTCGTTCCAGTCGGTCGCGCCACGATCCTTTTCCGCAGGCGTAAAACTCGGGGCAAGCACCTTGCCGCCAACAGCCTCGGCAGCCCGATGTGCGCATTTCAGGCCCTTGTTGGGCAGGGGCGGAGACCTGAGAGGCAAATGATGATCATCATCGGCCACAATCAGAATGTTGGCGGTAGGATATTTCTCGCGAACGACCTTGGCTGTCGCCACCAGGTTGTCACCGTCGAACGCGACAAAGGTCGGCAGGCTCGTCGCTTTTTGAACATCAGCACCGGTCGCATAGCCTTCACCGACAATGACGGTCAGCGCATCGTCTTTCTGACGGTCTTTCTCCAGCTCCTTGTCTGGATCGATAGTGTGATAGAGCCCATCCTTACGGCCGTCTTTCAGGTAGATCTTGTCCTCACCGACAAACTGCAGCGACCAGATGCGGCCGGTTTCGTCACGCAGCGGCACGACCATGCGGCCATCGTCGGCCACTTTCACGCCGTAACCGCGAACATTCTTCCGGGCAAGGTAAGGGCAGTTTTCCGGCGTAGCCCAGGATTTCAGGTTGGTCCAGATTCCAAAAGCCCGTTTGGCAGTCGTTTCCTGGTTCTTGGCCCGTTCATTCTCGCGGTTCTCCCGGTTTTGTGCGGCCTCGGCAACAAGGCGTTGCTTCTCTTCCGAAGTGAGCGCGTCCCCTGTGTCAGTCCACTGCAAGGGAGCATCATCACCCTTGAAGTTTTTGAACTGACCATTCGGCACACCATCCAGAAAACCACGATAACTGGCGTTGGTTTCCTTGCCATCACCGACGAGCGCAATGCGGTGCCACTTGCCGTCCATATCCGGAAGGCCCTGGAGCTGCGCACCGTTGTCACGCAGGAATTTTCCGAAGGCTGTGCGTGGATCCTCTCTCACGTGATCCGTCTGGTTTTGAGGCAGGAAGGATTTCAGGCCAGCCGGAACCTCTGCACTTTTAACAAACCAGGCTTTGGCCTTTTTGTCCCAGAGCGCACCGGCAGCTTTCGCGGTTTCGCGCTGCTCATACGGTACGGAAAGATAGGTCTTTTCAATTGGTTTGGCGTCAGTCATGCCTAAAAACTCAGTAAGCAATGGGGAGAATTTGGTTGAGTTTCACGGAAGACAGCATCATCCCGGACGCCGTTTCCTGAAGTAGAGGCTCTGACGGATCTCATTGGCCTCTTTGATGCAGGCGATCAGATTTGCATGGCGCTCCGGATCGGCATCCGGGAAGTGCTGCGACACATAGTGATCGGCCACGTCCGTCAAAGAAGCCTCCGGTAGATACTTCTTGGGAAAAGCCGCGATGACTTTCTCCATCAAGGCTTCTGCTCGTTCGGGATCCTCTGCCAGAAAGCCAGGGGCAAAAACATGGTTCATGGTCAGCTGTCTCATCGATAGAAAGGGAGAAACGAAAACTCAGTCCAGGAAAACGCCATCAACCTGCAATTTGACGGTCTGATAGGTCGGTGATCGTGGCCAGATTTCTCGTCCAGCCGCGTCAGTGACCGTGATACTCTTAAGTGGCGTATCATTGGTAAGCGTACCACCTGTGATTTCAACATCACCAAACTCCTCATGGATCATGAGCAGGATCTCGACTGCTTTGCTGATCTTCATGAGAAAGCCTTTCCGTTGGACGGCGGGAGAGAAGGAATGGAAGTGGGGGAGGCGATCGGGATCTTCGCCCGGGTCTGCAGATCTTCGTTCTGGAAATAGAGAACCTGACGGCCGTAGATGGCAGGACGCCCGGCAACAAAAATCAGCATGTCACCGGCACGGGTGACTTTGCCGCCAACCCCTGTCTGGATGCCCGGCAACGACATGCATTCGTCCGGGGTCAGAAGCGGCCGGGCCACCTCCATCAAGGTTTCGGAATAGTTCGTCCCGATTTTCCCGGTTGTGTGGCTGGCTGAGGTCTTTTTCTGAACCAGCGTGGTCTTGCCGGCCATGTCCGACAAAACCCGGGCCGTTTCCATCGTGTTCGGCGCATAGGCGATCCGGACATGGCAGTTGGAGACGATCGACTGTTCGCCGCCGTAAACCTTCTGCAGCTGGGTGAGGTCCTGGACGATGACAAAGGCTTTGAGGCCATAGCCCGCCATGAAGGCAATCGCCTTTTCAAAAATCTCCAGCTTGCCGACTGACGTAAACTCGTCGAGCATCAACAGCATGCGGAATTGATAATGTTTGACGGACCGGCCGCCCTCGAACGCCATATGAGAGGTAAGACGGGTGAGGAACTGGTTGAGCAGAATCCGCACCAGGGGCCGCAGCCGGGCAATGTCAGAAGGCGGGATGACGATATAGAGGGTTGCCGGCTTGTCGCCGTTCATCAGGTCGGTGATACGGAAATCGGATTCCGATATGTTGCGGGCGACAATCGGGTCGCTGTAGAGCGCAAGCTGAGACGTGCCGGTTGAGTGAACGCCGGAGCGCTCGTTGCTGGACCGCTTGCGCATACGGGCCGCGCCAAGACGCACTTCGTCATTGACGACTTCCCGGCCGTGCTCATAGCGCTCCATGTCCTTCAGGAGCCGGTCGAAACTGTCGTCTTCCTCGCCATCATTTTGGCCGAACGCGGCTTTTGCCGCCGCTGCCACGGCCTGTTCGCTGATGGTCTTTGGATCCTCGTCGTCACCGATCGACATGAAGGCGCGCACGTCTGCGAGTGTCGCGGTGCGGTTTTCGGATTTTTTGATCCGGTAAAGGACATGCAGGATCGCGGTGCAGAGCCAGCCGTAGCCTTCCTGCATCCAGAAATCCTTCAAGCCGGTGCCGTCCGGATCGATGATCATGATGGCGATGTTCTGGCAGTCGGCAATCTCGTGATCGGTCCCGATCCGGATTTCTGCGAGTGGATTGTATTTGACGGAGCCCCTGTCTGCCGCCGGGTCAAAGCGAAAAATTCTCTGCCCTTGGGAAGCACGCCAACCGGCAGTCAGAGCGCAGTTCTCACCCTTGATATCGAGCACCAACGCAGATTCTTCCCAGGAGAGCAGAGTGGGCAAAACCAGGCCGACACCCTTACCTGATCGGGTCGGGGCAAAAGCCAAAACGTGCTCCGGGCCATCGTGGCGAAGCATCTTGACGCCTCGCCGCGTCGGCCAGCCGCCAACGACGACGCCGGTTTCCGACAGTAGGCCGCTTTCTTTCACGTCCCGGGTTTCAGCCCATCGAGCTGTGCCGTGGATGTCCTTCTGCTTCCGGCCGCCAAAGATCGTTTCTGACCTGGCTCCGGATGAGACGATCGTGCCAGTCACCATCAGCACGAGGAAAGCCCCGAACCCGGCATAGGCAGGCTGAAGAATTTCGGTCGGAAAACCGCGAGCCTGCCGCCAGAAATCCAGAAGCCACTGCCACCAAGCGGGCTGAAGTGGATTAAAACCGAGCGTGTAGTACCAGCCGGTCAGCGTCACGCCGACGAGAGCACCATAGGCCAGAACGGCAAACAAGCGCATCAGATGCATGGTCGATCACGCCGCCTTGGTTCTGACCGGCTCGCGGTCGCGCAGCACATAGCGACCCATCTTCATCTCATAAATATCCGATATAAAACGCCCACCCCGTGGGTCGCGCTTGATGTGGATCACCAGATCGACAAGACGGCGCATGAACGTCTCTGCGTCGGGCAAGGTCTGACCGGCGGCATTGATGTTCTCCTGGAATCGTGCGGGGACCAGCTCGGCGCTTTCTGCATGCACTGTGCACATCCAACCACGAGCGCCGGTATTGAGGACGTTGAGTGCCGCAAAGGCATTCTGAGTGGAGATTTCGCCGAACAGAATATTGTCCGGAGAGATACGCATTTTGTGATCGTAGAGCTGCTGCCAGGTCCTAAGGCCTGCGCCTTGCACGGTATCGCGCGCTGCCAGCAAGGACACTCCGTTATAGAACCTGCTGACTTCCAGTTCGGGAGTGTCTTCGGCACTGACGACGCGCCGGTCATCAGGCAGATAAGATAGGAGATTGTTGAGCAGCGTGGTCTTGCCGGTATTGGTCGATCCGGAGATAGCAATGTTGCGCTGCTGATTGAGCGCGGATTTGAGATAATCAATCATGCCGGCGGACAGCCCCATGTCTTCCAGCGTGATCTTGTGAGGATGTTTGCAACGGATCGCCAGTGACAGACCGGAGACAACCGAATTTCCGATCAGGCACTCAAAGCGGTGACCACCCGGCAGAACTGTTGAAAGCTGCGGTTTGGATGTGGGGTCAAATTCCAAACCCTTCATATTCGCCAAGGCCCGGCAGATTGTCTTGATCCGGTGCAGGGTCAAAGCCGGTTCATCGACTTCGGCAATGCGGTTTTCAAGATCGCGACGCTCCACGATCAGCTTGCCCGGAGCCTTCGTTCGGACCTCGACAACATCAGACGCGGCATAGTGCCTGGACAGCGGCTCAAGGATTTTTTGCAACAGAACCTGAGACATGGGTTCGGCCTCTCTAAACTGGAACTGGGGGAGCGGGACAAGGGCAGGGACCCGAGCCTGGCCAGGTCCCTGCAAGTTTCAGAATACCGTCAGGTTTCCCAGCGGACCGTTTTCCAGGACGAATAGGTAACCTTGCCGGTCGGGTAGACCACCTTGGAGCGCTCATCGACCCGGTTGTAGTAGGTCAGCTTGTATTCCGGGTAGCGGCAGGTGCTCACCGGTCCCCGCGCCGATACGAGGTTATAGCCGGGATTGCCGGTGAGGGTCTTGGAAGACCCGCCGCAATTGCCGGAAACGGTGGTGTAGTTGCCATTGCCGTCCCGCACGACAAGGGTGTAGCCCTTCGCCGAGACGTTGACGCGGTGGCCGTTCAGCTTGCGCGTTTCCGTGCTGCGTTGACACTTGTCTCCGTTGTTCAGTGTCGTGCCGTCCCCGGACGCCCTGGAATAGCTGGACCCATCCGGACGCGTGTAGATCTTGGTCCGTTTGGTCGGAACCATCTCCGTGCAACCGGTATAGTACTTGCGGGCATAGTCCGGGACGTCCTGGTTCCTGACGAAGGTATAGGCAATCTCGGACGTGCCCGGCTGAAGGTAGGACGTTGCGATCTTGTAGGACGAACCGTTGACGTTGATCGAGACATCCACCAGCTGCTGCGCGCGCAGATTGGCATCGTCGTGCTTCCAATTGGAGGGCTGGACCGAGTGTGTGAACGTTTGATCGTTCTTCTGACACGCGGTCACATAGGTCCGCCCTCGGCCGGCAACGTCATAATAATAGCGCTCGAGGCCATAGGAGAGACCGGCGGCAAGATCGTGATCGAAGGAAGCCGGATCGTCGCAACCGTTCACCGTCGAATAGATGCCAAGCATGTTCGCTTCGTCCGGCTGGCAGCCCGCGATGATTTCCGAACTGCCATTCACGGTAATCTCGGTGCGGTATTGCCTGACAGCCTTGCCACTCGCCAAATCGACAATTGGCGTGCACACGTCGATGCCGTTTTTATCGAACACCTTTGAATGCGTGTAGGTGGTCTCCGTGGTGATGCACGGGGATGCCTGGAAGAGCTGGCCCTCGTACTCATAGGTCCACATCGCCATTTCCGTGGAAACGCCCGTTCCAAAATCGTGCCGCATGGAACAACCGTTCGGCTCGGCCGTCATCGGGATCGGCGCGATGGTTTCGGAGGGCGCGCATTCGCGCACGCTGACTTCGACCTTGGCATTATTAGTGTAGATGAGAGAGGTGTTGACGATGGCCACTCCGTTCTCGAGATCAAAATCAAACGTGCAGTTCTGTTTTTCCTCGATCTCGAACGCCTGTTTCTCGTCGGGCAAACACTCGCTAACCTTCAGTCGGCTTGCCTTCTCGTCCGTATAGGAAAGCGTGTATTGCGCATTGGCGATACCGGCCTCCAAATCGACCACATCCGAGCAGGAGCCGTATTCGCGCTCCAATTCGAAGACGGTCTCTGAGGGCGTGCACTCGCTGACTGCAACATCCTTGCCTGTCCGGTCCCGATAGGTCAGACGAGACAGCAGTGTGACGCGCTCTCCCTCAATATCGACATCGGGTTTGCAATCGTCGCTGGATTCCGAAATGGCAAAAGAGATTGATTGATCCGGCTGACAGGCGGCCAGGTCAAAGCGTGCACCACGGTCGTCGTTATAGAAGGACGTATATTGCGGGCGGGCAAGGAGTGCGGCCTGGTCAACCAGATCCTCGCAGGCCTCGTAATTGCGCTGAATGTTCCAGACGATGCCGTTGGGCGAACAGGCATCCGTCTCCGTGACAATACCGTCCTCGAGCGTTTCCGTCTTGGCGGTCTGACGGACGATGCCGTTTGCCAGATCGATCTGCGGCTCGCAGCCATCCGTCGAGACGTTGATCGTCATGTTCGGATCGCGCTCTTCTTCCGGCTCCTCTTCCTCTTGAGCAAGCCGTTCAGGCGTTTCGTAACCTTCGGCAATCGGGTTCTCACCGCCGCCGGCTTCGTCAACGTCCGTATCGTCCTCGACAGTGTTTTCCTTGTCTTCGAGCTCCTTCTCCGGCTCGGCCTCTTCCTCCGTTGCCGAGAGCAGCGCCACTGCCCGCACGAATTCGGCCTCATCCCCGTTCACAGAAATCGCCGTGGTCGGCAGGAGCCGGTTGCTGTCAACACCGAACTGGCTGGTGAAGTTATCGGCTTCCAGATCGACAAAGTCGGCGTCTTTCTTCAGCCTTGTGACAACCACCTGGGCGATTTCTTCGCCATTGACGCTGACTTTGCGGGTGAAGCCCTCGGCGGTGATCCCGCTTATATCAACGGCCTCGGTTGTGTTCGGCTGTGCGTTGAACTGCAGTTGGACCGGCACGGCATTGTCGTTAGACAGTTCTGTTTCCAATGCTGGCGACACTGTAAAGAGGTTCTCCTTAATCAGAACCTCTCCTTCTCCGGCAACCGACGTCTGGGCCGAGGCGGGGTTAACCGTCGGCACTGTCTGTGCCTGAGAAAGTGCGGTAGATGACGCCAGGACGAGCGCCAGAAGGCCGCAAGACACCATTCTAGTGTATCGCATTCCAGTCTCCTTAGTTTTGGGGAGGGTCGGCGAGGTACCAGTCAAACTTCGGGCGCACCTGTACGCGGGTGCCCTGGGCTATCCGGATGACTGGCTTGAGATCCACTGTGTCCTCAAGGAGGGCCGCAGTGATGGTTCCAATGTTCTCGCTGGCACCGGACAGGCCATTGGAGACAATGTTGGAATTAGAACTGTCGATTTTCTGGGAGCCGGATACGGCAGCTTCTACGGCTGTCCCGATGCCGGTGGTCAGGATGGCGGAGCCGTATTTTTCCCAAAATCGGGTATTCACTTCACCAGAGAGGCCCGCATACCCTTGTGCGTCGCCTATGTGGGCCTTGAGCTGATAGATTTCGGCTCGGCTTTCCCCGAGCAGGATCCGGCTGCAGGAGAACCCGACACGGGTCTGACCAACCTTGTCGACCGAGGCGTACTCGCAGATCATCCGCGAACCCTTTGGCACGAGCTTGGTTCGGCCGTGATAGCCGTAGACGTCCCGGCTCACCTGAACGACAACGGAGCCGTTGTCGGCAAGCTGGCTGTTGATCCCGCTTTCCAGAATGCCCGTAATGTAGCGGTCAGCCGTCAGAATACGGGTGTTATCGACTGCTCCGGTCGAGTAGCGCGGCGGCGCCGAATAGCGATCGTTCTCCGGATCGATCCCCTCAGGTGGTGGAAACCCGGGCAGGTTCGCATTCATCGGGGCAGACCGGTTACCGGCGTCTGAAAAGTCTCCGGTGATATCTGCGCCTGCAAGCTGCGACTGCATGGCAGCCCGCTCTCTGAGAGCGGTTTGCAGCATCAGCTCATATTCGGTTGGCTGACGCGGCACTGATTTCGGCGGCTCGATGTATTTTGTGATCGTCTGGGTTCTGATGACTTCTTTCGATGGCAGTGGGGGCGCTTCGACTTCCCGGATCACTTCTTTTTCGATGATCACCGGTGGCATGGTGATAATCTTCGCTTCCGCAGGAGGTTTCGGAGGTTCTGGCTTTTCGTAAGTAAAGACAGCCGGGTCACTGGCGGGCAGACCGCGAGGGTGAACAGGCTCCGGCTCGCAGGCCCCGCCAAAGGTCAGGCCGAGCGCCAAAAGGATCTCGCAGACGGCCATGCTCACTTGCCCCCCTTGTACTGGATGCACATGAAGGACTGGCCGGACTTGAGGGTGATCAGGCGGTGGGTGCTTTCGACAATGAAAGTGGTTCCCTGGACGCGGGTATTGACCAGCTCGTCAATGCCATCGACCACGACATAGGCGGTCGGCAATTCCACGTCGTTCCACTTGTCGCCGAACTGAATGTACGTGAAATGATCGTCCCGGAAGACCTGCTCGGGCCGTAGCTTCTTGTCGCCCCAAAGCTTGTACTGGTTCCATCCGCGCAGCGCGCCCGGATCGAATTTTGCTGTCTGCAGGAAGTCCTTTGAGTTGTGAGTGGCAAGGGCTGTTTCCCCGCCACCGCCAATAGGGTTGCCCTTGCCATCGAACTCAACGAAAGACATTCCTGCGCTCTGCGGACCAATGATCCGGAAAGACACATCGGGAACGGACTTCGAGTTGATGCCTTCGGCGCGAAGGTAGAAGGAATACACGTCGCCATCTTCGGTGTAGACCAGCATCGAGCTATCGACACCGGCCCCGGTCGGCTTTACGGCAAGCGTGTTGTCCGACCGCTTCTTGACCTCAAAACGGGAACTGTCGCCCATATCGGCCGACTTGATCTTGACGCCCTTCGGCAACTGGATGGCGCTGACCATGTATTGCCTGAGGCGCACCTTGTAGACGCAGTCGCCACAGAAATTCTGGACGTGAATGCCCTGCTTTTTACCGGGGCGCGACCAAGCCTCCTGAATCTGGCCGCCGATGCTTTCAGGGCGGGCGAGGGGACCGAAGTTTCCGGCTGCCTGGGCTTGCGCCTGCGGCACGGAACCGACAGGAAGCGTTGAGTTGACAACCGAGTTGGCCGCAGCAACCCGCTGCGTCGGGGTTGTGGCCGCGCTGCCGGGCGTTGCCGGACCTTGACCGAGAGGCGTTTGTGCGTGGGCAGCTCCAGTAATGGCAACGGCGGCGAAAAGGACAGAAAAACGGTCGATCATTTGGAAGCTTGCTCCTTGATGGACATGCCGAGGACGCGGATTCCAAGCGGGTTCTCGAACCGCTCGGCGGCAGTGACGTCATGGGGACGGGGGGTCATTTCCAGGAAGGCGCGCAGATGGCGGCGCTTCGGCTTTTCGCGGCCGATCCTGTCTGTCTGAAGAAACTCGACGACATAGAGATAGACGCCATCGTAGGCATCGACCTGATAGGCGCCCTTGATGGTGATCGAGCGGTTGAGGCCGTCTTTGATCGCTTCTTCGATGACCGTTTTGTTGGTCTTCACATAGTCATTGAAGAAGTCCGGATCGGAGTACGTGCGGACTTCCTTGAACCGGGTGTTCTGGGTGGTGTCGTCAATGGTGAGGATCTGGTGCACATAGCGCCGGGCGAGCTTTTCGAGCATCAGCTCGAAGCCATCCACTTCCATTGAAATCGGTTCGACACGATAGATCCGGTCATCGCTCGGATCGGCACGCAGAAGCGCGATTTCTGTTTCCTTGAGCGGTACCAGCGACACAAGGGCCTGGATGCTTGCCACCACACAGATTGCCAGCGCGACATTCGTTCCAACCGACAGGCGCAACAGCCAGGCCATGCGCCGGTGCGCGGTTTTGTAGGCAAACGGATCCGCCTTGAGGATGTTGGCGTGCTTCGGCTCCGGCTTGATCTCCGGAACCATTGCTACGTCCGATTTCGAACGGGAGAGGAAAGCCATCAGGCAGACCCCACCCATTCGAAGGAACGCGGTTCGAACTCGATTTCCGCGCAAGCGCAGGGCGACTTGCGCATCTTGTCGATGCCGTCCGGTTCAATCGGCATTTCCACCTGTGCACAGCCGGAAACCAGCCAACCAAGGCACAAGACGAGTCTGAGGTGTTTCATGAGCGAACAACCTTTGGAACGTAGAGAGAAGAAGAGGAGAGGGCGGGTTTAGGAGCCGCGAGAGCTGATGATCCCGCCCGGAGCCGAACGCGAGGATTCCCAGGTTTTTCTATGCATGAAGCCACCGACGCGACCGGCAGCCCCCGCCGCTGTTCGACCGGCTGAGGCACCAATGGCGGCTCCGCGCATGGCACCGGCAGACATGATCCCGGCAGACACGGTTCCAAGCACCGAGCTGGACACCTGACCGGCAATATTGACCGCTTCGGAGATCAGGGCGGCACCAAGCCAGCCCATAATCATGGCAAGCAAAAACTTGCCGCTGGTCAGGTCGATGTAGGCTTCTGGGTCAACCTCGGCATCAGCGGTGACGCCAAGACCTTTTACACTGGCGATGACCAGCGAAAAAACCATCGTGACGCAGAGCATGGTGACGATAGAGCCGATGATTGTCCGCACGCCGGCGCCGATCAGGTTGCGACCAAATGGAAACGCAGCCATGCCAACCAGGAAGGGTGACATTCCGAGGATCACTGTCAGGCGAAAGAGGGAAACGGCCGTGTGCGCCAGGAACAGAACCAGCAGGATGACGTAAGGCAGCAGCAGCGCAACGCCATAGAGAATATACTTGGGTGCAGGAAGATAACCGCCCGCGCCCATGATCGTGGTGGCGATGTTGAAGACACCACCAATTCCGGTTTCGACCGCCTTCAGCAATGCGCTGAGGCCTGAAAGACCTGAGCCGCCACCGTCCATCAAAGTGCTTGCAAGCCCGCCCATGACATTGACGGACGCGTCGAACACAGTCTTGATCAAACCGCCATCGACGCCTTTGTAGACCCCGAACCCAAGCACCATGAAGATGGCCTGTTTCAGGGCACTGGCGAAATCCAGCGTCCCCAGAAAGACCTGAATGCCGCTCCAGAGGATCCAACCGCCGACGAGGCTCAAGAGGATCGCCTGAAACGGCCCATGCACTGCTGTGACGAGCGTATCGAGGGTCGATCCGGCGTGGCTCTGATAAGCCTCGAAGATCGCGCAGATATTACAGGAGGTCTCCGCCATGGTTATTCGGCTCCCTCTTCATTGTATTTCCGGTCTTCGGCGACTTCGCTCATCACGGGAACACCGTTGTTAAGGGCGTCCGAGGCCTGGATCTTCAGCATCTGAGCGAGGATCTGATTGGTCTGGGCGGTTGCGACGAGTTGAGCGACTTCCAGCTCGATCAGAACCTGCAGGCGCGCATTGACGGTCTCGGCTGTCTGGCCTGCGTTCTTGTATTCCTGAGCCGTCTCAAGGGTTTTGACAGCCGTCTCATGGGCTTCGTCCGACTGCGCCAGCCCCTTGACCGTCGCGTCCGTGATCGTCGCAATCCGGTTTTCATGAACGGATTTCTGAATGCTGGCTTTTTCTTCCCAGCTTCCTTCGGTCAGAGAGTCCGGGGTGGCAACCAGGCCGGACTTGTAGGCATTGCCCCGCTCGCAGATCGAGCCGAAGTCCACCTCGTCAAATTTGATGGACGGCATGAGCTGCTTGTAGTCGGGAACGAGACAGGCCATGTCCCCCGAGACACTGGACGCAAGCGACTGGAAGTTCAGGGACGGAATGGAGAGATTGCCGATCTCACCGATGGACGACAGGGTCTCGTCGGCAATGCCCTTGACCTCCTGGACCGCCTTCAGCTGATCAGTAACCACCGACAGGCTTTCCTTGGCCGTATCCAGCTGGCTCTTCAAAGTACCGAGCTGCTCTTTCATGTTGGCGAGCTGCTTTTGCATTTCGCCAATGCCCTTGACGTCGATGACGGCCATCGCCGCCTGCGCCGGCGTCACCAGGTTAGTCGCCAGCATCATGCCTGCAAAAAGCCCGGGTAGGACGGAAGTCAGAGTTTTGCGAGCCATTGGTCGCCCCATTGTTTTTTAAGGTGCTGGATAATCCGCACGGGCTCGTCCCCGGCCCGATAGAAGCGCAACGCGTCCCCGAGGCCTGACAGATCAACGTCCAGGATCGTGCTTTCGTTGAAGTTGTTGGCCTCGAAACGCTTGACGACGAGCACCTGGCGGCCACCTTTCAGGTCGCCTTCGCCCTTAATGAAGGCGATTTGCTCGGGCGAAAGATTGAAGGGCTCAAGATTCTGGACCTTGGTCTGCGAGTTCGGCAGAAAGAACAGGGTCTGCGCGTTCTCGATCATCGCCGACGCACCATCGAATTCGAGCAGAGAACCCGGTTCCTGGAACGCAAGGCCAACAAGGCCGTTCAGCTTCCGGTACTCCCGGAACATCTCCTGAACGACGTCCCGGAACCCATTGTTGCGCAGAAGATTGGCCGCTTCATCGATGAAGATCGAGAAGCCGCCCTTCCCCCTCTTGGCAGCTGCGGAAATCGCTGCAGAGATATGTGCGACCACCGGTGGTCCCAGCACGGGATCCTCCAGTGCTTCGTTCATGTTGATGCCAACCAGGAAAGACTGTTCCAGAAAACCGGTGATTTGATCACGCGGCGCATTGAAGACGTGCGAAAACTGACCGTCCGCACCCTCGTCGGTGGAAACCCACTTGGAAAAAAGCTTGCGGATGGACGACTGCGACGGAAAGGCCGCGCCATAGATGTTGTTGAGCGTTCTGAGGCCCGGCTCCAGCTCGCCCGCCATGTCGAGCGCGGCATGGAGGTCGTCATCCATGCTGTCGTCAAAACTCTCACCGAGCATGGATTGAAGGATCAGCCGGACACGGTGGCGGGCAGACTTCTCGGTGACATCAATATCGAGCGGGTTCAGGGCCAGTTCTTCGTAGCCCTGATAAACACCCCCAAAGGCTTCGATCATGAAGCGCGCACCGTCCTTGGAATCGAAGACGTAGTTACGCACGCCCTGGAACTTCGCGAGACCGCTAAGCAAATGAAGGATCAAGGTGGACTTGCCGCCACCGGTCGGAGCAAACATCAGATAGTTGCCCGGCGATTGCGGCTTGTCAGAAACATGGAACTGGAAGGCGTAGTTCTGGCCCGTGGGGGTCTTGAAGAGACGCACCGGGCGGTCGCCGAAGGGGCTGGACCACAGACCGATCGGCGAGAACTGGAACGGCCACAGGGCGGCGACATTGCTTTCGGTGATCTTGAGCGGCCGCAGCAGTTTGTCCCGACCGGGCATGCGGTTGAACCATGCCGTTGCCGCGCCGACTGTCTCGCAGCTATAACGGATCCGCACATTGTCGAGGATGGACGTCACCTGATCTATGAGGGAGGTCAGCTCGGCCTCATTGCCAGCCCGCACGGCGATCTGGAATTGCGTTTCCTGAAGCTGCTGGGAATTGTTGAGAAGATCCTCGTTGACAGCTTCCAGCTCGGCCAGGACAGCGCCCGTCCCGAAATAGTTATGCTTCTGCTCGCTGATCTGACGCGTAAACAGCGCAATTTGCTTCGTGTTATCCAGCGGCTTGACGATCTGACAGACTTCCAGCTCACCACTAAGGGCCAGCAGACGGGACACCAGCATGCCGGAGACGGTCTCCGGCCATCCACGCACGGCAATCACCCGATTGAACGTCTTGTGCGGGGTGAAGGTATCGATCGCGCCGTCTGTCGAAACGTGAATGTCAGAGGCGGGCAGGTTGGCGCTGATCCCCGCACTGAGGCGCCCGATCTCAGGCTTAAGCTCACCGCAGACCAGATAATTCAGAACACGTGTCAGCTCGCACGGTTGATCATGCACCTGGGCTGCATTGACGGGGCGGATGCTGTAATCCTTGAACCCGCTGATCAGGCCGCGCGAGGTCTTTTCCAACTCCGTGGAGGTTTTCGTTGTAAGAACCAGATACCAGACAAGCGAATAGGCGTTCTGGTAGAGCCGTTGTTCCGCTTCGCCAACCTCTTTCAGAGTGGGTGACGGCCACTCCGCCTGAAAGCTGACATCGCGCTGGCGTTTGATGCCAAACAGGCGAAGGGACGATCCAGCGCTGAGGAATTGGTGGAAGGTGCTTGCCCGGCCTCTGGCAAGCGTTTCCTGTTCAGGAACGCTTCGGGTCTCGTAGGATAATCCCGAGAGTGAGAACACGCGAACAAAGGAACCGTCTTTCAGGGAAACGGTCTGACCATCCGCCAGCAGCTGATCAAATTCCAGTTCGTTCGCAAGCCAGTCCTGCTCGACGTCGCCTAGCAGGTAGTTGCGGCCCTTGGAACTCACCAGAGTGGCAGCGCCAAAGGCGGCGGCGCCTGTCAACAGGGTGCCAAGCAGCATTATTGTGCAGCCTTCTTTTTGGAGGTTTTGAGTGGAAAACCGGCGATCAGGCGG
>NZ_AXCE01000022.1:0-38875 GCF_000475395.1 Labrenzia sp. C1B70
CCGCCTGATCGCCGGTTTTCCGCTCAAAACCTCCAAAAAGAAGGCTGCACGATAATGCTGCTTGGTACCTTTTTGACAGGCGCCGCTGCCGTCGGCGCTGCTGCTCTGGTGAGTTCCGGAGGCCGCAAATACCTGCTTGGGGACGTCGAGCAGGACTGGCTGGCGAACGAACTGGAATTTGACCAGTTGCTTGCCGACAACCAAACCGTCTCTCTCAAAGACGGGTCTTTCGTCCGCGTCTTTTCCCTGTCCGGCCTCTCCTATGAGACACGCAACATCAGCGAGCAGGAAGCGCTTGCAAGGGGCCGCGCCAGCAACTTCCATCAGTTCTTGAGTGCCGGGTCCTCGCTGCGTGTTTTTGGCATCAAACGCCGCCGCGATGTGAGCTTCCAGGCTGACTGGCCATCGGTGACCTTGAAGCAAGTCGGCGAAGCGGAACAACGGCTTTACCAGAACGCCTATTCGCTTGTCTGGTATCTGGTTCTCACAACGAAGACCTCCGCGGAACTGGAAAAAACGTCTCGTGGCCTGTTGAGCGGGTTCACGGATTATAACATCCGGCCGGTCCCTGCCGCCCAAGAGCACAATCAACCGTGCGAGCTGACACGTGTTCTGAATTATCTGGTCTGCGGTGAGCTGAAACCCGAGATTGCGCGTCTTAGTGCCGGGATCAGCGCCAACCTGCCCGCCTCTGACATTCACGTATCGACAGACGGTGCGATTGACACGTTTACGCCGCACCAGACGCTCAACCGCGTGATTGCCGTTCGCGGCTGGCCGGAAACCGTTTCCAGCATGCTGGTGTCCCGTCTGCTGGCACTCAGCGGTGAGCTGGAAGTCTGTCAGATCGTCAAGCCGCTCGACAGCACCAAGCAAATCGCCCTTTTCACCCGACAAATCACCGAACAGAAGCACAACTATTTCGGGACGGGTGCTGTCCTGGCCGAGCTGGAAGCGGTCAACGAAGACCTCTTGAACAACTCTCAGCAGCTTCAGGAAACGCAATTCCAGATCACCGTGCGGGCTGGCAATGAGGCCGAGCTGACCTCCCTCATCGATCAGGTTACGTCCATCCTCGACAATGCGCGGATCCGTTACTGCTGCGAGACAGTCGGCGCGGCAACGGCATGGTTCAACCGCATGCCCGGCCGGGACAAGCTGCTGCGGCCGCTCAAGATCACCGAGAGCAATGTCGCGGCCCTGTGGCCGTTCCAGTTTTCGCCAATCGGTCTGTGGTCAAGCCCGTTCGGCGACCGGCCGGTGCGTCTGTTCAAGACCCCCACGGGCCAGAACTACGCCTTCCAGTTCCATGTGTCGGACAAGCCGCAGTCACCGGGCAACTACCTCATGTTTGCCCCGACCGGTGGCGGCAAGGCGTTGTCACGTTAAGTTTGGCAGGCTTAGAAGGGCCGAACATTCCGGAATTTTCAGGCGATGCAGGCCGCAATTTTCCATGCGTCGAACGCTTCGAAGCGATGGTAGCGAATTGTCTGTGCGGCACGGCGGCGGGATGGAATTGAAAAGCAATTGCGAATAGCCGAATGCATGGAGACGAACTGTTGGAGCGCTCCCGGCGACCGGTGGCCTTGCATTGTTCGTTCACGCTTTCGAAACGGCAAGTGACTGTTTTCGGCCCGATTGTTGAGTCCCTTGTGCGACCAGTGGTCAAGGCCAGGGGCCATGTCCGCCTTTGCTGCGCCGTAGGAGCGCAGCTTATCGGTGATGATCCGTTTGGGAACAAAGCCATAGCGCTTCATCAACGCCACCAACAGGCGTTTGGCAGCCCTTTTTGTCGCGGCGCTTCTGTAATATTTCCTCAAGGACGGTGCCATGCTGATCGACCGCGCGCCAGAGCCAGAACTTTTCTCCAGCGCATTTCACGACGACCTCGTCCAGATACCAAACATCGCTAGGGCGGGACTGCCGTTTTCGCAGATTTCGTGCAATCTGGGGGCCGAATTTGGCGATCCAACGACGGACTGTCTCATAGGAAACGTCGATCCCACGCTCAAGCAACATTTCCTCAACTTCACGCAGGCTCAGATTGAACCGTAGGTAAAGCCAAACTGCGTGAGCGACAATTTGCGGCGCAAAACGGTGACGCTTGAAACTGATATCTGATGTCTGCATTGCCGAAATCTACGTCCCAACCGAAACCCTGCCAACTGCAAGCCGGTTAACGTGACAACGCCGATGCGGTCGATGCCCCCACCCAGCGGCATCGACCGCATCAGTTCACTGCTACTCCTGGGGAGTTACGATAGCTCTGAATATATACTTGTAATTTATATTTTACATATGTATTTTATGGAAACCGGCAGTGAGCAGACGCCCTGTCGGCAGAAAGGCCGCTCATGAAAGCGGCGACAGATTTGGGAGGAAATCATGAAAAAGCTCACCGCTATACTGGCGGGGATGGTTATTGCCATGCCGTTGGCCGCTGCCGCACAGGATGTGGCCGGAACTGTCAAGAAAGAGAGCTATCGCTTTCTGATCGTGCCGAAGGTCGTCCATCCGTGGTTCGACAAAGTCAATGACGGCGCGCAGATGGCCGCCGACGCGCTGAAAGCACAGACCGGCGCGGACATCGAGATCGTCTATTCCGCCCCGCAGACCGCAGACGTCGTTCAGCAGGTCCAGATCGTGGAAAGCGCGATTTCGACTAGGCCCGACGGCATCGCCATCGATCTGCTCGATCCGTCGGGCAATCGCGGCTCGCTCGAGGCTGCACAGAGCCAGGACATTCCGCTGGTCATCTTCGACTCGATCCCACCCGAAGGAATGGCAATTCCTTATATCGGTTCGGATTTCTGTGAACAGGCCAAGATCGCTTCTCGCCGGCTGGTCGAGGTGCTCGGCGGCGAAGGCGAAGTCGCCATCATGATGGGCGTACCGACAGCACCGAACCATTCGATCCGCGCCGAATGCCACCGCGCGGTCTTCGCTGAGCATGAGGGCATCAAGGTCGTTGCCGAGGGCATTGACAACGACAGCATCGAGACGGCACAGCAACAGGCGGCCGCGATCATGCAGGCCCATCCGAACCTGGACGGCTGGGTCGCGTCCGACGCCGCCGGACCGATCGGTATCGGCCAGGCGATTATCGAGGCTGGCAAGCAGGATCAGGTCACGCTGGTCGGACTGGACAACCTGCCGGAGATGCTTGACATGATCCGCTCCGGCGTCGCCGACAGCTCTTCCGCCTCCCAGCCGGAACTGCAAGGCTACTGGTCGGTCATGCTGCTCTGGGCACAGGCCACCGGCGCGCCGGTACCGCAGTATCTCGATACGGGCAATGCCTTCCTGACCAAGGAAAACGTAGACGGCTGAGCCGTCTCGCGCGGCCGGCGTTCTGCCGGCCGCTTCAACTTGGCTAGGGAGAAGACATGGCTTATCTCGAGACGCGCGGACTTGGTCGGGACTTCCCCGGCGTGACCGCGCTCGACGACGTCGACCTCAACGTGGAACTTGGCCGGACACACATTCTGGCCGGTGAGAACGGCGCCGGAAAATCCACATTGGTGAAGATCCTCACGGGGGCCGACCGCGCGACACGCGGCACGGTCGCCATAGATGGCAAGAACACGTCGGACCATCCAGACCTGTTCCGCAACATCGCCTATGTGCCGCAGGAATTGTCCCTGTTTGCCGATGTCAGCGTGGCAGAAAACCTGTTCATGCCATTCGACCGCACGGGGCATGGCCCGTTCGTGAACCGCCGCCGGATGGAAGCCGAGGCTCAGAAATATCTCGACAGATTCGGAATCGATGCAAGACCGTCCGATCTGGTTCGGCACATTTCCGTACCCGACCAGCAACTCCTGCAGATTGCCCGTGCCTCGACCAACAAGGACATGAAGGTCCTCATCCTGGACGAGCCCACCTCGGCCCTGACTTCTCGCGAGGTGGAACGCGTCTTCAAGGTGATCCGCGGTTTTCTGGACCGCGACCACGCCATCGTCTTCATCTCACACAAGATGGAAGAGGTGTTCGAGATTGGCGATGACTATACCGTTTTGCGCAACGGCAGGAAGGTGGAGGCGGGCAAGGTCGACGATATCGACGAAGCCGCCTTGATCCGGGCCATGTCCGGTCGCGAAGTGGCGATCGACGACAATTTCCGTCCGACCTGCCCCGTCACCGACACCATCATCACTGTCGACAAGCTGTCGGGACACATGTTCACGGACATCAGCTTTCGCCTCAGACGCGGGGAGATCCTCGGTTTTGCCGGGCTGGTCGGGGCAGGCCGCTCGGAACTGATGCAGACCATCTTCGGCTTTCGCAAGGCGACCTCCGGTCATGTCGAGGTTGAGGGGCGCAAGTGGCGTCTCAACAACACGGCGGCATCGGTGGAGAGCGGCATGCTCTATCTGTCCGAGGAACGCAAACATCACGGGATCTTTCCACTCCTGTCACTTGGTGAGAATATCGGGATTTCCGTGCTGTCCCTGACATCTGGGACCGTCGGCATTGACTTCGGCAAAGAGCACACACTCGTGCGCCGGGTGATCGATGATTACGGCATCCGCGCCAGCAGCCAGGGGCAGCGGATTTCCAACCTCTCGGGCGGCAATCAGCAGAAGGCCATCATCGGACGGGCCATGGCCACGACGCCCCGTATCCTGATTTTCGACGAGCCGACCAAGGGTATCGATATCCGCACGAAGGCGGAAATCTACAGGATCATGAAGCAGCTGGCCGAAGAAGGTGTAGGCATCATCCTGATTTCCTCAGAGATGACCGAACTGCGTCGCTGCGCAAGCCGGATTATCACCATGCATGGAGGCCGCATCACCGGCGACTTCGATGCCGCCGCCACCGATACCGAAACACTGGTCGGCGCGATTTTCGCCACCGGGACCGGGACTGACGCACAGACCCGGAATGACGCAGGGGCTTCCAATGTCTACTGAAACCACCACTCGGACGCGCGCGCCATCCGCGCTTGCGATCCTGGCCCGCAATCCGCTCGCAGGCGTCTTCGTGGCGCTAGTCGTTATCTTTTCAGTCTCGGCCGTGATATCGCCGTACTTCCTCTCAGGCTACAACATGTCCGTGATCGCACGCGGACTGGCATTTGTCGGGCTGGTCACCATCGCGCAATCGTCGCTGATGATCCTGGGAGAGCTTGATCTGTCGCTTGGTACCATCGGCGGCCTGTGCGGCGTCGTCTCCGGCATGCTCATGGTGCAGGCGGGCCTGCCCTGGGGCGCGGCCGTGGTTCTGGCGCTGCTTCTGGGAATGACTCTCGGCTTCCTGAACGGCTTTCTGGTGACGGCGCTCGGGCTGCATTCTCTAGTGCTGACCATCGGCACGGCAGGCATCTACGGCGGCGCAATTCTCGTGCTGACCAAGGGGGTCGCCATCACGGGCATCCCGCAGGGAATTCAGTTTCTGGGCCGGGGCGACGTGTTCGGCTTGCCGGTTCCATTCCTGATCATGCTCGTCATGTTGGCCATCGCTCTTTTCCTGACGATGAAGACGTCGATGGGTCGCTACATGTATGCCATCGGCAACAATGCGGCGGCCGCGCGCATGCTGGGCATTCGCGTCGACCGGATCCGGCTGCTCGTCTTCACCTTCGCCGGCATGCTGTCGGCGCTCGCAGGCCTGTTGATGGTCGCCCGTCTCGGCACGGCGCAGCCTTCCATCGGCCAGTCCTGGGTGCTGGCGCCGATCGCCGCGGCGGTGATCGGCGGGGTTGCGACAACCGGTGGCGTCGGATCGCCAATCGGCGCGATCTTCGGTGCCGGCATCATCGCCATCATCGAGAATATCATCGTCCTGTTCGGCGTTTCGCCCTATTGGCAGGGTGTCGTCTCCGGTGCCATCGTGGTCCTCGCGATCTCGTTCGATGCGATTTCCCGCCGCTATATTCGCCGCGACGGCGCATGACCTGACTAAGTGGAATTCAAATGACAAAGACCAAAAAACTCATCAACGCGCCCGAGGACATCATCCCGCAGCTGATTTCGGGCATGGTGGCGGCACATCCCGACATGCTGACGCGCGAGGGCGGCACGGGACGGGCCATTGTCGCCGTCGACGGACCGCGCGACGGCAAGGTTGGCATCGTAGTCGGCGGCGGCTCGGGTCATGAGCCGGCCTTCGCGGGCTATGTCGGACGCGGACTGGCCGATGCGGCCGCCGTCGGCAACATCTTCGCCTCGCCCTCCCCCGAACAGATCCTCGACGCGGCCCGCGCGGCCGACGGCGGTGCAGGTGTGCTCTTCCTTTACGGGAACTACACCGGAGACGTGATGAATTTCACCATGGCCGCGGAGGAGCTGGAAGCAGCCGGAACGCAGGTGCGCCAGATCCAGGTTGCCGACGACGTGGCGTCCGCGCCCAGGGAACGGCGCTCGGAACGGCGCGGGATCGCGGGCGATTTCTTTGTTTTCAAGATTGCCGGAGCCGCCGCCGACTTGGGTGAGCCGCTCGCCCGGGTGGAAGCGCTCGCCCGCAAGGCCAATGACACCACGCTGTCGATGGGCGTTGCCCTCGGGGGTTGCTCCCTGCCGCAGACCGGCAAGCTGAATTTCGAGATCGGTGACGACGAGATGGAGATCGGCATGGGCCTGCACGGTGAGCCGGGCATCCGCCGCGAGAAATTGGCCCCCGCCGATCAGGTGACCGACGAGCTGCTCGACGCGATCCTGTCCGAAATGACGCCGGAAAAAGGTGACCGGGTCGCGGTGCTGGTCAATGGTCTCGGTTCAACCTCGCTGATCGAACTCTACATCATCTTTGACCGACTCAAGCAGATCCTGGACGAAAAAGGCATTGAAATTCATCATTCCTGGGTCGGCGAATATGCCACGTCCCTGGAAATGGCCGGGGCTTCGATCACGCTCATCCAGCTGGACGACGAACTGACGACACTGCTGGACCACCCCTGCAGAACACCGGCCCTGACGGTCGGCGCCGTCGAGGGCGCGGTGGCAAACAGCGCCCGGTCGGTAAGAAAAACCGCCCTGACCGGCGAGCGGCCGGGCAAGACCAAGGCCGTCACGGACCTGAAGCGCGAAGGCGCGATCACCCCTCCCGTGTTCCGCGCCATGATGCAACGCGCGGGCAACGAGATCATTGCCGAACGCGACTGGCTGTCCGAACTGGACGGTGTCATCGGAGACGGCGATCACGGCGTGACCATGGAAATCGGCTGGAAGGCAGTCCAGAGCGCGCTCGCCAATGCCGAGGAAGACGAAACCATCGAAGGCAGCTGCAAGCGCATGGCCAAAGCCTTCCTGGACGCGGTGGGGGCGTCATCGGGGCCGCTTTACGCTACCGCCTTTCTGCGGGCGGGAGCCGCGGTCAGCGACTGTCTGAACCTGGATGCCGATGCCCTGGTGGAATGGCTGGCAGCTGCTCTGCAGGGTGTACGCGATCGGGGCCGCGCCGATCCCGGCGACAAGACGATGATCGACGCCTGGGTACCCGCAGTGGAGCGCGCGCGGGAAGCCGCGGCAAACGGCTCCGAGCTCGACGTCATCAATGCCGCGCGAGACGGCGCCGAGGACGGCATGAAGGCCACGGCCGCTCTTGAATCCCGGCGCGGCCGCTCTGCCAAGCTGGGCGCGCGATCCAAAGGGCATATCGACCCGGGTGCGGCTTCGACCTGGATCACACTGCGTGCGATGGCCACCGCTCTTGCGGAAGCCCGGCAGCCCGCGTAACGGCAGGGAGCGTGGATCACGGCGGATGGTCCACGCTCTTTTTTTATCCGATGCTATCGTGGCCCGGCCATCAGAGCGCGGGCTACGGCTTCGTTGGTGGCAAGCCGGTTGACATACCCCGCGCGCAGGATCGCACGGATGATCTGCACTTTCTCGATGCCGCCCGAAACCAGCATCGACATCGGCTTCAGCTTCAGTTTCTCGGGACTGAGCGCGATGATCGAATCGTTCAGGAAGTGATCGACCGGACGTCCCTGCGCATCCAGAAAACAGCCCAGGAACTCGCCGACTGCCCCCCCTTTCAAGATGTCGTCCAGATTGTCCTTGACGACCCTGATCTGCGTCAGCGTCGTATCCTCTGCCAGCGAACCACATGAGGTGATGCCCAGATCGGCAATCTCGGTCCGTGCCAGCACATCGGTCAATTCGTCGATCAGCAACAGGGCTTCGCAGCTTTCGGGCGAGGCACAATAGAGCGGTGCGGTCAGATAATGGCACTCGACGCCGAGCTTGCGGGCAAAGCTGGTGGCCACCTCGAAGGTATTGGTGCCGGATGAACGCGTGGCACCACCGGTCATGCCGACGACCCAGCTGTCCGCATGCGGCCGAGCGTTCAGACGGCGCACTGCAAAGCTGAGAGTTCGGCCTGTCGCGATACCGATGCCCAGGTCGCGACCGTCGATCAGGCCGCTGGCCATCGCTCCCGCCGCTTCCCCGATGACACGTTTCTGTTCCAGAAAGTCGGGCACGTCCGGGACGACCGTAGCCTCCGCGAGCCCGTAGCGCTCAGCGACCGACTCGGCCAGTGCGATGCAATCGCTGAGCGGAAGCCTGACATCGATCTGAACCGCGCCATCCTCGCGCACCTGCCCGATGATCTTGTTCACCCGCAACCGGGTCATGTTCATCTTGGCCGCGATTTCCTGCTGAGTCAGGCCACCCACGAAGTAGAACCAGGCCACCCGCGCGCGCTCCAGCTGTTCCGGAAGGCTGTCGATCGGATCGTCCACGTTCGCTTCATCCATCTTTCGTTATGGCTCCCCGGGCCGCGCCGGCACACCGAACACAACGAGCCGGCGCGAGGCACATATAGGCGGGTCGGTGGCGAAAGAACAATAGAAGATATTCTGGCCAGATTACTTCCCGGGGTCCTGGCCACTTGCTGGAACAAGTTCAGTGCTGACGACGAAGCGGTTGGCAACGCCGAGCACACCGTCTTGATTGGATAGGATCGTGTATTCCGCTCGCTGTGAAAGCAACCGGAAATACCCGCTGCCCAGAGAACCTCCACAAATGAAGGCAGACACCGCTATCCGGGCCTTCTACCCGTCGCGTCCTTCAGTCGTGCCAGCCCTTGAGCCAGCGGGCGCACGGGAGCGGGTTCCCGTGTCTGTTGCTCGTGCGCGAGATGCGCCGTCGGCGTCCACCTGCGTTCCGGCCGGAAGTCTCGGCAGCGTTGTCACGTTAACTAGCTTGCAGTTGGCAGGGTTTCTGGTTGGACGTAGATTTCGGAAGTGCAGACATTCGATATTTGTTTCAAGCGTCACCGATTTGCGCTGCGAATTGTCGCTCATGCAGTTTGGCTTTACCTACGGTTTATTCTGAGCCTGCTTGAAGTCATGGAAATGTTGCTTGAGTGTGGCTTTGGTGCATGAATGAGAATTCAACGATTTCTGCTTATTCGGTTGCGATCGAAACCAACTTGATTGGTCCAGCATGCCCTATAAACATAACGCCAGTCGCCGCCATCACATCGGCAAGATGAAGTTCAAGGTAACGAACTGGGCGGAGTATGAGGCGGGCCTTCACCGCCGCGGTAGTTTGACTCTTTGGATGACGCCGGAAGCTTTGGCGGGCTGGACTGCCCCGCGTCGCAAGACGCGTGGAGGCCAGTCGCTTTACTCTGATCTGGCCATTGAGACGACGTTGATGCTGGGTATGGCATTCGGCCTGCGACTGCGCCAAAGCGAAGGTCTTTTAAGTTCGGTGCTTGCGCTGATGGGACTGGATCTGCGTGTGCCCGATCACACGACACTCAGTCGGCGGGCAAGAACCTGGATGCCAACTGTCGAGCGACGGGCTGCGCCAGATGCACCGCTTCACGTTCTGGTCGACAGCACCGGGCTGAAGATTTATGGCACCGGTCAATGGCTGGAAGAAAAGCATGGGACAAAGTCCCGGCGTGGCTGGAGAAAACTGCATCTGGCTGTCGATGCTGACAGTGGCGAGATCATTGCCCATAGCCTGACAGATCAGGAAACCGGCGATACCTCGCAGCTGAAGCCGTTGTTGGATCAGATCGATGATGAGATCGACAACTTCACGGCCGATGGAGCCTATGATGGCTACCCAACCTACGACGCTGTTTTCCATCACAGCGCAGGCGCAAGGGTCAACATTCCACCGCGCTCGAACGCGGTTGAACGGCCTATTGTCCAAGCATGCCGCCAGAGAGACGACCACATAACCTCCATGCAGAAAGATGGCCGGCTGAAATGGCAGGCATCAACCGGCTACGACAAACGAACTTTGGTTGAAACCGCGATGTGTCGATACAAAGGCATTTTTGGACCACGTTTGCGCGCTCGGTTATTCCTCGCTCAACAGACAGAGGCTGCAATCGGGGTCACGATTTTGAACCGAATGCTCGCCTGCGGACGCCCGAAATCCGTTTGTTGCCAAGCATCGGCGGGAGCAACCAAATAAGCGGCCCCATCAATGAACGAGCTCCGCTCATCGGCTGATCCGCGCACCAACGCCATAATACAGTCAAACCGCATGGGCGATGATTTCGGCAGGAAAGCGATGACGCTTGTAGCTGATTGCGGACGTACTCATGCTCGCGCCTCTACAACGCAAGGCGCTGACCGGAAGTTAACGTGACATCGCCTTATGGACTCCGCAGATCACGCAGAATGCCGCTACGCCTGCGGCTTGCTCGAAAGCGGCATCGTCAAAACGCTTGTGGTGGATGGCGATACAGCGCGTGCAATTCACAGGATCTCCGGGGAGCAAGAGTGAGCAACAAGTTGGCAATACCGTCCGGAGTGCTCGGCCAAGCGCAATCCAGTCGTGTATTCCGAGCCGCAGATCGCGGACGGATATTGATCGAGCAAGCCAGTTTTTGCCGGCACCAAAGTCAGTGCACTGCGGTCTTGTCGAGGTCTCCCGCACCGGTGTCGACCGCCGTGCAGCGCGGTCCTGAAAGGCTATGAAGCAGGCCGTTCACAACAACGTCGCCGTCCCGGGCTCGACCCGGGACCTTCCCTCCGGCGCCACAAACCATCGTCCCGATGGACCGAAGACCGGTCATGCACTAACATTCAAACTGGACCACTCAGGTGGGGCTGATCACCTAAGGTCACATGCCGTTTCATCTGCAAAACTCGCCAGTCATTTCTTTGCCGCCATTGGTAACAGTTCGCGTCGTGAAATCGTAACAGCCCGGCGTCTCGGACGGCGCGTAGCGGATGTAGTAGCTTTCGCCGCGATAGGTATAATCCATGCTGCGACTGCCGTCGTCTTTCTCGGTGAAAACAAGGTCCTCAACGCCGCCGCGAGGTGGACGTCCCGGTTGCGTACCTGCACCTGACGCGGCTTTGAGCGGCCCGACGCGGGGCAAACGGTCGAAATCGGCCACCTGTCCCATCAGGCATTGAACGATATAAGGAGCGTCGGACGACGTGTGGTACCGGTAGCCAAAGGTGGCGTCGGGCTGACCGTTGCAGATGTCCAGGTCGCCGTCCGCGATCGGGGAACCGTCGGGGTTGTTGTTCCCGTAGATCGGGTAGCCATCGAATGCCCAGCCGATGATGGCGTCATCTCCCTTGTTTTCCATCTGTTCGATCATGCAGGTCGGAGCCATGTGGTAGTGGTAATCGTCGCCGCGCCCGGCATGGCCACCGCAGACATCCAGTTGATGTGTCTGGTACGTGTCGTGCTGTGCCTGATGGTGGGCGAGGTCGGCCTCGGCCATTTCGCCTCCGGTGGTATAGTCGTAGATCGGTACGCCGTTTATTGCGACGCCGAGCGCGGCATCCCGCGTCAGAGGCGTGTCAGTCAAAACAGGGTTTAGAATAATCGGCGCCGCATATTCTGCAGGCACGGGCACCTGTTCGTTTGTGCCAACGATTCCAGTCATCATCTCGTGATCAGGGTAGGTGTCCGATGAAATGACAGCATGATCGTTAGTGCAGGTCACGGTGACACTGTCGTCAAAACCGGCATCCGCAACAGAGGCCTTCACGGCGGAGCAATGATCATCGTGGGCCGCGATCGGAACGGTAGCGTAACCGAAAAGGATCAACGTAAACGCGCTGGCGGCGAAGGCGGAATGAACCGGCTGTTTCATTGGACTGTCACCCGGCAAAGGACTGTGTTGCTTTGTTCAAGATCGGGACCCCAGATGAATTTTGCCGTATCGAGCCAGTCAATCCGGTCATAGCCGCCCTTGGGATCAACCGCACGGGCCGGATACACGATAGCCTCAGGCCAGTCGGAGGTGTCGAACCCGGGCTGATCCCAACCGGCCGGTTCGTCCAGCGCCGCGAAGCCACAGGCCCCTTCGCCCGCGACCGGGTTTGCCGAGCGTTCGCAAGACTTATCGAGAGGAGCGGTGTGCGTAACAAGGCACTGCCAGCCGGAATCGCTCACCACGACGGTATCGCCCGCAGCATCTCTGATCTGGAGGATCACGCCGCCATCGCCCATCTGCTGCCGCCTGGTTCCGATGTACTCCAGCCCGGTATCGTTTTCCTTGAAATCCTTGGCGACAAGGCCGATCACGAAGGGCCGGTCGGCTTCGAATTCAAAACTCTCCGCATTGAAGGATCGCTCGGTCGTGATCGGCACACTGTCTTCAGCGACTTGCAGACCGTCAATCCGCATCTCGAACCAATTGTCGGCCCAGACATCGGCTGAAAATGTCTCGGCGTTGAGGGAGGTAGCGGAAGCGGCTATCAATGCCGCTGCAATAAGGGGTCTTTGCACAGTCAGTCCTTTTCAATTGAATAACCACTGGAACGCATCGGCAGCCAAAGTCAGTCGGTCAGCTGCTGTCGCTCTGTTCGGCCCCCGGCAAAATCTTGACCGGGAGGGCGACCGCCAAGCGCGTCGCGGAGGGCCAATGTCAGATTGGCGAGTTCGTCCGCCCGCTTCGGGCCGATCGCACTTTCGATGATCCTGTCGACCTCGACCCAGGCTTCCCGGATGTCTTCCAGAAGCGCCTCCCCGTATTCGGTGAGCCGGAGCACGTTGCTGCGCATTTCGTCGGGGTTGGTCTCACGGCTGATGAAGCCGCCTTCAATCAGGCGGGCGGTCATCGTGCTCATGCTCGCAGGAGAGACGTTGAACTCCCGTGCCAGGTCGACCTGGGAGGCCGCGCCCATCCGATGCAGCGCGTCCACGATGCGGGCTTGCCTGGGCCTAATGGCAAGCGGCAAAAGCTGAATGCGAAGCAGCTCTTCAACTAGGTCGGCCGAGTGGAGCAGGAGATGAAGCTTCGGCGTGTTACATAACATCCTAACTGTTAATATACTAATATTGAGTTGCCTGCAATCATCTGCAGGATTCGCATGTCACTTGACCAAACCGCCAGACGTAATCCGATCATTGTCTGGTCAGCGCGTTTGGCACTTTGCGGCAGAGGTCGGTCTGGGGATCGCGCTGCATGCTGTCCGAAAGTGGGCCTATGCACGACAGTCCGGTCATTCATCCATGCGGTGCAATCGGTCAAAATGGGTTTCGGAGTAGACCTTTGCTGCACAACCAACCGATGCGGCCAAGTCGGTCTGGCGACAATGTCGGATCGTCAGCTAAAGTCTTAACTACGGTCAGAACCGGACATTGCCGTTTATGGATGCAACGCCTAGAGCGTTTCTCGACAATATTGAATCATTTGACCGCGGCGATTTTGCCCTCTGGCTAGGCGGTTTGCCCGCGGTGGTGCGGCCCACCACAAGGGCAAGCCAACGACGCCAGAGGGCAAAATCGCCCGGCCCAATTCAGCTTTGCTTTCTAATGCCTTCAGCCTGTCCGGGGTGAAGAATTCCGGTCCATCGGCGTCGTTGCGCCGCTTGCACGATGCACCGCATCGCGCTGCGCGACACGCCTGGCCGAGTGAGCCGGAATTCCTCATCAAATGATCCAATATTGTCGAGAAATGCTCTAATAATTCCACATCGTGCCGTCTGTCAGCCTGACGACCGGATGGCTGCCGGGCTGATAGCTGTAGCGTTCCGCTTCCCGTTCGTCGAAATCAACTCCAAGACCTGGCGTGTCGCTGACAAAGGCCATGCCCTGCTCCATTCTATGTTGCGACGGGAACAGGGCATCGCACTCGGGCGTGCCCAGTACGAGATACTCCTGGATCCCAAAGTTTGGTGCCCATGCATTCAGATGTGCATGGGCTGCCATGCAGATTGGCGAATGGCTCGGTGCACCGTGGAAGCCAGTGCGCACATGATGCAAACCCGCAAGATCGACGATGCGACGGGTGTGTGTGATCCCGCCGGCATAAGAGACGGCGATCCGAATGAAATCAATCAGTTCTTGCTCGATTAGCTTGTTGCATTGCCAGATCGAGTTGAAGACTTCGCCGATGGCAATGGGCACGGTCGAGTGCTGCCTCATGATCTTGAGGGCGTCCTGGTCCTCTGCCGGCGTCGGATCCTCAAGCCAGAACAGCTTCACCTCCTCGACGGCCCTCCCGAATTCGGCAGCTTCCCGCGGCAACAGCCGGTGGTGCACATCGTGCAAGATCTTCAATTCCGGTCCGAAGCGCTCTCGGATCCAGCAAAGCGCTTCCGGCATGAACCGCATGTACCTGTCGGTGTCCCAGATCTCCACCTTGGGCCGGACACCGCTGAAATTGGTGATATAGTTCCGAGCATCCACTTTCTTTTCCGGAACTGCGTAGGACGCTGTCGGCATGCCCGGAATGCCGCATTGTACCCGGACGGCCTTAAAGCCCTGCTCCACGTAATAGGCGATCGAATCCATCAGATGCTCTAGGTCCACCCCCGTTGCGTGGGCATAAACCAATGCACCTTCTCGGCTCTTGCCTCCCAATAGCTGGTAGACCGGCATGCCGGCAAGCTTGCCCTTGATATCCCACAGCGCGGTGTCGATTGCGCCATAGGCGGCCATCGCGATCGGACCACCGCGAAAATAGGCCCCCCGGTAGAAGAATTGCCAGATGTCTTCGCTGTTGCGCGGATCCATGCCGATGAGGTTCGGGATCAGGTGATCACGCAAATAGGCGGCAGGCAGGGTCTCGCGATTGTTGAGGGTCGCATCACCCAGCCCGTAGACGCCGGCGTCGGTCCAAATTTTCAACGTTACGTAATTCTTCGCCGGGCCTCCGACGAACACCTTCGCATCGGTTATCTTCACGGGACGGTCTCCTCAAAGGACATCGGTGCTGCTAGCCAGTCGTTCCAGGCCTCAGTCGTCCATGTCGAACGTGACGAGCGCTCCCTTGCCAGCAACGACTTGAGCGGCGAGGCGACAGGCGCGGTCAATGCTTGCCTTCAACGGTGCGTTCTCCCGTATTCCGTCCAGGATCGCTGCGTTGAAACTGTCCCCGGCTGCTGTTGTGTCGACGACCGACGTCACGGACGGGACAGGCATTGTCCCGCTTATGTTGCCCTGCCGGTAGTAGACGGGGGCGGCACCATTCTTCACGACCACTGTCGAGGCGCCCGCTGCGGCATAACGGTGAGCCGTCGCCGCTGGATTTGCGTCTGCGAACCATCGGGCTTCATCTGCGAACGAAGGCAGCACGATATTGCTGACAGCAGCGCCCAGTGCCACGAACCGGACCATCTCCGCCGTGTCGGCCCACAGCTGCGGACGCAGGTTGGGATCGAAGGCGACCGACTTTCCAACCGATCGGGCGTGCCTGAGTACGTTCAGTAGAACCTCGCGGCCCGGAGGTTCCAATATCGCCAGTGTAATTCCTGAAAAATAAACCAGTTCAGCGTCACTGACGGCCTTTGCGATCGCCTTCGCGTCGTCGGCGAGCAACCTCGCCGCCGACTGACCTCGCCAATAGGCGAAACTGCGTTCGCCGTCTTTCAGCGAAATCAGGTAGAGACCAACCGTGCGATCGGGCACGGTTCTTATCCAGGTCGTGTCTATTCCATTGGCAGCCAGAGCCTCGCGCATCATCTGGGAGATGGGATCAGGTCCGATCGCGGTGAAGTAGGACACACTTCGTCCCGGACGAAGCCGAGCCAAATACCATGCTGTGTTATAGGTGTCGCCGGCAAATCCCAGACGATAGTCGCCCGGAAGGGATGATGGCGCGAACTCGGCCATGCATTCGCCGATCGCAAGAAAGCGCATGTGGGTGGGTCCGCTCAATTGAAGATCGGGACGCTGTCGATTTTGAAATCGACCTTGCCGGGCAAGACGTTAGCGAATTGTTCGGGGGGATGGCTATGCATCTCGAGTTCGATCTCGTTGCCCGGGACATATTTGTCTACGTCCACAATCCTGCTCCTTGGTGTCAGATAAGTATCGTAAATGCGCGAGACCGCTATCTTCAGATGCCGGTACCGGCCAGTTTCTTCACCACGACCTTGAACGTGTTTTCCTGTGCGTCGGTGAAGTAGAGGTCCGCGTCGTAGCCCTGGTCGTCGATGAAATGGAAAATCCGGCGAGGCTCGTCCTTCGGATAAGGTACAAGCAGTGTCACGATGCGGTGGCGGCTGGCCGCGGGGAACCGAGCTGTCAGGCAGGTACTGACCGGCAGCCCCTCGACCTCGCTCATGTCGACGCCGGGAAAGCCTGTTGCCTGGCCGAGCACCGGTTTGCCACCTTCGGACCACAGGATCTCTCCGTAGAAGCCGGCCTTTTCACCGGTGTTGCGGAAGGATGAGCGGCCCAGGTGAAACGGGTTGTTGGCATGCAGCAGCCAGTCGACCGTGACCGGTTTGTCGGCATCGATCGAATCCACAAACACGAAGAAGCTGTCGTTGAAGAAATAGACCTCGCGCTCGGCGCGGGTCACTTCGGGCGAAACAAGTGAATAGGCCGGCGTCGCGTCTCCCTTGATGTAGATATGATTGCTCCGTTCCTCGGCGGCAAGGATCTGCCCCGTGGACTGCATTTGAAGCGCCTTGTTGCGGTCCGCATATTGGCCCTTGCCGTTGATCAGTATCGCGTTCTTCGATCGTGTCTGCTTTCGCCAGGCCTGGTGCATGGTGCTGTTGAAGGCGACGTAGTGGCCCGACTGGATCGCAAGGTCTTCGCCGAAGGCAGCCAGGCAGAAGGCATTCTGGTCGCCATGACTGTGGCTGATTGAACCGAACGGGCTCGACTTGAAGACGAACTGGATGTGCTCCCTGGGTTCTCCCATCCGATGCTGGATCGCGACCCAGCCGATACCCTTGAACCAGCGCAGCCTGTCGTCGTCGCCCGGAGGCGCCGCGTCGACATGTGGCCAGTCATGGCGGTAGACCATTTCGTCGAAATTGAAGTCCCACCAACCCCAATTGTAAAACGCCATCTCGGTCCCGGGATTGGTGCGCCTGATCTCGTCATAATACCATTGGTAGGCACCGTTTCCTGTCACCCCGGAGAATTGGCGCAAGTTGTAACCGATCTTCACTGCCGGCAGGTCGCCCATGGTACTGTCGTCGCCGAAGGTGGCGCGCCGCGTGTCTGGCGCTTTGGTATAGAGCGGCATGTCGCCGGTTTTCCGGAAGAACGGACGCTCATAGAGGTTGAGCCCGGTATAGTTCTTCAGAAGATTGGCGGCATCGATCAGGTAGGCCATGCCGGTCATCCAATAATGCGGCCCTTCGGCCCAGCCCCCGTCCTGGTCCCCCCATGGCGAATAGACTGTGAACAGGAACTCGATTGAATAGTCCAACCAGTCACGCGCCTCCGGCTCCTCGTCGAGCAGCGCGATGCACGCCGGGATGAGCACTGCCGAAACTGCACGAACCGCGTGGCTGTCATGCGGGAAGAGCTGAATATTGGCGTTCTTGATGATGTGATCGGCGATTTCCCGGGTGCGGACCAGCAGTGCGGTGCGCACGGTCTCGCGTTCGTCCTCGCTCAGGTCGTCGTGGAGCCAGTCATAGCCCCATGCAAGAGCATCGGTGACCCTGAATGCCCATTCGTCGGTATAGGCGCGTGAGGTGGTTCCTGAAGGATCCCACGCGGCCGCCGCAAGAAGCCACTCCTTCGCCCGCGCCAGCATTTCGGCGTCGCCGGTTACGTGACCACCTATGGCGAGATGTCGGATCGCATAGATCAGTTCCTGGCAGTCGATATAAGTTTTGCGCCAAACGTGGGCGACCCTCTGGTGGTTCGGGTAGCCCGCAGGTTCCTCCATAACCGGGCGGTCCATCCAGGGCCTGACGCTTTTCTCGTAAAATGTTGACCACGTGCAATGCTCCGGGTCTGCTGCAACCGAGTCCCGGAAAGCAGCGAGTTGCTTCGGGCCCAGCCAGAGTCGCGGATGAGCCGGCTCCACGGTGTCATAGCGCTCATCGCGGCCCGGCAAAGGTGTCTCAGGCAAGCCGGACGGGACCACAAATTTGCGGCTGGCGCTCCAGTTGGTCGCCGGAACACCCTTCTCGTCGTCCCAGACCGCATAGGACCAATGATAGGTCCCGGGATCGAGCACTGAGTCCGGCGTGAAGAAATTGAGCGGAATACGGGTAAACACCAGCGTAGTAGCCGTTGCATATTCCGGATCGGTCGACACTCGCAATACGTAACGCGCTTCGTCCTCGACGACCGGCAGCCACGTGAACCTTGGAGGGTTCTCCACCAGTCTGTCACCGGGGCCCGGCGCATACTGGATATTGAGGCGCCCCGCGGCGGGTTCATCGAGATAGTCATTGTGGTCGGGGGAAGCTATTGGCATCGAAGGTGATCCTGGTGCCTTCTGGTGGATTGCGGTGGAAGGTCCGTCCGCCGGCAACCGGCGGACGGAACGTCTGGTTCGGTCAGTCGCCGTATTGACGCTCATAGGCCGAGTTCATCACCTCGATGACCTGCGAGTAGCCCATTTTGTCGAGGGTTGCGACGTAGTCGTCCCAGTCTGCATTGACGTCTCCGGATCCAAGGATCCACGCCTGCTGGCGTTCCAGCATGTAGGTGCGCAGCGAAGGCCAGAACTTGTCGTAGACCGTCTGCTCCTCCTCGTTCAGGGCGACGCCCAGGAACTGGTCGATGAGCAGGTCATTGGCGTCATAGAGCTCGATACCCTTGCGCGCGGCCTCGGATGTCCATTGCCATTCGTAGCGGTAGTCCTGCCAGTAACCGCGCTGGATTTGCGCGCCTTCCAGGTACATCTGGCTGTTCACCGGACTTTCGCTGTTCAGGACTTCGGGCTTGTAGACAGGCTCGCCGTCGATTATGTCCCAGGTCTTGCCTTCGACACCGAAGTTGGACAGGAGCCGACCTTCTTCGGTGAACCAGAAATCGAAATACTTGATCACCGTCACCGGATCGTCCGCCTGGTAGCTGATTGCCCAGCCGTCCGGCTTGATCGGAATGCGGCGATGCTCTTCCATGCGCACACCCTTGGCGGATGCCGGCGGCAGGAACGGAATGAAGTTGAAGCCGGGCACCTTGTCCTTGAGCGCGTCGTTGTAACCCGAGGTGGAAGCGAACCAGTCGTGCGTCGATCCGCCGAGATTTTCGGAGAGCAGGTAGTCGCGGGAAGATGAACCGCGGGTGAAAATCTCCGGATCGATCAATCCTTCCGCGTACCACTGGGCGATGTTGGCAATGCCGTTGCGGTAGGCATCCTGAGCGTACGGATGCACCACGGAACCTTCATCGTTGACGTAGAAATCGTGGTAGGTGTCGGAGCCGGATGACCTGGCATCCCAGAGGGTAAGGAGCCGGTTTACTTCTTCCCATTGGCGGGCGAAATAGGGAATCTCGTCCTTCAGGCCGTTGCCGTTCGGGTCCTGATCGCGGAATGCCTTGAGGACCTCATAGTATTCATCGACCGTTTGCGGCTGCTCCAGGCCAAGCTTGTCCAGCCAGTCCTGACGGATATACCAGGCACGGCCGAATTTTCCGTCGGGAAGATAGGGGATGTAGTAGTAGTTGCCGTCATAGGCCGAGATCGCTTCCTGAAGGCCGGGATGACTGTCCCAGAAAGCCTGAATGTGCGGAGCATGTTCCTTGACCAGGTCGTTGAGCGGAAGGAAAGCTCCCTGCGGGCCGTATTCGTTGACGGGTTGCTGGATGAGGTGACCTGCGACGATGTCCGGCAGATTGCCCTGGGCAATGAGGAGGTTCATCGCTTCGTTGGAGTCTGTAGTGTTCTTGCCCGCTGTCGCATCCTTCAGAGCAATTCCGGTCAGCTCGCGCGCCTTCAACTCAACCGGATAAGGCTTGTTTGCGTCGCCGCCGACGCCGTAACCCTGGGCCCTGGGCCAATGCATGTGGATGGTGAGTTCCGTCGGCTCGTCCACGATCCGCAAATGTTCGTCGGCAAGAACCGGTAGGGTCAAGGCGGTGGTGCCCAGAACTGCCAGAGTGAGCTTTAGTAGACGCATGATATCCTCCTCTTATGCGCTTCAGAATTATTCCTTCACTCCACCCAGCAGGATTCCCTTCGAGAAATACTTCTGAAGGAACGGGTAGATGAACAGAATCGGGATGATCGAACAGACGATGATCGCGGCGCTGACCGTCTCGAAGGAATAGGCCGCGTTGATAAGAGTGCCGGCGAATTCCTCGTCGTCGGACAATTCAACGATGACATGCCGCAGATAGACCTGGAGCGGGATCTTGTCCGCGTCCTGGAGCAGTACCATTGCCCAGAAGAACCCGTTCCATCGGGAAACCACGCAAAACAGGGCAACGGTAGCGATGGCCGGCTTCGACAAGGGGATGAAGACCTTCCAGAGAACCTGGAATTCATTTGCCCCGTCCATCCGTGCCGCTTCCTCGAAACTCTTCGGAATGCCTTCGAAGAAGTTGCGGAGCAGGATGATGTTGAAGCCGTTGACGGCAAACCCGATGATGATGCCGAAATAGCTGTCGAGCAGACCCAGATCCCGCATGTTGAGAAAGAACGGAATCATTCCTGCGTGGAACCACATGGTGAAAGCCACCATCAGGTTCCAGAACCTGCGTCCCCAGAGCTGAGGACGTGACAACGCATAGGCGCCGGGGATGATGAACGCGAGGCTCATCAGTGTTCCGCCGATCGTGTAGATGAAGGTGTTCTTGTAGGAGGTCCAGAATTCCGGCTCGGAGAGCACCTGCTTGTAGGCTTCTAGCGTAAAACCCACCGGTGTCAGGATCACGTTGCCCGCACGGGCCTCGAACCCCGAGCTCATCGACAGCGAGGCGATGTAAATGAACGGATAGAGCGTCGAGATCGTGAAGAGTGCGATCAGCACCATGTTGACGATCACGAAGATCTTGTCCCCGCGGGAATAGAGATTCATGTTGCTCATCGGTCCGCCCTCCTCACCACAGCGACGTGCGCGAATAGCGCTTGGAGATCGTGTTAGCGGTCATCACCAGGATGAAGGCGACGACGGCGTTGAAGAGACCGGCGGCGGCTGCGAGGTCGTACTGACCGCCCTGGATGCCCTGTCGGTAGATGAATGTGTTGACCACGTCCGCCGTCTCGTAAGTCGCCGGCTGGTAGAGAAGGATGATCATCTCGAAACTGACTTCGAGCATGTTGCCGATACGAATGATCAGCATGATGATGATCGTCGGCAGAATCGACGGGATCGTGATCTTCCACATCATCTGGAAGCGATTGGCGCCGTCGACAACCGCCGATTCATAGAGTGTTGGCGAGACACCGGCGATGGCCGCCAGATAAACGATCGACTGGAACCCCGCCTCCTGCCAGACACCCGTTCCCACGAAGATCGGACGGAACCATTCCGGCTTCGTCAGGAAGTAGATCGGATCAAGACCGAACCACCCCATAACCGTGTTGACGATGCCCGCCGACGGCGAGAATGCCGTGATAACGATGCCGGCGATGATTACCGACGAGATGAAGTGCGGCAGATAGACGATTGTCTGGGCGGTTTTCTTGAATGTCCGATTGAGGATCTCGTTGAACATCAGCGCCAGGAGGATCGGCATCGGGAACCCGACAAGCAGCCCGTAAAAGCTGATAATGACCGTGTTCTTCAGCGCCCGCAGAAATTGGTCGTTTCCGAACAGCGTCTGAAAATGTTCCAGTCCGACCCAGGGGCTGTTCGCAACGCCGCGGAAGACGCTGTAATCCTTGAAAGCGATCTGAAGTCCGTACATTGGCTTGTACAGGAAGATCAGCAGCCACAGGATCATCGGGATCAGCATCACGTAGAGCTGCCATTCCCGTCTTAGATGGTCTCCGACGCGTTCGATCCTGCTGGATTTGCGGCGGCGTGTCGCTTCCCTCGCCTCGATGACGAGCTCTTCAGTCTGACCGATGGCCGGGTTCAGTTCCTTGCTCATTGCTCGGCACCCTGTCCCGGAAAGGCCGAGCCGGTTTGGGCATCAAATACGTGAACAAGGTGTGGCTTCACCGAGAAACCCGAAACACCCTTGAGGACGTTCATCTGACCAATCGTGCCGGCGCGGATGATAAACGGTTCACCGAGCAAGGTGGTGTGTATCAGTGCTTCCGATCCAAGCGTCTCAACGAGGTCAAGCGTGACCTCGACTCTGCCGGCCTGACCTTCGGCGGCGACATCGACATATTCCGGACGAATCCCGAGAATGACTTCCCGGCCGACATTGTTTTGCAACGCGGCAATGGGCGCCAATTCAATCGACTGCCCCCCGAACTCCGCACGCGGGCTTTCTGTTCCGTTCGTGATCCGGGCCTTGACCATATTCATCGGCGGTGACCCGAGAAACCCAGCAACGAAGGTGTTGGCGGGGTTCAGGAACAACTCCATCGGCGAGCCGATCTGTTCGATCCTGCCTTCGTGCATGACCACGATCCGGTCCGCCAGCGTCATCGCCTCTACCTGGTCATGGGTAACGTAGATCGATGTCGCGCCCAGGCGGGTGTGAAGCCGTTTGATCTCGGCACGCATCTGGGTGCGCAGCTTTGCGTCAAGGTTGGAAAGGGGTTCGTCGAACAGAAAGACCTTCGGTCGGCGGACAATCGCGCGCCCCATGGCAACACGCTGCCTCTGCCCTCCCGAGAGGTCGGCCGGACGCCGATCCATGTAGGGCGTCAGACCCAGAATGCCCCCCACTTCCTCGACCGAGGAAGCGATCTTGTCCTTGCTTTCACGGCGAATACGCAGGCCGAAGGCAATATTGTCCGCAACATTCAAATGCGGATACAGCGCGTAGTTCTGGAACACCATGGCCACGTCCCGGTCCTTCGGTGCGACGCGGTTGACGTGACGCCCATGAATGGTCAGGTCGCCGTCAGTGATTTCTTCGAGACCGGCAATCATCCTGAGGGTGGTGGACTTGCCGCAGCCCGACGGGCCGACCAGAACAACAAATTCCTTCTCGCGCACCTCAAGGTCGATTCCGTGGACCACCTGAAGAGCGCCATAAGCCTTCACGATACCGTTCAGCTGCAGACCAGACATCTCACTCCCTTCCGCTCCTCCAGCGAATTTCTGGCTTTTTCCCGGCCGATTCCGCGATTTCCCGTTCGCCGTCGGCCTCCAGTCAAAATTTGGTATACTAGAATTTATACTGGTATACTAGTATTTTTTGGAGTAAGGTCGTGAAATGCAGCCAAGGAATTGGAAACGATGGAAAAATGAATTCTTCTGGGGACAGGGCCGCGTTCAGCGCGATATCTCATCGTCCGCAATCCTGCTCGACCCTGGGGTTATGCTGGAATGCCGCTTCTCCTTGCGCGATCGCAATACGCGCCGACCGCGGCCAGAGAATTCCGGCCGGACGAAACTTTCGGCATTCGATGAAACGGCTGAAACAAAACCGGAAAGGCAAGCCTGTCAGGACGTGTGCTAGCGGCCGAACCTCGGCAATGTGATGATCGCTCGAACACGATCCAGACCCGACGCATCCAACGAACGGAAGCGACGAGCAAAGGGGGATGTCGCTTCATATGCTAACGCCACGGCGTCTTGCATTCGACCGCTGGAAGGATCGCCACTTTACGAGCGGCTTTGAGGGGCGGTATGCAAGGAGCTGTAATACCGGCAAAGCAACAGCAAAGTGGCAGGCGACCCGCCAACCGCTCGCCGGCCCTCCGCTTGCGACCCGTTGGAAGCATCGAACAAAATAGAAATCGGAGATGATTCAATGACGCAGCTAATTCAACTCGGCGAGCGGCGCACCAATGTCGATGACATTTTTGATTATTTGCGGGAGGAGATTCTTTCACTGCGCCTCTTGCCCGGTGAAAGGATCTCGGAGGCCGATATCGCAGCGCGGTTCGGGGTCTCGCGCCAGCCGGTGCGAGACGCCTTTAGCAGACTTGCCAATCTCGACCTCCTGCTGATCCGTCCTCAACGGGCAACCGTGGTAAAGCGGTTTTCGACCCGCGAAATCGTCAAGTCACGCTTCGTTCGCGCAGCCGTTGAAAAGGAAGTCTTGCAGCGCGCAGCCGTTCATTGTGATGCTGAGGGAGCCGCTTTGCTCGATGCTTGCCTTGTCGACCAGGTCAAGGCGATCGAGGAACAGGATGTTGAAGGCTTCGGGGCGCTCGATTATGCGTTCCATAAGACATTTTGCATGATTGCACGCGCAGACTTCGCGTTCGACGTAATCATGACGGAAAAATCAAAGGTGGATCGCCTGTGCATGCTTGGCCTTTCCAAGGAACATCGCATGCCTGAACTGGTCTCAGACCACCGCGCGATTGCGCAAGCGGTCAAGGATCATGACCCGGAACGTGCCGTTGAAACCGGAATGCTGCACCTGTCGCGGCTGGACGAAACGATCAACAGCATTTCAAAGACGAACGCTCATTTCTTCGAGCCCTCTGACGGCTGACACGATCTGAACAACTGACTTTGCGATGCCCTCCACCTCTTCGCCGGGTCCGGTCTAGGTGTCGTCGCAACTGCGACACATCCGAAACAATTCGAGCACATGGTTTCTTCTGCATCCGGGACCGCACCCGTGGGTGATCGAGATCCCAACTACAAGAGCGTCCTTCCCCTCGCCTGGCCGATGACGCTCAAGGCTGTTTTTCTCCATGGCACGATCGTCATCGATGCCTATCTGGTGTCGGCACTTGGTGAAACATCCCTCGCTGCGATGGGGATTGCAGGAGCGATCGCCGGATTTGTGCTCGGTGGAATTCTGGCTTTCTCGAATGCCATGCAGATCCGCACGGCACAGGCTGTCGGCACCGGAGATCCTGTTTTTCTGAAATCGGCGCTGGCTTCCGGCCTGACGGTCAATCTCATTGTCGGTGTAATCGGGTTGGCCGCGATATCCCTGTTCGGACAGCCGGTCATCGAAGCCATGGCACCAACGGGGGAAGTGGCGCGACTGGCACAAAATTACCTGTCCGTATTCTCGATTGTCATTCTAGGCGAAGCCGTGGGACAATGCCTTTCGAGCTATTTCAATGGTTGCGGTCGCCCCAAGATCCCTCTTTACAGCTTTTGCCTGTCGCTGCCGGTCAACATATCGGCCAGCATCGTCCTGATACATGGATATTTAGGGCTACCCGCGTTCGGTGTCACCGGAGCCGCAATGGGCAGCGCCATCGCCATTGCCGTCCAGGTCCTCTTTCTCGCGACGCGGCTGGTGCGCTACGCCGGGTACCTTCGCCACGTCGAGGGCTGGCGGCAAACCGGGTTCCTCAAGACGCTCAGGCGCCATCTCGGATTTTCCTTGCCCATTGCGGCAACCTTCATCAGCGCGACACTCGCGACGCATGTTTGCACACTCATCTACGCAAAAATGAGTCTCAGCGAATTTGCCGCGATGACCATAATCAATCCGTGGATCATGGTGGCCGGCACCATCGGTATGCAATGGGCGCAGGCGACGGGCATAATCGTAGCGCAACTTCTCGGTCAGGGCGTGCACGAGGACGTGCTGAACCGTTTCCTCCGCAGTGCCTGGCGCGGCGCCTTCGTCGCAGCCGGACTGGTTGCTACCCTTTATCTGGCGGTCTGCCTGTCCGCTGGCTTGCTCTACGCCGATCTGGATGCGGTAACCCGCAATGTCCTTCTGGGCTTCTTGCCCGTGCTGGTACTACTGCCGTTTCCCAAGGGATCAAACGCGATTTGCGGCAATACGCTGAGGGCGAGCGGTGACACGATCTACGTGATGCACATCTTCGTCTGGGCGCAATGGCTATTTCGGGTTCCGGCGACCGCCCTGGCGGTGCTCTGTTTCGACTTTACAGCAGTATGGGTGCTGTCACTTCTGCTCTGGGAAGAACTGGTGAAGTTCCCGGCCTTTCATCTCCGGCTCATCAAGGGAGACTGGAAACACGGAGGAACTCCGGATTGATACGGCTTGCGCGCGCGCACGCAGGGTAATACCGCAAACTTCATATGAACCGGTGTGGTTACAATGATGCGTGGTTGCTTTCCGGAATTCTAGAAACGTGCAATTGCCATTTCCAAAGCCGTGTGGACGAAATGCCTCAAGACGTTGGGATCCAGGTTTTGACTTTAGAGTGGTTCACAGATTGCATCGTTGAGCCGGACCACCGTTTCACCAAGCAGCGGATCCGCCCCATGCCCGGCTTCAAGCCGTTTGAAGCGGTCGCCTCGAAAAAAAGATCGCCTCAATGCTTCGTATTTGGCTTATATGCTTTGGTAGAAGCAGAACCTTGGACGGCAGATTATGGGCAAGAAGAAGATAGATCGTGCGGATGAAGAAGCCACTGCAAAAAACTTCCCGCATAAGAGCAAATCGCTGTCGCTCGACGTCTACACTCGAATTCGCGAAGATATCCTGAGCGCCAGCTTGGCTCCAAACAAGAAACTCCTCCTCCGGGAGATGTCCGAACAATACGGGACAAGCCAGGGGCCAATCCGCGAAGCACTGAATCGACTGGTGAGCGAAGGCATGGTCGTTCAGAACACCCAGCGCGGCTTCACTGTCGCGAGCTTCGGGATCGTGGAGCTTGAAGAACTGGTTCGTACCAAGCAATGGCTGAACGAACTCGGCCTTCGCGAATCGATCAAGAATGGTGATCTGGAATGGGAAGAGGAGATTCTGGTTGCGTTTCATCGCCTCTCCCGAACACCCAGCTACCTCAGTGATGTCCCGCTCGAGGTTAACCGCAATCCGGAGTGGAACCGGCAGCATCTTGTATTCCATATGTCACTGATTAACGCCTGCAATTCCGAATGGCTGAAAGGTTTCTGTCGGACACTGTTCTACGCTTCTGACCGCTATCGTGCACTGATGCGACAAAAGGGTGATCCGGCCAAGCGTGTAGAAGAGCATCGTCAAATCATGGAAGCGACGATCGCCAGAGACGCTGATCGTGCGGTCGAGCTGCTCAACCGTCATTTCGCATTCACCGGAGAGATGGGGCTCGAAAAGCTCAATCAGTTCGAGAAACCTGCCTAGCAGGATTGCGGAACCCGCAGCGCTTTAACCGACTAATTTCGAGCTTCGTATCGTCTGGACAGGGGCTCCGCTGAGATTTGTGGCAAAACGCATCTGCGGTTTGCCCTTGGAACCTGATTGAAAGGTTTCAGCACAACACATCCGCACAAAGATAGAGTGCGGCGCGGTGTCGATCCGACCCGACAGGCAAAAAAGTCGCATCCAGTCACTTCAAAACGCGTGTCGGAAAGTGATCTGTCCACGAACGGGACTGGTTAACCACGGGCGACAACAGCTTATTTTCCTGTGGCTCAAAGCCTGTTAGCGGAACTAGACCGGGTCACGGTAACCCCTCATACACAATGTCACTATCCATGCACACGCCCTGCAACTGCGTTCCACCTCGAGTGCCAAAATCTCCGCCTTCGCTCAACGAGTTTTTTAAATTATACCCATCTATCTCGTTTTATTTATTTTTTCTAATTTTCTAACAAAATATCTATAACTTGTTGACACCCACAGGCTGCTGTGATCTGCTTCAGGCACAGCTTCTAGGAGCTATCTGTCTGGAATGATTGATATTCGCGGACGACCGCGCGAGTAAGACTATACGGAGGCAATATGGCGCAACCCAGCGTACACACGGGTGGCAAAGAAATTTCCTTACCTGATGATTTCCGGTGGCCAGGAGGCAAAAGGCTGGCACTGTTCTTTCGATGCGCTTTCGAGGGCTGGTCGGACGACCGCTGGCCCGGTGTCGGCCCGATGGGCAATCCGCTCAAGCCCGGCTTCCCCGATCTTAACGCCATTGGATTCGCCGACTACGGGCCCCGCCGCGGAATATTCCGGGTTCTCGACATTCTCGACCAGTTTGATGTCAAGGTTACCATGATGGTAAACGGCATCATGGCCGAGCGTCACCCCGAGATCGTTAGAAAAATCTCCGAATTCGGTCACGACATCGTCGCGCATTCCTATGCGATGGACATCATCCCGGTCTATCTGGACGAGGACGAAGAACGCGCAAACATCCGCCGCACAGTTGATACCATTGCCCAGGTGACAGGTGTGAAGCCAACCGGCTGGATAAGCCCGCGCAGTACTCCGAGCGAGAGGACCGGACGGCTTCTGGCTGAAGAAGGTCTGCTTTGGCATGGCGACAGTCTGAACGACGATCTGCCCTACAAGGTGGAATTTCCAGCCGGCACCGTGCTTGCCTTCGGCAACAACATGGAGATTAACGACCTGCCAGTGCACATGAAGCACGGGAATCCGCCCCGGGTGCTGCTCGAGAATCTGGAGGATTGGCTCGACTATGTTCGCACCTACGAAAAGGGCGCCGCGCGTATCGACCCAACAATTCATTCCCATGTCTTTGCGCGGCCGCTAGGCATGTCCGTCTTCGTGAAAATGCTGCAGCTCGCCAAGGCATCCGATGACGTCTGGATCGGAACGCGGTCGGAGGCGACAGACTACATCCTCGCAAACTACTGATCTCGATCTCAGCACATATTGGACAAGACATGGATTTAGGCATCTCCAACCGCAAGGCGTTAGTATGTGCGTCTTCCAAGGGTCTGGGCCGGGCCTGCGCGGTTTCGCTCGCTCAAGCCGGATGCGACGTGACGATCAATGGCCGCGACCCAGTGGCCCTGAGTCAGGCCGTGAAAGACATCGGAGCTGAAACAGGCGCGAAAGTGCAGGGCGTTCAGGCCGACATAAACACTGCGGAAGGGCGTGAAAAGCTTCTCGCTGCCTGCCCGGACGCAGATATCCTGATCAACAACAACGCTGGTCCTACTCCGGGAGACTTTCTCAAGTGGTCTCAGGACGACTGGACCCAAGCGTTGAACTCAAACATGTTCGCGGCACTTGATATGATCAAGCGTGTAGCGCCCGGCATGCGCGAACGGAAGTTCGGCAGGATCGTCAACATCACCTCAGCTGTGGTGAAATCGCCGCGCGCGCACCAGACCCTTTCCACGGCAGCGCGAACCGGGCTGACGGCAGCCTGCAAGGCACTGTCGCAGATTTATGTCATCGACAATGTCACCATCAACAATCTTCTTCCGGAACGGTTCGAAACGGGGCGTCAGGAGTTCATGACCCGCAAGATCATGGATGCCGAAGGCGTCTCTTACGAGGAAGCACGCAAGAAGATTTCCGATACGATCGCTGCCAAGCGCTTCGGTCGTCCGTCAGAGTTCGGGGACACGTGTGCATTTGTTTGCAGTGCGCAGGCCGGCTTCATGTCCGGTCAGAACATCCAGCTCGACGGAGGTTCATACGCCGGCCTGATCTGAGAAAGGACGGGCTGTGCTTTGATAAGACCAGCCACACCATAGGGAGGAACATATGCAAATTTCAAACCTCATCGGAGGCATGCTGCTTGCAGCCGCAAGCTTTGCGACTCCGGCCGCCGCCGCGGATGATTATCCCAGCCAGCCCATCACCCTGATCGTGCCTTATTCCGCAGGCGGCAATGTGGATGTCACCGCACGCATCCTGCAGAGCGCCCTGGGCGACTCTCTCGGTCAGCCGGTGGTTGTTGAAAACCGGCCCGGTGGTGGCGGAATGATCGCCGGTAATTACGTGGCCAGATCCGAGCCGGACGGATACACCCTCTTTATAGCCTCCGGCGGCCCCATCACCTTTGGCCCGCTGACCCGGGAAGACGCGCCCTACCAATGGCAAACTTCGTTCGAGGTCGTCAGCAATGTCTCGTTTGGAACCAACCTCATGCTCGTGCGGTCGTCGTTCCCCGCAGACACCGTCGAGGAATTCATCGAGTACGCGAAGGCCCATCCGGGCGAGGTCACTGTCGGCGTAAGCAGCCCTGTAAGCAGCAATCATTTCCTCGGTCTGCTGTTCGCAAGCAAGGCCGACATCGAATGGAACGAGATTGTTTTCAAGGGCAACGCCCCCGCGGTAACAGCTTTGGTCGGTGAGCAGATCGACGCTGGTTTCATGCAGGTTGCCGCGGCCCTGCCGCATATCCGGAGCGGCAAGCTCAAGGTTCTGGCCGCTCCGGTTGCCAAGAGAAGCCAGCTGCTGCCGGATGTGCCTACGCTGGCGGAAGCTGGTGTGCCCGGAGTCGAGGGCACCAACTTTGTGGGGGTATTTGCACCCAAGGGCACTCCAGACGAAATCATCTCCTTCCTCGATGAGAAGATCCAAGCCGCGATGGCGCAGAAGGAACCCCAGGAAAAGTTGGCCGGTATCGGTTCGGAAGTTCCTGGTCTCAATGCCGAGGGTTTTCGCGAGTTCCTGATCAGCGAAGACGAGAAATGGATCAGCGTCATTGAGATGGAAAAGAATTCGAAGTGATGTGAAGTTCCCTGTGGCCCGGGCGGGTGCTTGAACAACTGCCCCGAGTCACGGGACCAAAACAGAAGCCCGGACTGAATCAAATTTCAGCCCGGGCTTTTCACTTGAAGGGAGAGATGTTTACCGCGGATCCGGCGTTGGTCTGACAAGACGCGGAAAAAGCTTTCAGATCGGCTTTCTCAGCCCTTGTCGCGAAGCTCGATCTTCAGCCGCATCAGTGCCAGCATCGCTTCCGTCATCGGAACCGGAATGTTCTTGCGGCGCGCTAGTTCTACAACGCTGGCGACGATTGAATCGATTTCGATACTGCGTCCCGCCTCAAAATCCTGGAGAATGGAGGACTTGTGCCCAAAAGTGCCTGCGGGAACCGGTGTGTCGCCGGAGGCAATGTCGGTTCCCCACGCTCCGGCGACGGCGACGACCTCGTCGATGATTTTCTCGGAGAGCTTTCGCACTTCGGGATCAGCCGTCAATTGTCCAATTGTGGCACCAGTGAGCACTGCCAGCGATCCACGTCCGGTGTTCATGCGCAGTTTTTCCCAGACGCTGCGGCGGATGTCTGTTTCCGCTGCGTCAATTCCCGCCGATATCATGGCGTTGCAAATCTCGGCGAGGGCTTCGCGGTGCTGCCCTTGCCAAGGTGCGCCAAGGCGAAGCTTTATAGGTCCATCGCGATGCGTCACCACGCCAGGACTGGTTATTTCGGAGGGGAGATGCGCCGTCGCACCGATGGCGTTTTCCGGCCCTATGTTGTGCCATATCGTTCCGCCGGGATCTGTCACATCGAAGACATCGCCGCGCTGGCCATCAAGTCCGTAGAAAAACCACCACGGCACTCCATTCTGAATGAATACAATCGGGGTGTTGGTGTCGCGCATTGGGCCGATCTGCTCGGCCACCGCTGCCAGGCCATGGGCCTTGACTGTGCAGATCAACAGATCTTGCTTGCCCAGATCGGCGAGATTGTCGCTGGCCGGCGGTCGCGAATGGAGAATTTCACCCCGTGAATGTACCGTAAGTCCGTTTTGCCGAATGGCTTCAAGGTGAGCCCCCCGCACCATAAGCGAAACCTCATGTTCGTCCCGCGACAAAAGATAGCCGGCAAGAACCCCGCCGATGGCACCAGCTCCAACAATCGCAATGCGCATGATAGTCCTCTGAAAGTTTGTGATTTTGCCTGATCCAGGCTTTCGCAAATCATGTAACGATTGCCTTCATTGTAAACTTTTTTCCAAAAATGACCAATATATAAATATTTTAATTGCCTTCCATCATGGCCGCCGATAGGATGACATCGAGGTCAATAGTACTAGCATTGCAAGGGATTAGACGCGTTACCAGGTCGGGTCCAAAAGGCTGCGGTCAATTGCGATCCGGTGGTTTCCCAATAAGGCAGCCGGCAGGTCTTACCTGTCGAGACCGGGACGGGCGCAACTTTCACACGCGCGCACAGAGCCGGTCTGGAGACCAGCCAATTCGGGTCGGGACCTATCGGGTCCGGGGTCCGTCCACGTGCTGCAAGACAATTCTGCGAACCTACAGGGAGGGGAAATGGACACTGCAAGAGACTACAAGGACATAATCAGCGGGCTGGTTGTGCTGTTGATCGGGGTCTTCATCTCGGTCTACGCCGCCAGTAGTCTCCGGCTAGGCAGTCTGGACGATATGGGGCCAGGCACTTTTCCGTTTGGCGTCGGCATCCTGATCGCCATATGCGGAGCCGCCATTTGCGTGCCAGGTTTTTCAAGATCCGGAACGCTGCCTGCACTACCACTTTTCCCCTGCTTCATAATTCTTGGCTCGATCATCGTCTTCTCTCTGGTGGTGCAGAATTTCGGATTTGTGCCGGCGATCTTCCTTCAGGTGTTTCTGTCTGGCGTGGCCAGCAGCAAAAGCAGACTTAAACTCTCCCTGCTCCTGTCTATCGGACTCTGCATTGCGGTCTACCTGATCTTCCGCGCAGGGCTGGGCCTGCACCTTCCAATCGTAAATTGGCCGTTGTGATGGAATTTTTTCAGCAAAACCTGAGCGGAATGCTTCTCGGCATAGAGGAAGCATTCCTCCTCGCAAATCTGGGATTTGTCTTTATCGGCGTGCTACTTGGCACCATTGTCGGTGTCTTGCCGGGCATTGGTCCGTTGACTGCAATCTCGCTAATCCTGCCGATCACATTCTACATGAACCCTACGTCCGCGCTGATCCTGCTCGCCGGCGTCTGGTACGGAACCGCTTACGGCGGGTCCACGGCGGCCATTCTCGTTAATGTGCCGGGCACCTCGGCAGGAGCGGTGACCGCCATCGACGGCTATCCGATGGCGAAGAAAGGGCGGGCCGGCGTCGCGCTGTTTACCGCCATGATCTCATCGTTTCTGGGAAGCACCATCGGCATACTCGTGATGATGCTGTTCTCCCCCATCATCGTCGTCTACGCGTTGAAGTTTGGTTCGGCTGAATATTTCTCCCTGATGCTTCTCGGGTTGGTCGCAGCTTCGACCATTTCTGGCGGCTCGGTGGCAAAGAGCCTGGCGATGACCCTGATCGGAATTTTCTTCGGCATCGTCGGCCTTGATATTTACACGGCCTCGCCTCGCTTCACGATGGGCTTGCTGGATCTGGATGACGGTATCAGCATGGTCGCGCTGGTGATGGGCCTGTTTGGCCTGACCGAAATCATCGCAAGTGCCGGACGCTCAGTTTCGACCTCGTCACGCTTCAAGATCACACTCCGGTCCATGTTGCCGACGCGCGACGATCTGAAAAAGATCGTCAAGCCGGTCCTGCGGGCTTCGGGTGTCGGTTCATTCATCGGGACGCTCCCCGGCACGGGGCCGACGATCGCCTCCTTCCTGTCCTACGCTTTGGAAAAGAGGATGTCGAAAAAGCCGGAACTGATGGGAACCGGTGAAGTTCAGGGCGTTGCGGCTTCCGAAGCTGCTAACAATGCCGCCGACCAGACAGCTTTCATCCCAACCATGACACTCGGCATTCCCGGAAGCCCGACAATGGCGTTGATGATTGGTGCGCTTGTCATGCACGGCATTACACCTGGCCCGAACCTGATGAATGAGCAGCCTGACCTGTTCTGGGGACTGGTGATGAGTTTCTGGATCGGCAACGCGATGCTGCTGGTTCTCAACATTCCATTGATCGGCGTCTGGGTGCGACTGCTGACCGTACCCTACCACATGCTCTACCCCATCATTCTGGTGTTGATGTGCGTGGCAATCTTCAGTGTCAGCAGGAATGACTTCAATCTGTGGGTCGTGGCTGCATTTGGCGCCATCGGCACTCTGGCGCGCTGGTCAGGGTTGCCTACCCCGCCGCTGTTGCTCGGATTTGTTCTCGGGCCGCTGATGGAGGAGCACTTTCGGCGCGCGATGGCTATATCGCAAGGCGACTTCTCGACATTTATCGAACGTCCGATTAGTGCAACCATCATCGCGTTGACCGCTGCCATGTTCCTCTTCTCGTTCTGGCGAGCGATCAGAAAACCCAAGACCGCGCATCAGCCGGGTTCATAACCCCCGTGCGCAGTCAGCTCGGCCATGAGGACATGGCCGGGCTGACAAGACCTCTCCGGGCGCGGCAGGCACTCAGTTGAGCAATGTATTTCTGTTAACAACCGGCACTGCTGCTTTATGCGGCCGATCCGGGCAGGGAGTGATCGTGCTGGCGGTCGTTCGTAGAAGGGACCAACGAGCGATGAACAACGATAGTGTCTGCGGCTGCGGCGCCGCGAGAGAAACCGGTATCTTACCGCAGCTTCAACACTCAACCTGTTCGGCGGCTCCTACGGCATCCGCGCGCTGCCAGCTCCGCCTCCGAATTTTGACCAGGTGTTGCCGCACCGGGCTTATCACCTGATGTTCCGGGCAAAAACATCCCGTTCGCTGGTCGGCGCGGCGTGGTTGCTGGCCGGTGGCGCCTGTGTGGTCGCCATGCAGACGATCGCCCGGCATGTCGCTCAGGACATGCCAATCATCCAGATGGTCTTTTTCCGGTTTCTGTTCGGCATGATGTTCATGGCGCCCTGGCTTGTGCATGTGGGCATCTCCAGTGTGCGGACGCGCATGTGGCCCCACTATTTCATCAGGGCCATCGGAACGCTTATTATTCTGACCTGCGTTTATACGGCGCTAAGCGAAATCCCTGTGGCAGACGTTGCCGCGCTGCAGTTTACTGCGCCGATCTTCATCACAATCGGCGCCGGGATCTTCCTCAAGGAACGTATCGGTTTGGGCCGGTGGGTCGCTGTGATCGTCGGCTTTCTGGGAACATTGCTGATCCTGCGGCCAGGCATTAGTGCGGTCTCGCCGGTTGCACTGCTTGTTCTTGTCGGCGCTTTCTTCAATGCGATGGTGATGCTGCTCACCAAGGTGCTTTCAAGAACTGAAACGGCGGGCACCATAGTGTTTTACCAGACCCTGCTGGTGACAATCTTTGCGTTCCCGTTCACGCTTTGGGTGTGGAAGACGCCTTCCTGTGAAGCGCTGGTATGGATGGCGGCGATCGGTGCGGTGGCCACGATTGGTCAACTGTGCATTGCCCGGGCGTTGACGGTTGCGGATGCCTCCGCCATACAGCCGGTGAACTTTACACGCCTGCTATTTGCGGCGCTTTTCGGCTATCTGGCCTTTGGCGAGGTGCCTGATTCCTGGATATGGCTGGGTGGAGCGATAGTCTTTGCCGCGACACTCTATGCGGTCAGTGAACGTCGGCGCGACGAACCTCCCGTGGGATGAACCTCGATCGAGGCTCACGTCTTCAGCGGTGGCCCACCCGGTGGACCGCCGGATGGGTGTCAGGATCTGTCCCCCAATATCCCGCGTCACTGGGAAATAATCTGAAGGTCGGTATCGCCGTAGAGGTCGGTTTTGGTGACCCTGTTGCGAAGTTCGCCCAGCCCTGATCCACGGACGACAACGAGATCGCCGTCGCGCAGGAAGACAGGAGGCTTTCGCGACTGGCCTACGCCGGCAGGTGTGCCGGTGAAAACCACATCGCCGGCATGCAAAGTCATGCCGAACGAGAGCTCTGCAATGATTTCGGGGATCGCGAATGCCATCTGCTTGATGGATGCACTTTGTCGCAATTCATCGTTGACGACACACTCGAGGCGAAGATTATCCAAATCGAGTTCATCGGCCGTGATGATCGTCGGCCCCAGCGGTGTAGTGTTGTCGATGCCCTTCCCCTTGGTCCACTGTGTCCCATGACGGAATTGCAGGTCGCGAGCCGAAGTATCGTTGCCGAGACAGTAACCGAAGACGTGCTCGAAGGCCTTGGTAGTTGGAATGTTACGTCCAGTGCGGCCGATAACGAGGACCAACTCAGCTTCATAATCCCATTTTGAAGAAACGCGCGGATCATAAGCGATCGGATCATATGGACCGATGATTGAATCTGGCGACTTTGTGAAGAAGGTGGGCGCTTCGGGTCGATCTATTTCGGGGCGGAGATCTCGACCTTCCTCAAAGTGGTCCCAATAGTTCCATCCGGTACAAAGCACATCGCGGCGGAAACGGGAAATTGGTGGTGCGAGGTCAAGTGCGTCAAGCGAAAGACGCGTGCTTTTGGTCGAAGCAATCGCACTGCGCAGACGCGGCGCAACCATCTCCCAATTGCAAACAACATCTACCATGTCACCGAACTCACTCCCCAGCAGGACGGCTTCATCTCCGTCCGCAACTGCGAGCCCTTTTGAACGCACCGCCATCAATTTCATCAATGAGCCTTTCTATTTTGGCATAAGCCACGTGGGCATCTCCAACAAATATCTTTTTTTTAGCTATAATGTAAATGATATTTATTTTTTTCCTCTTATCCCCACTAAATCAACAATTGAACGAGCGGCGTTCAACAGACGAAATTGCGCTGTACCACGACAAAAGGTAAATAAATTGAGCGGTCAGACTGAGTGATATGTCTCACCGCGATCCCTTCGACACACAAAGGGGTTTGCCATGGGTTCTGTCGCAATAATTTGCGGCGACGTGCCTAGCAACACGTGCTCGGCACCAACCAAAACAGCAATAAAGCACCGGCTTCTCTGCGCCGGCTGTTCAGTCGTTGACTGATTCAGCATGCTCCTGATAGCAGCCGTTGCGTGAGAAATACACGGAGGTCCGCCGCAAAGGGCTTGTCGCAACTTTCGCCGGCGGGCAGATTTCTCCCGTTTTGGGAGCGACTTTCAGGCTTCGTTAACTTTTTCAATTCCGAAGAGCACCGCCAGTAGATCGTTTTGTTCGCGGACACTCCATTGACCGGTAAAGTCGAAGCCCTTTCTGAGCCACAGCATGGCTTCAAATCCGGCGATGGATTTTCTGGCTGAGTTGAACGAGCGGAACCCGCCGACCTTCGGCATGTTCTTCTTCACCCTGAAATGATCGCTCTCTATACCCTGTTGCAAATGCTTGGTTACATAGTGCACCGGATCCGAAGTAAGCAAGCCGCCGTCAACCGCGTCCCCGATGGCCGGAGGAAAAGTGCCCGCACCATCGGTGCCGATTTTGCCCGGTGACAGCAGCGGGGCACCCCGCAACATTTTTCGAAAGAACCGCTTGGCCGCATTCAGATTGCGCTTCGCCGTGAGCAGGAAATCGACCGGATTTCCATGCTTGTCGATGGCCCGATACAGATAGCGCCATTGACCCTTGATACGCACATAGGTCTCATCGATGCGGACCGAGCCACAATGTGGTTTGCGGAACCGGCGTAGCCGCTTTTCGATCAGCGGCGCATACGCCAAAACCCACCTGTTGATGGTGCTGTGGTCCACCTCAAAGCCGCGTTCCAAGAACATTTCTTCCAAGTCCCGATAGCTCAGCGGATAACGAAGGTACCAGGACACTGCCTGGATAATCAGCCAGGCCTCAAACTGTCTGCCTTTGAAGTCATCCTTCGATTGGCGTTTCAGTTTTTCAACGATGGCACTGAGAATCATGACGCGGAACTCCAACTTCTGGAGCGCCCTTTCAACAGCCAAATCTCAAGGCGTGGTAAACACGACAAACTTTGCGACACGCCCCCTCTGTGTGTGACAGCTTGGACAAATGGGTCGTCGGAATGGAAAACCGCCGTCGTGATACCCGCAAACGTGTCTACAAAGACTGTTTGATTGATGGTGTTGACGGTTCGAAGATCCGCGGCTCGCTGAGAGATATCTCGGACTCTGGTGCTCGAGTTGTTGTCGAACGCGCTTCGAGTGTACCTGATCGCGTCGTATTGGAACTAGATGACCAGAAGACGTTGCGTGGGGTGGTAGTTCGTCGCAACGGAAATGAACTCGGCGTACAATTCCGAACTGAAGTCAAGTCAACTGCTGCCTAACTGAGGATATAGCTGATAAACTATGTTTTTCTTCAAGTTGGACAATCACTCGAACATCCGCATCAATGAATGCAACTGATAAGCGCTATGCTTCTTAATCAGTATCATTCGACGCGCTAGCTCTTTTACCGACTTCGCCTGAGTATGCGAGCCCCTGAGTGGTCATTGATTAAGAAGCCGCTTTGCGTGCTAATATCGGATTCTGAAATTTGCAGTTTCTAACTACAATTTTTCAGAATCCTAGCAAAACTCTAAAAATTCTTTCTTGTTCCTCAATCCGGCGAACCGTTCAAGCAGTTTCATCTGCGTGACATTTGCAAGTGAATATACATAATATCCAGCATCTTCAATTTCCTTGCCGTTGCGTTTTTTGATTGATGGAGGAAACGATGTCGAATACTCATTTCTCAAGCCAGCCGCGTACATTTTCTATGTGGAAGTTCTTGTTAGCCTCCATATTGTGCGTTCCAGCTTTGTCGTTTCTAAGCACGCTGCATGCCGAGGCCTAGATGGGACCAGACTACTGGGAAGTCACCGGCGTTCCTGCAAACGATCACCTGAATGTACGCAGCGGTCCGGGGGGCCGGAATCCAATCGTAGCCACGGCTCCCAACGGCTTTCGCTTTCGGAACCTGGGATGCCAAGGAAGTGGCAACAGCCGCTGGTGCCATGTGGAAACCACCAATGGTCAAACTTCTGGCTGGGTTGCCGGCCGGTATTTGCGTGAACCGGGAACGGCGGTTGCCGTACAGCAACCAGAGGCTGACATTCCCGAGCTACATGTCCGCCACAGCGGCGGGATAGAGGTCCGTTATCGAAGCGGCTTCGGTCCATTGCACGAATGGCGCCCAGGGCACGGCCGTCCTGGCAAGAAACCGGTTCGGCAATGACCTGACCATGTCCTTTATGCTTAATGACGGGGCTGGTGGCTACGTGCTTTTTTGAAGGCCGTTTTGCTGACAATATGCCGCACTGAACTGCCCGTAGAAGTCACATCATGCGGTGTGCTCGGGCTGGAAACGCAGCTGCATACCACTATGTGTTTGCGAGAAGAGGTACGTAAGCGCCGTCTGCGGCCC
>NZ_AXCE01000023.1:0-61646 GCF_000475395.1 Labrenzia sp. C1B70
TTCGGTTCTTCTGATCGGACGCAGTGTCGATGCGCTGAAGGCCTGGCTGGAAGCGGCCCGGATTCAGGACGGGGCCGTCTTCCGCGCGATCGATCAGTGGGGCAACCTGAAAACCCGCGCCCTCACCCCGCAATCGGTGAATGCCATCGTCAAGAAACGCTGTGCACTTGCCGGACTGGACCCGCAGGACTTTTCCGCGCATGGCTTGCGCTCCGGCTTTCTGACGGAAGCGGCCAACAGGGACATTCCGATCCAGGATGCCATGCTGCAGTCCCGGCACAGGTCCCTCGCCCAGGCGTCCAGCTATTACAGCGATGCCGGGCGCAGCAGACGACGGTCGGCCAGATTGTTGGGGTGAGATCCAAGGGAAGAAGTATCAAATAAAGACTCGGACAGATCATGTAGCAGAACTGTCCGGATCAATTTTTCTCAATAAATAAGTCTACCGGCCAGTGTAGTTAAGTATCCTAAAAATAATGAATAAGAGATGCTCATATTCCGTAGAGGAGCACAAGCGACGTGTGGTTGTTGGAAAGAAAAAGAGGTATATATTTTGAGTTTTCTGATCTCTTTTTTCTACTGCCGCCAGCCGAGGTTGGTTTCTAGCATCATGCCAATCGTTCGCCGTCAATAGCGTGATACCCCACAAAAAAATAGCGCGGGGTAAGAATGTCCGTGAGCTAGCACAGCGCAATCCGTCAACGCCATCGTCAAGAAGGCCCAAGGGGCCCGAGTGTGCACATTTGGGCGTCTTGAGGAACAAACAGGGATCAATTTCTTTCGCGTGATTTAGCCAGCAGCATGCCGATGATGTCGGATGAGAATTTATACTTTCGCCGGTCCGAGAGGCGCTCGGCATTGACCGGATATTTCGGCCGTCTCGGTTCGAGTCCAGTGACGCGGAACCGTTCACCGCGATCATCGAACTCTTTGCCAAAGTCTGACGGGTCCAATCCATACTGAGGTGCGAGGATTTCGAACATTTCCCTGTCGGGCTCAAACAGCGAACCGTCTTCCATGGGAAGACCGAGACGGATTGTGTAGGAAAGGCCAACGCGAAGATTGACATCGTGGAGATCATCGTCTGCGAAGCACAAGCCGTGCTTTTCCGCAATTTCCCGGCAGGCAGTCCGCATCTCGTCTTGCAGCTTTGCGCAAATCCCAGGCGTAAGATTCTTCAGTCGCTTTTTCTGAGGCTGAACGTTCCCACTCATGCCGGATCCTTCAAATCTTTCTTTGCCTTGTAGACCGTGCCTCGGGAAACACCCAACTCACGGGCGATCTCGGTCGGTGACAAGCCTGCAGACAGCTTTTCGCGTATTTCCGCCATGCTGATTCTGGGTGGCCGCCCCCGGTACACACCACGCTGTTTCGCAGCTGCAATTCCTTCGGCCTGGCGTTCGCGGCGCAAGTTGGTTTCGAATTCCGCGAACACGCCCAACATGTCGAAGAAAGCTTTGCCAGCAGCTGTTGACGTGTCCACCGGTTGCTCGGTCGCAGCCAGATGGGCCCCTTTTTCCTTCAAACGAGCAACGATGGTCTGCAAGTCACTCAAAGACCGGGCCAACCGATCGATCCGCGTCACCACAAGGGTTTCGCCGGGGTGGATGAAGTCAAGAATGGTTTTCAGCTCCGGCCGGCCATCAAGACTGGCACCGCTCTTTTGTTCCGCCCTCACCATGCCGCATCCGGCGGCCTTCAGCGCTGTCATCTGCGCATCAAGGTTCTGGTCAGTCGTCGATGTGCGCGCATATCCGATTTTGGATTGAGAAGTGTTCATTTTGGGTGTGCCCGAATCTATTTTTGTTTATTAACACGAAACAGACCCATAATGAACATCTCTGATGACAGATTGCGTGTTCATGAGGCTTGGCGCTGTGGGTATACCCAAAATGACGTCAAGAGACCTCAACTGAGGATGTGATTTCATCCAGCCATTCAATGGCGCCGGGAATTTGTCTCCACGCTGTGCCATTGGCATCAACATAGCTCGATGCCTGGTCCTTGCCACCCAAGGTCACATAGTCACCGACGGGAACTGTTGGCACGCGGCCGGAGAGCATGCCCGGAACATGGCGGTTGGTTTCAAAGGCGAGCCCGGCGATATCTTCCGCATTTTCCGCCTCTTCAAAATAGGCGATCAACGCCCGCGTATACTGAATTTCCGGCGAATACTCGTCGGCGCACTGTTCCATGAGCGATTTCAGCATGTCCATCTTGCCCATTTCGAGGAGCTTCGCCACCAGAATGTAGCGAATACCCTGGTTGTCGCCGGGGTTCAGAATAAGCATTTCCCTATAGTTCTGGATCGCTGACTCTTTTTCTCCAGCATCCCAGAGAACTTCTCCAAGTTCTCCGCGGGCTCGCATGTATGGCCGGGTTTCCAGGACGCCCCAGAAATGTCCTTCGTTTTCCTTTAGTCCGCCTTCTCCCAATGCGAGTTCTCCCGCGGCTACAGCTCGTTCAATCATCTGCCGCCGTTCGCTGTTGGACAAAGAAGGCCGTTCTGCAAGGGTGAGCCACGCATCGGCGCAAAACACCGATAGTTTCAGTGCCTGCCGGGCCAGAGCAAATCGGCTGCGGCCGTCTGGCGTTTCCCAGGAATCATAGACAAGCTCCTGTGCCTGCCAAAGCGTCTCATCGTTGACCGCGCTCTTGTATTCGGCGGAAGACGGCCGGAGAGATCTCGGATCCGGAAACACTGACAGATCCGACGCCGTTCGAACGGTTGAGCGTTGTTTGCGAGGCTTCTTTGACGTTGGCATTTCCGTCTCCGATTAAGCAGCCATGAGTTCAAAGTCGATCCGTTTATCCAGATCGATGTCGAAGCGGCCATAAGGGTTGATGTGGGAATGGATGGTTGGCGACAGGCGACAATCGCCGTCCGCAGAAAGCCGGGCCAACCATGCCGGCCCCGTCAGAACACTCTGCATCATGCGCGTGTTCACATACACCATTGACGCCTAGAGAAGGTGCAGAGCATGGGCGGAAAGCTCCTGATCGGCAATCCGGTTGCTGGCGATCTCGCCGCCCTTGCCGAAGAACACAAAGCTGTTGGTGCTGTTCCAGTTCTCAACCACGTTCAGGCCGTCATGGATTTCCCGGCGGAAGGCTTCCGAGCGGAGATAGCGGCACAGGAAAATCGTCTTGATCGCACGGCCGAGCTCCGCCAGAGCCTTATAGGTCGGGTGCATCACATCCGAACGGGCGAACCGGCGCAAAATCGCTTCAGGATCGGCCGTGCCGGTCTGCATGGCTGCCGCATACTTGACCATTTCATCATACTGACGCTCGATCTCGTCCCAATCGATCGGTTTCGATAAAATCGGCAGGAGATTGGGCAGCTTGCCGCGCATGTCCGCAAAAGGTATTGCCAGTTTCTGGCGCGCGATCGCTTTCAACCGCGGAGCCAGGTCAAACCCGAGCAGATGACAGAAGGCAAAGCCCACGACGCTCTGGCCGTGGCTGTCCACATAATGACGCTGGATCTCCATGTCCGTGCAATGCCGCAAAACCCCTTCGATCATCGAGGCAACCTCGGACGAGGAACAACGCTTCAGGCGGGAATAGACACAGGTCGATTCCCGTTCCACATGCCAGTAGATCATCACTCCACGACCGCCATAACGGGCATGCCACTCGCTCATCAGGTTCCGGTCCCAAGCGCCGAACTTGGTGGAATCCGATGCGCAGGCTGTTCCGGCTTCGCCCCAGATCAGAGGATTGCGCACCGCGAGCGTGGCGTTGGCAACCCTGGCACAAGCTTCCCGCAGGGAGGGCCCATCGAGATAGCGGCGGCTGACATGCTTCAGTTCGTCGTATGATATGTCCGGAACACCGGCCGCAATGCGTTTAAAGCCCGCATTCGTGCCGAGACCATAGAGACACAGCAACAAGCGTCGATCACGAACAGCTCGCGGCAGAGCTTCCCGGCTGGCCGAGGTTTCGAATGCATCGAGAAAGCCGGTCTCAAGGGCCGTTTCCTTCAAAGTGTCGAGAAGCCCTGTCATCGGCCAGCGGCGGTTGATCTCCGATTTCAAAGCGACAAGTCCCTTCGGTTCCGGCTGCGGATCAAAAGGCGTAACACAGATCCTGTTCTTCCCATGCCAGCGTAGCCGGACCTTGTCATTCGCAGGCAGTGTCGCATTCAACAGAAGAAGTTCCTGTTCCAACTGTGCCCGCACCGACCGGACAAAGTTGCCGGCATCCTGGGTCAGGTTCAGACCGGAATAATAGACATCGCGCTGCTCCGCAAAATCACCAGGAAGATCCTCATCCGGGTTGCGGTATCGGTCCGACCCGGCAATCCAGATTTCCTTGGCGCGGATCCGCTCCCGCAACTGGGTCAGGACACAGAGCTCATAAGAGATGACATTCAAGCGGCCGCGCTCGTCAATCACGGTTTTCCGCCATTTGGCCGGGATCGATCCTTCCGGCGCGAATGCGACCGGGGCAAACCGGCGACCGTCTTCATTCAGACGACTGACCAGAGACAGCGCATCAAGGATCGGCCGCCAGGTCTCGTTGTTGGACCGGAACTCCAGTACGGACAAGAGTGGCGGCAACATGCGCCGGTAGTGATTGGCATAAGATCCCCGCATCACCGTCTGGATACGAGTGTCCAACGTTCCCTTCGCGCGGTGTTCCTCGATGATCGCCTTCAGACGGGCGGCACCCGCAACTGGAAAAATGACTTCGGCCACTTTGCCGTCCGGCGTCTCCATTGCCGCTGTGGCGATGTTCACCAGAAGGCGCTCCTCGCCATGCACCTTCTCAATGTCGGTTGCAATCCGGTTGATCACCTTCCGCCGGGACTTTGTGCCGATCCGGTGCACCACCTCGATCAGCAGGTCCACCAGCCCGTCCAGCAACTGCGCACGGCGCGACATTATATATATGGCCAACAGACCAAGCCGTTTCGTCTCGCCGTGCCGGCGCATTTCCGCGGCGGTCTCGCCTTCGACGCGGCGCATCAGCATTTTGATCCAGGACGGATGGATCGAGGCTACGACTTCAAATGGCAAAACCAGAGACTGCACGAATTCAAGCCGGCTGGCGGCATCGAGTACATTGTCCAGCGTGGCGGCGCCGACATCCTCCTTCAACCGCAGAAATCCATGCTGCCCGCGCGGGTCGGACAGGCTCGCCTCTAGTGCAAGGCGTGTTTCCACTGGCATACGACCACAAATCTCATCGAGCAATCGTTCGGAAAATGCGTGCAGCGCGGAGCGCGTCAAACGCTCCATGATTGCTCGGGAGGGGATGAAAACTTTGTTTTGCAGAGCCCATGCGTAGCCCTTTTCTGCAAGCTCGGCCGAATTGGCGCCAACTGATCCGGCGATCTCCGACAGGTGCTCACAAAGTGCCGTCCTATCCTCTTCAACGGCGCGCCGAAAGCCAAGGAAACGAAGAATTTGTAAACGGTGGCGGCGGGCGATGTCGCCGGCCAGCTTGTAAGTACCTGCAAGCACCACCGGTTCTCCGGTTTGATCGCAAACATAGTCGATTGCATCCTGCGCAATCTCATCCAGCGAGGACGGGAAATAGCCATGGCACCGAAAAAACAACAGCTGAGCCGCAACGCCAATCCGCGTCTGATGCCGGTAGCCGTGAACAAACTCAAGGTCCGAAAAGGACAGGCTCCACACTGAAATATCTTCGAAGTCCAGTGCACAAATCCTCCAGAGAAAGTGCAATTTCTGGCACTTCCATAAGGAGGTCAACAATTCAAGCGACCACCCTTTGTTCCGCAAGACGCCCAAATGTGCACGCTCGGGCCTCTTGGGCCATGCTGCAGTCCCGGCACAGGTCCCTCGCCCAGGCGTCCAGCTATTACAGCGATGCCGGGCGTAGCAGACGACGGTCGGCCAGATTGTTGGGGTGAGATTGTGGAACCGTATCGATCTGGTCGGATGTCGATTGACGTCCGGCCAGATCTTTTTGTTGCAATGAATGCACGGCCCCATCGACCGCTAGTAAGATTTTAGCAATACTTTAGCTTTGCGAATAACTTCGCGGCAAGCAAGCGACTGACGGTTGAGGCGAAAAAGTGAACTCGTGTATGCGGTGCACTGTGATATCTTGTTGTTTAAAAAATGGAAAAGGCCAATTTTCTCATATTTGCGCCATTTAAGACTGATGTTCTAGGTAAACACTTAGCGTCAGAAAGGCTGAAACGAGCCTCGATAAGTCTCAGAAAATAGGCCTCTCGTAGCGACTAATACGAAGAGTGATCAAAATAAAGACAACTTTTAGTAAAGTAAAAATGTCAATATTCCGGAGTGTGTTCTTTGGCTAAGAACTGATAGTATTTCTAGGCACCGTTGATCAAGTGCATTGTCACTGCAGCGTGCTCTCAACGAATTCGCCTGTGAGTGAGAGCGCGCTGCTTTTTCATTTTGGAGCGATTTCAATAAATTCCCGGCAAAACATGGTTTAAGAGGTGGCAGTTGTACCACCCTTACCCCACAACGAAATTAGCGTTGGGTAAATATGTCCGTGAGTTACCAAAGCTCAATCGGAACTGGTGTTTGGTCTGTCTGCGGCGATTTTTGATGGACGGTGTTGTTTCGAACCTCGGAAGAGTTCCGCGATCCAAATCGATCAGTACGAAAATCGGTTTGTATGATTACTTCCGCATCAGCCGCACCGGACGATGTTGATATTGCGAATTTTGAACACTAGTCCCTCGCCCTTTCCAATATTGTCGAACCGTTTTTCGTGGAGATCTTTGCCGAACGTCAATTTGCCCCGTTGCCAACACGCGAGAACGAAAAGACCTAGCGTTTGCGGCAAGTTATCCGCCAGATTGTTAGGTTATGCTCTCCGGACTTGAAAACTAGTGAGGGACTTCGCTGCCGTGAAGCTAGATATTTATCTTCGATGACTCCGATCATCGCTTCCACAAGGTTTCCCCTTTTTGCTGCAGACACAGCAGAACCATTCATTCTCTATCCGATGAGCTCGCGGAGAGCCTGTGTTTTGGGTGACACCAGGCCGGTTTTCTAGTGCAAAAACTCCAGGCCCTGTCGCAGTACTGATGTCAGACTTGAAATTTACCGGCTTCAACAGGGAAGCGTGCAAAGGCATCCTGCTGTTGGGTCAACGAAATAGAGGGCTTGATGCTCACCTTTGTTCTCTTTCCGCAAGGAGCTGCTATCTCGTAGCATTGAGGTCAAGATCCTCGACACAACTATTTTATTGGTCCGAATCTGCATGGAGTTCATTCGTCTACGACACGTAGCTTAGTCTTGGAAGCTATTCTTGGGCCGAGTTTCTGGCCAATTGAGCTCAATGCGGACCGAGACTCGTTTTCTGTCCAGCTCGTGCGCCCTCCCCCGCACAGTTCGGTGCGAACATTGCATATTCGGCGTGCAGTTGCTGATCTGTCAGGATATCGAGGGCATTACCTGATACCAAGCCGATCTGGCCGGTTATTTTTTGAAATCCGGTCAGATCTATTCTTCGCAATCGATGTCAATCGCAGCCAAAATGCTTCAGGTATAGCCTTACTACTCCCCGTCACAAGAAGATTATAGGCGCGGGGTAGCGAAGCTAGGGTGTTGCGGGGCTTAGCTTCGGTTTTTCCTTGCGTTTCTTTGACCTAGGCCCATTTTTTTGGCCAAAGCAGATCGTGTAGCAGCGTAGTTTGGGGCAACCATCGGATAGTCCAGCGGCAGGTTCCACTTGGCTCTATAATCTTCGGGTGAAAGGTCGTAGTGGGAACGCAAATGTCGCTTGAGAGATTTGAACCTCTTGCCGTCTTCCAGACAGATGATGTAGTCGCCAGTAACGGATTTCTTGATCGGTACTGCGGGAACCAGTTCTTCTACTAATGGTTCCTGCGCCTTCTGTGCTGCTGAAGTCAGAGCCATGTGAACGGATGATATTAGGTCTGCCAATTCCGGAGAGGCAACCGTATTATTGGACACATAGGACGAAACGATTTCGCATGTAAGTTCAACGAATGCAGCGTCCTGCACGATGTCGTTCTCTGATTTATTGGTCATGAATTTCCTTGTGGGACGGGTGTCTCGTAAAAAGAAGCGCCGATAGTTAGTTTTAGAAGAATAGGTTGGTACCTCTTGTTTTGCATTTATTAATTCTACAATTTTGAGCAAAGTAAAGGGTCTTTTTTGATGTAGTCCTTGAGTGTAACGCTTGCGACGGTTCGGGTATTTTTTACTCGAGGCCTGGTTACGTCACTTTCTGACGAGCCGTTTCCATTCTTGAACCACGTTGCTGAGGGCAGGATATAACAGCTTTATTGCGGCCTCGTAACTGGGGAGCTGTCGCGTGTTCGGCCGACTGAAACACTTCTCCTGATTTCCAATCTAATGGCCTGGCGCTTGCTGTGTCGCCGGTCATAGGCAAGGTCTCCTTGCGAAGCTTATTTGTACGTCAACAGCAATCCAGACTTATCTGAGGGATGAGACTATGCCACTTACCAGGCAACAATTCGGGCGTGACATCAATGCGGTCGTAGACGTCTACCGAGCCGACAACGCCTGGGTTAATCGCTGGGCACGTTGGAACCAGCGCAATCACATGGACCATTACATCGATGCTGCTTTCCGGCTTTACGATGCGACTGCACGGAACCAGTTGGGCATGACGCTTCTGGGAGGCACTGGAATCCGAACCTGTAAGGAATTGATCGCCAATTTCGGGATTACTGCTGCCAATGGGATCCAGGACCAGCAAACGGTCTGGATTGCACAGCAGGAAGAATACCGGCGAAGGAGAGGAAGGGGCGAGGGTCAGGGCGATGGAAATGGCCCGGTAGCCAGAAACCCCGTGGCGGTACAAGGCGTCGGGAGTATTTTAAGTGAAAAGGACTGGACACCAATTCTGAATGACGCCCTTATCATCGGCGCAGCGACGGGCCATCAGACATTCCACATTGCGCTTGAAGCCAAGGAAGGCCCTATCTGGCGACAGTGCGAAGAAGAAGCCAGGGCATGGCAGGCCCTGAACCAAGGCATTCGGATCGATTATCCCACATGGGCCTGGCAGGAGTTCATGAACCGGAACATCGGAATGCTCTGGGACCAGAACTATAATGTACCAAGAGTGTTAGCCCGGGAACTAATCGGGCTGTCCTTTGCCGGATACCGGCCGGTTTTCCGCTACCAAGAACTCTTTTTTATGCCTAATCCCGCTGCGCCGGACCCCACGTTCAGAGAGTATGCCGTTGGTCTGAGGCAACTGGGCTTCCATACGAACCTCCAACGGGCCAATGTGATGCGGCACATTTCCGAATTTCTGTTTGACGACCGGAGAGCGGTCTGCGTTCCCGGTGACGAGTATATCTGATCGGGAAGCGTTGCCGTCTGACAAAGCAATCCGGTATCGTTTCCTGGAATTGATGAGCATTTTAACCTGAACTTTCCCTTGTTGTTAGTGACCACATCATGGCGATCAAAACGCCTTAAGAGCACCGGAGGGCGTGGTCCTTTTGGGTCAGAAGAAATTTCGTTTGACCACGCATGCCGCGATACAGACAGCAGGAATGCAAACCAGTGCGCGGAGCGCGACGCCATTCTATGCGTACGAAAACGCTGAAAATCTGATTGCCGATTAATCCGGCCAATTTTTGTGGAGCAGGAAGAAATCGATTTCGGCTGGTCGTGCACTGGGATGAAGCGAAAGAGCTTCAACATCTTCTTGCGGATAGCTTCGTTGTTATTGTTGAGCAGCTTACCTCAGGATGGCAAGGATGGACATGCGGACCAGCTGTTACAGCCTGGTAGGATCCTGGGGAGGGGCGAATGGATGCACCTTTAGTAACAGAACAACGCATGTGCATGATCCACGGAAACAGTGGAGTGAAGAGTTTTGCGCATTTGAACTTGCGAGAGTGTTGAGATTATACGGCCTCATCCGATCGCGCTGACCAAGCTTATCAGCTGATAAGTTTCGCTCGAAAGGCAGGCCGCGCTCATTAGCTTATAGGAGTGCCCAAAAAAACGCAGCCTCGTCACCTATTGGCAATATGCTTGAGTAATTCAGCCACAATGAGCGGTGGGCTAGCCTCGTGACCCTACTTAAATTCTGGATGGTGGTCAAAACAACTCGGGTCTCAGCATCTTTCATGGTCACTGTAGCGAGTAAGGCTGCATATATCGTCCTTAAGTGCGCCTTACGACTAGCTAGGGGGACTTATCAATTGATAAGTTGCTTTAAGCGCTCTGCCATGAGCAACAAGCCTACGGCCTTTCTAGGTCGAGTTTTCCGGCAGCGCTGTCTCTGGTGTTTAGCGTAAGGCCCAAAACATTGAGGCATCTGGAAGATGAGCCGCGATTATAAAAGCGCTTGAAACGGCTGGTAAGGAGAGGAAACGTATTATGCCAGCCGCGCCGGATTGTAGGAGCGTATGCTCGCGAACAGGACATTTAAACAAGGTCAAACGTCTGCACCTTGCCTGCGGCAGGAAAGATCATCTTCTCCGCGAGCGGGCTTTCAAGTAGCTCATCAATATCCTTCGTGTGGCTGCACGCCGTCAGGGTTGCAGGATCTTCGGTGGCGGCCGACAGTTTGGTCAAGGTTTACCCACGAACGGAACTATTGAACTTGCAGGTCGACACGGCAAGGATGACAGTCAGGCAGGTCCCGTCGTCCGTATTCGTGCCCAGCCAACAGCCTGGCACTAGACACAATCGGAACTGACTCTGGTGAGGCGTTAGCAAGCGTCTGCATTGCGAGTGCCGGACCCCTCCACAAGCACGACGGAAAACAGCCAAGTGACGCTGCCTTTTTTGGTGAGAGTAAGCTCAGGAAAATGAACCGCAAGCTTCTTGTTTACAATATGTCCTTGACGGCGCCCACCCAGTTGAAACAGACACAGCCGGTCCGGCTCATCGTTTTTCAAGATGTCGTAGTCGAGATCGACACGGATGTCGACGCCGTCGGCATTGAACGCCTTGACGTGAAAGATGTAGGAGCGACCATCGCGAGAGATTGAGTTGCTGGTAGGAAGGATCTTGATCCTTTCCAGGGTGGTCGCCGTTGTGGCGTCAGCACTGGCTGTGGCGATTTCAATAACAACATGGGCGATGTCAGAAGAAGAGGTGGTCTGGTTTATCACGCGGCCAAGCTAGGCTGGCGCGCGCGTTCCAGTGAGCCTGACATCTGTTAGCCACAGCACCAAGAATGAATCTTGAGTATGGGTGGCCCGTATCAAACCAGCCTTGAAAGCGCCGCCCGTATCTGAATTTCACTTTCGCGGGTATAAACGTTTTTAAGCAGGGTTTAAACAGGCTTGAATGCTTTGCGTCTACCCGGGGCATTGGGGGCGAAGCCGATAAGGCCAACTGAATGCGTCAGCGAGGGACACGTCCGGCAGCTGCTTTTCCTCTTCTCATTTCATATCTGGGTACTCATCGATCCAGTGTATGGTGAGTAGCTGCAGGAATCCGTCCGCAGAGCGTTTGATGATCGGTTATGTCTACGTTACTGCCGTAGATAAGCTAGGGAGACTCACTACTGTATCCAGCTGAACACCTGCCAAAGAATCAGATTCGTCACCAATCGCAGGGAGCAAGTAACGCCTTGGTAATTGCAATCTGTGGAATTCGCACGTGGAACCCGCGATCGAGCTAGTGTCTTTTTGGCAAATTTGTCGAGAGATCAATCTGGTATTCTTTTAGACGACAACAATGGCGGATTCCCCGCAATCTATTGTAATATAGAGAGAATTGCAGGGTCGTCTATCATATCATTTTACTTCACAGACAGGTCGATTGCCAAATATCGCGTTGTAGCACTATCGAAGCGACGATTTAGGCCAAAACGTCGTTAAACTCTCGTTAACCTAATATTCCTTGCAATTTCTAGTGACATCATTCACTCCTGACGGCAAATAGGTCACCAACAAGGTGTTTGCCGTCAGGAGAGCCGAATGGCAGTAAGCGACAATCCAGCACACATTCTTCTCAAGCCGGATACGGCAAAGAAGATTGAGGATTATACGCGCCAACTCTCTGCAGAGTTGAATTCCATGCGTGCGCGGATGTATCCACCAGAGTCGCAAAAAGTCTTCGGGCGTACATTTTCGACCCTGGATCTGGTGAAGCTGCTGGGGATTCCGGAAAGCACTCTTCGGTCTTTGACTCTAGAAGGCAAAGGGCCGCAGCCAACCAGGACTGACAACAACAAGCGTATCTACAGCATTGAACAAGTCTGGGAACTCCGGAACTATCTAGCGGAACAGCGGCCTGAAGACGCATTACGCCTTCTGCCGCACCGTCGGGTAGGCGAGCGCCTTCAAGTTATTGCGACAGCGAATTTCAAGGGCGGATCCAGTAAGACGACGACCTCGGTTCATCTGGCGCATTATCTGGCCATCCAAGGATACCGCGTACTGTGCATCGATCTCGATCCACAGGCTTCTATGACCTCGACATTTGGGATACAGCCCGAATTCGACCTCGACTCGAACGAGACCGCTTATGCGGCCCTTCGATATGACGACGACCGCAAGGCGTTCGCAGAAATTATCCAAGCGACCTACTTTCCCGGAATTCACATCGTTCCTGGAAATTTGGAATTGATGGATTTCGAATTTGATACACCTTCCTATCTTGCGAACAACCACAGGGATGAGCTCGGACTATTCTTCGAACGACTGCGTAACGCGATTGCCTCTGTCGAGAGTAACTATGATGTAGTCGTTTTGGATACGCCTCCATCGCTGGGATACTCGACACTTGCAGCTCTCTATGCGGCGACAGCGCTCGTTATCACTGTCCATCCGGCAATGCTTGATGTGGCGTCATGCAATCAGTTTCTGATCATGATTTCCGAGCTGGCTGAAACGTTGGAGGCTTTTGGGGCAAAGTTTGATCACGAATGGATCCGGTTCCTGCTTACCAGAGTGAACCCGAATGACGGACCGCAAAAATACATGAGTGGAATAATCCGACGTCTGTTCGCAGAAGATGTACTGGTTGCCGAAGCTTGGGAATCCACTGCTATTGCTGCGGGTGGCGTAGCAAAGAAGTCGCTGTACGAGTTGGAGACTGGAGAAGTGGGCAGGGACGCCTACAAGCGTGCCCGGGAAAGCTCCGATCGGGTCAATGAGGAAATTCTCGACATCATCAAACGAGTTTGGGGACGAGAGGCATGAAGAAGTCGATTCTCCAACAGATGGCTGAAGGTGAGGGGAAAGATGTGGCCGACGTGGTGCCAAAGTCCCCTCGCCATCGCCGTATGGGATCTCCAGTAGTTGGCAACGTCGGCAAGGCGCTGACGAGCCTGTCGGGGGATACTGTGCTCTCGCTAAATCCTGACAAGATAGATCCGTCCCCATTCAGCGATCGGTTTGAAAAAGATGCGGCAGCAGCTGATGCATTGCAGGAGCTGAAAGTATCTATCGAGAGGGAAGGGCAGAAATTGCCCGTTCTTGTCCGACCACATCCTAGCGAAGAGGGCCGCTATCAGCTGGCGTATGGCCATCGAAGGACGGCCGTTCTACAGGAACTGCACAGGGAAACAGACAAACCGGAAACTGTCCGAGTTCGCGCCTATGTCCGCGAGCTTAGCGATGCTGAATTGATCAGGGAGCAGTCTTTAGAAAACGGTGTTCGCGAGAATTTGAGCTGGATTGAGCAGGCACTCTGGGCCGTTCAGCTGAAGAACGCCGGCATCAAGCAGCGCGAGATGGAACCGATTCTCGGCCAAAAGGAAACGAATATTTCGGTCCTTCTTAAAGTGGCCAATGCAATTCCAGACGATATTGTGCATGCCATAGGCCGAGCCAAGGGAGTAGGGCGACCGGCATGGGTCGAATTTTCAAAGCTGTTCGATGATCAAAATGTAGCCGATCGCATCCGCAAGATCGTTGAGGATCGTTCCTTCCTGGAAGGGGATGGCGCGGAGCGCATGAAGCTTGCTACTCGAGCTGCAAGGGGAAGACAAAAGTCAGATACAACAAAGTCGGCCCAAATCGAGATCCGTTCTGCTGGAAAAGTCCTGGGCAAGTTCAAAGAAACGATTTCGTCATCGTCGTTGACGTTTCCAAAAGCTGAAACTCGTTTTGCAAGATGGCTCAATGAGAGACTCCCGGAACTGCATGCTGATTTCCTTCGCCGAGACGGTGATCAGAATTAGTTTCCGGGCTTATGGATGGCCTGGCTTTCAGTGAAAGGAGAACGCGAGAGAGTAGAGATAAAATGAAAAGGGACCATCTGGCTGCAACCAGATAGCCCCAAATTCCATGGTTCAGATGGGAAAGTCCCAACGGAAACCCTAAGCAATTCCGTTGTAGTGCATCCCGAATCACCACGCAAGAGGCTTCTCGCGTGAACGGTGGATTTCTGCCGATTTTCCAAAACTGAACCTCCCAAATTGATAGGCGCCGGATGCAAAGTTGTGCCGGCGAACGGAGGTTGTTATGCCTACTGTTTCGAACGTCTCTTCTTTTAGAAGAGTGACGCCGGGAATTCTTGCAAGCGCACATCTGGCGTCTCAAGAGGATCGGCCTAAGGTCACCAAAAAAGAAGTCTCTCTGGTTTTGAAACGTGTCGCGCCAGCAATCGGTATAGATGGCACGGCTTACCACGTTCTGGATATTCTTCTGGGCCTCGTCCAGGCTGATGACTTTCAGTCAGGAAAGCGGCCGGTCGTCGCGATTTCCAATCAACGCCTGGCAGAATACACGCGGCGCACCACCCGCACCGTCACGCGCTGTCTGAAGAAGCTCGTGGAAGCGGGTGTTCTGGCATATAGGGACAGCCCGACCGGGCGACGTTTTGTCTACCGTGGTTCAGAGGGTGAGTTCGCCCAAGCATATGGATTGGATTTTACTCCTGCCTGTTTCAACCTGGAAGCCTTCAGAGACCAGGCGGACGCTTTTCAGAGACGCATTAAGGCTGAACAGGACGCGAAAAGAGCTGTTACACGGTATTCGCGTGCGATTGCTGACTTGACGGTGCTGGATCCAGCCGAATTTGAGGGTCTTGCCACTCAGGCACAGGCCATTGTGAACCGGAATGAACTAACAATTCTGGAAAAGGCGGCGGTTCTGGAATCACTTTATCAGGAAACGTTGGCTTCTCGTGATACTGAGACATTGGGAATACAGGATAAAATGTCATCCGCGGGTGACATTTATGTCAGCCCTTTACTTATTACAACCCAAACCGACTCTCTTGAAAGTAATAACAATCGGACTTGCTCTAACGAGCAAGAAGACAACCCAAAGACTGACAACGGCTTCGCCGTTGAAATGGCTCTAGAAAAAGAGCCTTGCGGCGCGGGTATCAAATCTCAACAACCGAAACAGCAAGCGGGGAGGGGGGGACCGAGCAAACTACCGGAAACAAACCTGGATGGCGTTTCTATTGGGCTTATTCAGTCCGCATGTTCAGCGGTGCAGGCGGAAACAGGCCTCAGCTTGAACAGTTGGCCGGCCCTTTGTGGTGCGGCGGAACATTTGCGCTTGCTGATCGGCCTCAGTCCTTCTGGATATCAGTTGGCTGTTGAACGGCAGGGTAAATATTTGGCCGCTGTGTGCCTCGTGGTGGTTGCCGAAAAGGCTCTGCGGGATCCGGAGCAGATCGTATCCCCGGGCGGATACTTCCGTGCCATGATCGATAGGGCAGGGGAGGGGAAGCTTCATCTCCACAAATCGCTGCACGGGTTGGTATAGGTTGGCAAAAATCATGGGGTCCCCCGTTCAACGATGTAGTCTTGGTCATGTCCGGAAACCATGTCCTGGTACACGCCAATCGCTAAGTTGCGGGCTAGGGCGCTTGGTTCATGGTCATTTCGACACTGAGTGGGACGACCAATTATGAAAGTTTCGGCTAATCTGGGGTTTCTCTACACGAACCTTTCCATTTTGGAACGGATCGCAAGTGCGGGGGAGGACGGGTTTGAGGCGGTGGAGTTCCACTGGCCTTATGACGTCACACCTCAGGAATTACGCGCCGCAATGGCGGCTGCCGGAGTTTCTGGCCTTTCGCTCAACACGCGCCGAGGCAACCTTGAAGCCGTGGAGTTTGGTCTTGCCGCACTTCCTGGCCGTGAAAATGAGGCTCGGGCGGCGATCATGGAGGCAGTTGAATATGCGGCAGCGTCAGGACTAGCCACGGTTCACGTGATGGCAGGCCTGGCAGATGGGCCTGCTGCGGAAGCGGCGTTTGTGGAGAACCTGAAATTCGCCTGCGACCGCGCTGCTGTTCACGGGATAGGCATCTTGATTGAGCCACTGAACCTTCGAGACGTCCCGGGGTATTTTCTGACTGGAACGGACCATGCCAGACGGGTCATAGCCGCTGCCGACCGGTCCAACCTCAGGATTCTATACGACGTCTATCACATGCAGATCATGCAGGGTGATCATGTCCGTACTTTAGAGGGGCTTGGCGACAGGGTAGGACATGTTCAAATCGCCGCGGTTCCCGATCGCACGGAACCAGACCAAGGGGAAGTCGACATGCACTGGTTGCTTGAGCGGATATCTTACTCAGGTTTTGTGGGTGCGGAGTATCGACCAACCCGGGAGCCAAGAGATTGGCTTAGGCGCTTCAGGACGATACGTGGTGCAGAGTGAAACACACCTGTCTTGCTCACCTCGGTGAAAAGCCTTTGGACGGTGGGAGATATCACAAAGCGCCAGGTGGAACTCGCCATCACTTCTGGGGGTCGGTTCCGGCTAGGGGCGGAATGACACCCTAAGACTTTGCCTCTATGGGCCAAAGATATTCGCCAGTTAGCAGGATATGAGCCCAGCCCAAGGGCGAGATGTGAGCCAAAAGCTCCGGGTTCACATCCAGGCCTTCATTCTGGCGTTCGGCGACAGCATGGCCAAGATGGATGGTATTCCAGTAAACGATGATCGCTGTGAGCAGGTTCAACCCGGCGATGCGGTAATGCTGCCCTTCGGTGGTTCGGTCGCGGATTTCGCCCTGCCTGCCTATGCGCAATGCATTTTTGAGCGCATGATGAGCCTCGCCTTTGTTCAGGCCGATCTGAGCGCGACGCTGCAAATCGGTGTCGAGGATCCATTCTATTATAAAGAGTGTTAGCTCAACACAGCCAACTTCCCGGAGCGCAGCTGCCAAATCGTTTTGCCGGGGATAGGATGCGAGTTTTCGGAGCAAATGGCTCGGTTTAATCTTGCCGGCAGCCATTGTGGCGGCGCACCGAAAGAGATCGGGCCAGTTTGCAACAATCAGCTCTTCGCGGATTTTTCCACCGACCAGGCTGCGCAAATCCTTAGGCGTTGCTGCGGGATTGAACACGTACAGGCGTTTCGAGGGTAAGTCGCGGATGCGCAGCACGAGCCGATATCCGAGCATGGCGCTGGTTCCAAAGAGGTGGTCTGTGAACCCCGCTGTATCGGCATATTGCTCGCCAATGCGCCTGCCGGTTTCATTCATCAGTAGGCCATCCAAGATATACGGCGCTTCGCTGACGGTTGCCGGAATTGCTTGCGACGCGAACGGTGCGAATTGATCATTGATGTGGGTGTAGGCTTTCAGGCCGGGCTCATTGCCGTACTTTGCATTGACCAAATTCATGGCCTCACCCTGTCGTGCCGACGGGAAAAACTGACCATCGCTTGATGCCGTTGTTCCCAAGCCCCAGAACCGGGACATTGGCAATTTCGCTCGCGCGCCCGCGACCGTCGCTAGCGCCTGGTCCATTGCTTCGGTCTCGACATGCCAGCGGGCTAAACGCGAGGGCTGCCGGTAATCATGTGTGTTCGAAGCCTCTGCCATCTTTCGGAGACCGAGGTTCAATCCCTCGGCAAGCAAGACGTTCAGCAAACCGACTTTGTCGCTGCATGGCGTTCCGGTTCTTAGATTGGAAAAGGCATCGGAGAAACCGATCGTCGCATCCACTTCCAGAAGGATGTCAGTTATTCGGATGGGCGGCATCCGGCGATAAAGATCGAGAACCAATTCTTGGGCATTTTCGGGAACATCAGCGGTCAGCCGGTCGATCCGCAGCGTTCCATTTTCTATGGTGCCATGAGGAATGGCCCCATCGCGCGCGGCGCGCGCCAGCCGCTTCAAACCGGCAGAAAGACGCGCTTTGCGATTCGCCAACCAGGCATGAGGATCAAGGGGAACGGATAACTTGGCGCTATCTTTCGCAGAGGCCAGTGGTACGAGGATCTGCTTGAGGTCGCCATATCGGTGGGAATGGTCGAGCCATACGTCTCCTGATCGGAAAGCATCCCTGAGATGGAACAGAACAGCGACCTCCCACAAGCGAAAGTCGCCTTCATCTTGCGCACGAAGATGGCGGTGCCATTTTGATTTCGGCCGCAAGAAAGTGGTATTGGCGGACGGCAATTCACCCATCGCGCCGATAGCTTTTGCTGCTGCAATCAAGGCTTCAGCTACTGGGGCAGCCTTCAGTTTCAGGCATCGCAACATCCGAGGCGCATAGCGACGAAAGCGATGATATCCTTGGCCGACATGGGCCAGCGGCTCACCGGACAGGGTACTGGTAAGTTGCGTCCCCGCGGCGACCAACTGTTCAAGCTGCTGCCATTCGACCGTTGAGGCCATCGCATTATCCAATGGCACGTCATCTTCGCGAGCTTCCAACAAAGAGGCCCCCAAGGCTGTGAAGCGTATCAGTGACAGCGGCTTTGGAACCGGCAATCCTCTCATCATAAAGCCGCTTTGCCTCTCGCCAGGTTTTCCCCACGATGCGATCATGGGTCTCGACGATGGCGTCGGCAATCGCCGCCTCCCATTCAACGGCGCAAACAGCGAGGATCGCCCACCGCCGGTCCGAAGTGATGTCACGCAGTCCGTCCGTGAAGTAGCGTTCTCCCTGTCGACGCAGACGTGCTATGCGGTGTGGGGGAATGTCGACAAGGACCTGTGGATCAATTCTTAGGCTGCGCAGGAACTCCAGCCGGTCAAGCAATCGGTTCGCAGACGCAAAGTTGCTGCCGACCTCGAACTGACGGAGCCAAATGAACTGGCTGATGTTGCCGTTCATCATTTCCGAAAGAAGTCCGTCTAATCGCTCGCGCATAGGCATGTCGAGCCTGTCAGCAATTCGGGTCTCGACATCTCTCTCGGCGGCGACGAGAGCGTCGGCGCACAGACGCTCGATGGTTGTTACCGCTGGAAGGATAGTCAGCATTTTCCTGCACTGTGCCACAAAGCGTTGCGCCAGATCCTCGTTGGATCTTGCATCTTCGACTTCATCAAAAAGCCAGTCCCGCAAATCACGTGCGCCGCGCCCCGCGAAAACCTTGTATCCATAGATCTTGCGCAACGCATCCATATGCTGTTGGCGGGTTTGGCGCCTCGCGGCATAAGTAAGCAGCGCGTCAGGGGCAATGCCGAGCTGAGCTCCGATAAAGGACAGAACTTCGTATGGGATGACTTCGCCAGGCACTAACGCGCGGCCGGGATATCGAAGGGCGCAGAGATGGAGAGCGAAACCGAGCCGGTTTTCCGGCCTCCGCCGTTCCCGGATGTGTTCGAGATCATCATCTGCCAGCGTGTAGTGTCTGAGCAGTGTGGGCTCGTCGGTAGGCAAATCAAAGAGTGCCGAGCGTCGCTCGCTGAGTATCTGTCGCCGCGGCATGCTGGAGTTGTCCCTATTGAGGTATAGTCTGTTTTGGACAACAATCATCCCGCATAAATCAGGGCTTTCCGACACTAAATTCCAAGAGGGTTCAATTGGGACAGCGCGCCGCCATCTATTGCCGCGTTTCCACCGCGGACCAGTCATGCGAGCGGCAGGAAGACGATCTGACAGTTTTTGCTGAGCGGGCCGGCTTCGAAGTTGCGGCAATATTCAAGGAGACTGGGTCCGGAACAAAACTCGACCGGGCCGAGCGCAAGAAGGTGATGGCTCTGGCACAAGCCAGGAAGATCGACGCCATTTTGGTTACTGAACTTTCCAGGTGGGGGCGGTCGACGACCGATCTCCTGAATACGTTGCGTGAATTGGAAGGCTGGAAGGTCTCAGTCATCACCATGAACGGTATGACCTTCGATCTGTCTACACCGCACGGTCGCATGCTGGCGACGTTTTTGTCCGGCATTGCCGAATTTGAAAGCGATCTCATCAGCGAGCGGGTGAAATCCGGTTTGGCTGCTGCGAAGGCACGCGGTAAGAAGCTCGGAAGGCAGCCTGGGCAAAGGCCCAAATCGGACAGACTGGCACCAATAGTACTGGCGCTCATTGACGAAGGGCGCAGCTATCGCTGGATTGCCCGAGACCTGGGTATCAGCAAAAACACGGTTGCCGCGATCAATAAACGCAACAGACTTCTAGCACCTCTAAAGGCGGAACCTGCAACATAGCCAAGCGGTTCGAACTCCTTCTACCCAAGCCCTCTCAAATAGCCTGTCTCATAGAGAACGATCAGTTGATTTTTCACAATAGCTCGACAGAATGACTTTGAAGTAAGGAATTGCCTTTTTGCTGAGCAGCCACGAATTGGCTTTTCCTCAGCGCAGCACGAATGCAACCACAGCAACACATAGGATTGCGTTTACTGCAACAACCGTGAAAGAAACCCTCCGGCGCAGGGATAATTTCCGTAGCGGGTCAATCATATTCGAACCTCTCGGACAATATCCGGCTCGACGGCGTTCCACGGGCAATCAGATGATCTTCAACAAGGTCCATCATGGCAGATGGTCCGCAAAGGACGAACAGCCAGTCCTTAGGCTGGTCTGCTGACAGGATGCGGTCAAGCAGCGCGCCGTCTATGATACCGGTGTCTCTCCGCCAGCCTTCCGGCGGTTCAGACAGAATATGGGTCACGTTTTCACCAGCGAGTTCGTCCCAATACAGAATCTGCTCTTCCGTCCTGTTGCCATAAATAAGGCGAACCTCACGCGGATCGGCGGTTAGGCGCAATTCCCGCAATATCCCAAGAAGAGGCGCAACTCCAACTCCTCCGGCAACGAGCACTATGCCGGGCTCCCTTCGTCCGTCGACAACAAGGCTTCCGTAGGGACCGTCGAGATAGGCACGGGTTCCAGGCTGAAGCTTGTGGAGCGAACGGGTGAAATCTCCGAGTTCCTTGATGACAAATGAGACGTTCGGGCCGTCTGAAGGAGCAGAACTTATGGAAAAGGGGTTCTCATGAAGCGAAAACGGGCTGTGACCGATATTCAGCCAAACGAACTGCCCGGCCCTGTAGACCAGGCCTGAATGTGCGACCGGGGCAACGGTCACTTCCCATTGTCTTGCCGACCGTCGTGTAACGGAGGCAACTTGCCATCGCCGATTTCGATCCATCATTGGCACGACCAGATAAACATAAATCAGCGATCCGACAGCAATTGCGGTCATCGCCCCCCAGAGCCAGATCAAAGGCGCTTCCGAGCTGTAGCGTCCGGCATAAACGGCGTGATGCAGCAACAGGACGGCAATCAGAAGCGCACCGAAACCATGCATGAAGCGCCATGTTTCATACTTGAAATCCAGTTGGGTGCGGTAGATCGACAGGAGCACCAAGGTCGGCAGAAGAACGAATGCGGCTATGCCGGACGCAATCGCGGAAAAGTCCGTTGTGAGCGTGAGTTGACGTGTTGGATCCCAGGGCCGCTGACCACCCGAGGGGCTACCCTGATAAAGAAACGGGTGCAGGAAGGCAAAAAGCAGGGCGGTGCGGGCCATGAGTTGGTGGAAGTGCATGGTAACATCCATGCCAACTCCGTTTGACACGCTCTTGAAGCGTCCGGAGAGCACAAACTCGGCAAGCACAATCGAGAAAGCGAGAATCCCGATTCCGGAAGCAACCTCCTGGTGGAGGAGACGTGGCGGGCCGCCAAAAATCGTCGCGAGTATCAGCGGCAGGCTGACGACGACGAGATAGAGCGAAATGAAACCCAACGCTTGCATAGACTTGTCTTACCGCAGTTCTGATCAACCACAATGATCTTGCTCAAGTTAGACAAGTAGCGCTCATCCAGCATCAGTAGCCCTGATCTTTGAGGTCTACAGGTCAAGCCGCTTACTTTTTGATAACCGCTACCGTCTGGAAACGCCCGGGACTTCAACCAGAAGTGCCTCAGGTGCCAACTTGGGGTCACGTCTCAGTCATTTTGTTCGCTGTGCAGAGGTGGAATGGCAAGCACATCAATCGATGACGTTCCCAGCACGTATTCGGTCACGCTTCCGATGTACTTCTTCTCCGCTCCACGACTTCCACGCGTCGATAGCACGAGCAGATCAGCCTGTTCCTCGCGCGCGGTTTTTATGATCTCACCTGCTGTGTCTGTCGCCTCGTAGCGCACCATTGACTCAAGCGTACCCTGTTTCAGGCTAGCCAGAAATTCCGCAAGGCGTTGCGACGCTTCCTTCTGCTTCTCAGCCAGGTACTGCTGTTGATCGCCTTGAGGAATTGTGTGGCTGAATGCCAGATCCAACGCTGGGGCGTCGAATACATAGAGCAGCGATTTATGTGCCCGTTTGCCGATCCCCAATCCGGAAAAGCGACGCAGCGCGTCGCGAGAGCCAGCGGATAGATCGGTTGTCAGCAGAACGCGTCTGTAGGTTCCGGCGGGAACTGCATTCGACATCAGCGTGGGACACGCCACCAACCGTATCGTCCGCTCCGCCGTGGTTCCGATGAAGACGTCCCGCAGCAACTGTTTGCGATGAGGACCGATAACCAGAAGGTCGGGGACTGAGTCATCGACGGCCTGGAGAATCCCCAGGAACGGTGCTGCCAACATGACCCGGGATGTACATGGTATTCCGTCGATCTCCAGAAGGGTTGCGGCGAGTTGATGCAGCAGTATCTCTGCCTCTTTGCATTCTGCCTCGACGATTTGGTGCGGCTGATCGTCGTCGACCACATGGATGAGCTCAAGGCTAGCCCCGGACTGCCGCGCGAGAAGGGTCGCGCGCCTCAGCGCCCGATCTGAGCGTTCAGAAAAATCCGTGGCCACCATGATCTTGATCATCGCTTCAGTCCCCTGGCCGCCATAACGTGTTTTTTACATTTTGGCACGCAGCGGCTCGTTGCACTCAATCTGATCTGTCAGGGCTGCACCAGGTCAAGCCAAAACGGAGGGAAAAGTGATCGAAATGGATGCGCGCCCTACCGGACCGTACGAAGATGACCAAGTGGACCGTTCGAATTCGTGATCATGCCTTTGTTTAGGATCGACAATTTGGATCGCAGCCTTCTTTGGTGACTGCAGGATAGGTGACTGGATGAACGACCGCATACCTGGCGCCGACATGCACGCCGTGAGCGGCAAGGCCGCGCTTGAGGCACTTGGCGTCGACGAGAAGGGCATCCGTGCGGAAGAGGCAGCCCGTCGTCTCGCCGCGCATGGTCCGAACCGGCTCCCGGAGCCTAAAAAGCAGAACTCTTTTCTGCGGTTCCTGACACATTTCAACAACTTGCTGATCTATGTCCTGATCAGCTCAGCGGTGGTCACAGCCGCCTTGCAGCACTGGATCGACACCGGCGTCATTCTCGCCGTGATCATCGTCAACGCGGTTATCGGGTTCGTTCAGGAAGGGCGCGCCGAGCAGGCGATGGATGCCATTCGCGCTATGCTGGCCCCTCGCTCGGCGTTGTTGCGCGACGGCAGGCGGCAAAGCGTCGATGCGGCAGACCTGGTGCCGGGCGATATCGTCTTGCTGGAGGCCGGAGACCGGGTCCCGGCAGACCTGAGGCTGATAGAGGCGCGGGGGCTAAAAGCCGAGGAAGCAATCCTGACCGGCGAATCCGTGCCGGTCGAAAAAGGCACGGCGCCGGTTGATCGGGACGTTGCGTTTGGGGATCGGACGTCAATGCTCTATTCCGGCACTCTGGTCGCGGCCGGAGCGGGACGCGGCGTGATCACTGCCACCGGTGCCTCCACACAGATCGGACGCATCAGTAGCATGCTCTCTCGCGTGGAGACGCTTACCACGCCGCTTGTGACGCAAATGGACCGCTTTGCCCGCTGGCTCACGGCCTTCATCCTGCTCGTTGCCGCGATACTTCTGACTTACGGTTATTATGTCGGTCATCTGCCGTTTGCGGAACTCTTCATGGCCGTCGTCGGCCTATCGGTCGCCGCGATCCCGGAAGGGCTGCCGGCGGTGCTCACCATAACCCTCGCCGTCGGTGTACAGGCGATGGCGCGCCGCAACGCCATCGTTCGCCGTCTGCCGGCAATCGAAACACTGGGTTCTGTCTCCGTCATCTGCTCCGACAAGACAGGCACCCTGACACGAAACGAGATGATCGCGGCCTCGCTGGCCACGGCAGAACACATTTATTCGATCGGCGGAACCGGATACGCACCGGAGGGCGCGATCCGCTGGCACGACGCCGATGCCGATCCAGATCAGCACACGGTGCTGCTGGAATTCGCTCTCGCCTCAGCGCTGTGCAACGATGCCGTCCTTCACGCGTCGCAGGACGGCTGGCGCGTAGAAGGAGACCCGATGGAGGGTGCCCTCATGGCGCTCGCCGGAAAGATCTCGGGCGAAGGCCCAGAGCCATACCGCCAGTGGACCCGCACCGACGCGATCCCCTTCGATTCCGCCCATCGCTATATGGCTACTCTTCACCACGATCACGCGGGGCATACCTGCATTCACGTCAAGGGTGCGCCCGAGGCATTGCTTGCGCTAAGTGCGAACCAACGCTCCGCCGACGGCACCACGGAACCGCTGGACGAGGAACTCTGGCAGAGGCAGGTGGAGGACCTTGCCGCGCAAGGTCAGCGCGTCATTGCGGTCGCTGTGCGAAGCGTGGCGCAGGACCATACTGTCCTAAATATTGCCGATGTAGGCAGTCAGCTCACGCTCATTGGTCTTATCGGTCTTATCGATCCGCCGCGCGCGGAAGCCATTGAAGCTGTAGCCGAGTGCCATACTGCCGGTATCCGGGTGAAGATGATAACCGGAGATCATGCGGCAACGGCCCGTGCCATCGGCGGCATGATCGGATTGAAGAATGCAAGCCGCGTTCTGACCGGGGCCGATCTTGCAGTGATGGAAGACGCCGCTCTGGCCCAAGCGGTGATTGAGACCGATATCTTCGCGCGGACTTCGCCTGCCGACAAGCTGCGGCTCGTTACCGCGCTGCAATCCCGTGGCCTGACCGTGGCGATGACTGGCGACGGTGTGAACGACGCGCCAGCGCTCAAGCGCGCCGATACCGGGGTCGCGATGGGCCAGAAGGGAAGCGAGGCCGCCAAGGAAGCTGCTGAGCTGGTGCTTGCCGATGACAACTTTGCGTCGATTGCGGCTGCGGTGCGTGAGGGCCGCACTGTTTACGACAACATCAAGAAGGTCCTCAGCTGGACCCTGCCCACCAATGCCGGTGAAGCCATGACCATCGTTGTCGCGCTTTTCGCCGGAATGGCACTGCCGATCACGGCGGTGCAGATCCTCTGGGTGAACCTCATAACCGCCGTAACGCTTGGCCTTGCGCTCGCCTTCGAGCCTTCCGAACCGGGAACGATGCGACGCCCGCCACGTCCACGCAACGAAGCCCTGCTGTCAGGGGAGCTTGTCTGGCATATTGTGCTCGTCTCGACCCTGTTTCTTGCGGCGGTGTTCGGGATCTTCTTCTACGCGAGTGACCGCGGCTACACCACCGAACTTGCGCAAACGATGGCGATGAACACGCTTGTGGTGCTGGAAATCTTCCACCTGTTCTTCATTCGCAACATTTACACCACCTCGCTCAACTGGAACGCCGTCAGGGGAACCCCCGTCGTCTGGGCGTGCGTTCTCGCGGTGACCGGGGCACAGTTCGCGATCACCTTTGTTCCACCCTTGCAGTTGCTTCTCGGAACGCAAGCGGTGTCCTTGGCGGATGGCGTCCTAATCGTTGCAATCGGCTGTGTCTTCTTTGCGCTCCTGGAATCGGAGAAGCAAATGCGTCTGACACTACGGCGGCAGCGTTCGAATTCCTAATTTCTGCTCTTCATGTGGACATTGCCGTCTTTGTCAGTTCGAATGAGCTCGGGAAGACGACATGTCATTCAAGAAACCGACCAAGGCCGTTCATGATCGGCAATGCCTTGAGGTGAGCGAGTAGGATTTCGCCTTCAAGCCACTATATGTGATCCCCTTGGCTTTTGCGCCGCAACAAGCTAAGAGAACCAAATCGTCAGGACCCGGGTGAGATTCCCGGGTGGCTCCTCCGGCCGCCGATCCGCCGGACAACCCGAAAATTCACATCTGAAAAGCCGTAGCAGCATCGTTGCTCCGGTTAGCAGAACTTTGGGCTGTATATGATTTCATACACAAACTACAAAAACCAATGGACGGGCAATATCCGCGCCGACCTGCTGTCAGGCCTGGTTGTGGCGCTTGCCCTCATTCCCGAGGCTATCGCCTTTTCCATCATCGCCGGGGTCGACCCGAAGGTCGGCCTTTATGCTTCCTTTTCCATCGCCGTGATCATTGCGATCACCGGAGGCCGTCCGGGCATGATTTCCGCGGCAACCGCAGCAACCGCGGTGCTGATGATCACCCTGGTGAAAGACCACGGCCTGCAATATCTGCTCGCTGCCACGGTCCTGGCCGGTTTGCTCCAGATCGGAGCCGGATTACTGAAGCTTGGCTACGTGATGCGCTTCGTCTCCCGATCTGTGATGACCGGGTTCGTCAACGCCCTCGCCATCCTCATCTTCATGGCGCAATTGCCGGAACTCGATCCTGCGCACGTGCCGCCGCTGACCTTCGCGCTCGTCGCAGGTGGACTGGCAATCATCTATCTGTTTCCGCGGGTGACCAAAGTTATTCCGTCGCCGCTTGTCACGATCATCGTGCTCACCGGACTGACGATCCTGTTCGGCTGGGACGTGCGCACGGTCAGTGATATGGGGGAATTGCCCAATACGCTGCCCGTGTTCCTTATCCCGGATATTCCACTGACGTTCCAGACGTTGCAGATCATCTTTCCTTATTCGGTTGCTGTCGCGGTGGTCGGATTGCTGGAAAGCCTGATGACGCAGCAGATCGTCGACGATCTCACGGACACGCCATCAGACCGCAACCAGGAATGCATCGGCCAGGGTATCGCCAACACCGCAACAGGCTTCATCGGCGGTATGGCCGGCTGCGCCATGATCGGCCAGTCAATGATCAACGTGAAGTCCGGCGGCCGCGGCCGGCTGTCTGCCTTCGCAGCCGGTGTATTTCTGTTGTTCATGGTCGTTGCATTGGGAGATCTCGTCGGGCAGATCCCGATGGCCGCCCTGGTCTCGATCATGATCATGGTCTCGATCGGAACCTTCTCCTGGAGCTCCATCAAGAACCTGCGGGAGCATCCGCGCTCGTCTTCAATCGTCATGCTGGCAACGGTGTTTTTTGTCATCTACACCCATAACCTGGCCATCGGCGTTCTCGTCGGCGTGCTCCTGTCGGGCATCTTCTTTGCCTGGAAAATCTCGCAGATCTTCCGCGTCAGAACCACGATCAGCCCGGACGGGCAGCACCGGACATACGTTGTCGAGGGGCAATTGTTCTTCGCGTCAGTCGAGGACTTCATGAAGGCCTTCGACTTCAGGGAGACGCCGGAAATGGTGACAATCGATGTCACTCGGGCCCATATCTGGGACATTTCCTCGGTCGCCGCGCTGGACATGGCGGTCCTGAAATTCCGGCGCGAAGGGGCCGAGGTCGATATCCTCGGCATGAACGAGGCATCGGAAACCATCGTCGACAGGCTTGCAATACACGACAGGCCGGGCGCCATGGAAAAACTTCTGGGACATTAGGGAGGCACACATGTCGACAGGCACACTGATTGCCCTGGTGGACGGTTCGAAATATTCCGAAAGCGTCTGCCATTACGCGGCCTGGATCGCAAAGCGGACCGACGCCACGGTGAAAATCTACCATGTGCTCGGCCGCCGCGAAGGTGTCGCAAGCCAGAACCTGAGCGGCGCCATCGAACTCGGCGCTCGATCTCACATTCTGGAGGAACTGAGCGAACTCGATGCACAGCGCGCGAAACTCGCCCAGACCCAGGGCCGCGCGATCCTCGAAGACGCCAGGGCGATCGTCGAAGCCGATGGCGTAAACGTGGAAACCCGGCTGCGGCAGGGTGACCTGGTGGAGACCGTTCTGGCCAAGGAAGACACAGGCGATCTTATCGTTATCGGCAAACGTGGCGAAGCGGCGGATTTTGCAAAGCTGCATCTGGGTTCCAACCTGGAACGTGTCGTACGCTCCTGCCGGAAACCTGTTTTCGTCGCCAACCGCGAGTTCAAGCCGGTCTCGAAAGTGCTGATCGCCTTTGACGGCGGCCAGTCTTCGCTGAAGGCCGTGGATTACCTGGCCAGGCACAAGCTGCTGGCGGGCCTGCCCGTCACGCTGGCCTTTGCCGGCGCAGAAACTCCGGAGATCCGCAAGGCTCTTGAAAATGCCCGGGATACGCTGGCGGCCGGCGGCTTTAGTGCGGACATCATCATCGAGAACGGCAGACCGGAAGCGGTCCTGGGCAAACTGGTGGAAGAGCAGCAATACGACCTGGTCGTCATGGGAGCCTATGGTCACTCGCGTATCCGCAGTCTGATCATTGGCTCGACGACGACGGAAATGGTCCGGACCTGCAAGGTGCCGATCCTGCTGATGCGTTGAATATGCAACCAGGTCAGTGTCATTGACACAAACCTGCAAAAATGGAGTGGCGCAAGGGATTGCGCCCTCCGCTCGCGTCAGTCAGGTATTTTCACCGAGATCCAGGCGCAATAATTTGTCAGCAGTGCGACGAAGCTGGCTGTCGATCTGCAAATTGACATCGTTTATCCAGGTCACAACAGCAACCCAAGTCGTCTTCCGATGAAGTGATCGGATGGCCGCACACATATTCACGTCGTTGGTCAGAATTATCAAGCCATCGACCTTGTCGCTTACTTCGAGTGCATCAATCGTGATATCCAGCGAAACAGACCCTCTCAGAAAGGTTCTGGAATCTCGTGTGACTGTTTTGCCGTATTTTTCTCGAACAAGGTAGCCATTGTAGGATAGCCAATCCAAAAGCCGCCGCTTGGGAAATTCGTCTTCGAACCGCGGAACAATGTTGTAATACACAAAATTGGTCACGCTGTGGCTTCGTCTGAGCGTCTCGGCAAATGCGGTAAAATCGATGTGCACGCTACTCATTATGCCTTCGGCGAAAATGCCATTAAAAACACGCAGCATTTCTGCGTATCGTCTGGACTGTGCAATTCGGTAGTCCGAATGTTTTCTTGAACGGGAAATTTCTTCTTCCAACTCGGGTGCCCTCACCCGCGAGCATCAGTGGCAGTGCTGAAAGGCACGTGGACAGCCTAACTGGCTGCTGGGACTGGTGGCACAAAGCAAAAGAAGGAGCGCTCAATTGAAGTTGGTCGAGGGATAGGCGCTCGACATAGCCACCGCGAGGGGTCCAGGTTCCAACGTCGAATGCGCATCGCGAAGAAAGCCAATGCGATGCCGACAGCACAAACTATGCCGATAATGACCTCGGAAGTCCAGATGAGCTCAAATTATGTGTTTCCAGTATAGGGAATTTCAAAGTTCGTACCTTCTGATCCCAAGCTGGGGCAATCTAAAGCCGCTACACTTAGGGTGTCATCTCGCCCCCAGCCGGAACCGACCCCTTCTGTTGCGTGGCCCGTTGCCCTGACAGCGGCCTTTGAACCGCGAGTGACGAGAATGTCCTCGTTCCTCTCCCTGCCAACGCCTCGCTAGAGATATAGCTTATTCAGTTGTTCTCAAATCTTTCACCGCACGACAACGTCGTAGTCACGCTTCCTCGGAATTAACGTAGACTTGCTATTGCCCGCATTGCGAAGCCACCGATTACGGAAACAAGCATCGATAACAACCAGCGCAAAAAGGACACGGTGAGTTTTGCACCTTTCTCGAGTAGCTGCTTGCCAAGGAACCGCATAACGACATTCACGAACTCTACAACCCGCTCGGCCGCGGCGAGTGAAGAGGCTGCCATGTTTGTCAGTGCAGCAGCCATCTTATCAAGGACGGTCGCGGCACCGAAAAAGGCAAGGCCTACGACCACCCCGGCGGCATCAAGCAACATTCCAAGGATTTTTTCGATTAGTCTCAAGACGACAATTGAGTGCATGGCGGGCCCGACGGCCGCCGATTGAGCTTGGGAAAGCAAATCGTCGACCGTATCCAGTGAGAAGCGGCGATGAGCAATCACCGGCAAACCCGACCAATCACTCAGGCCGACAGATTTGCGGTACGAAACCAGGAAATGAGCATCTATGCTTACCAGCGTGCCAGGCCCGCGCAGCAAATAAGCCACCTCTCCAACGGGTATGTGACAAAACGGAAAAATCGGCAGCATCGGCACAACATCTGTATCGTGATAGACACGAAAAACATTGCGAGCTCCAAGGCCGGCCGTGACGACCTGCGCATGGCTATCCAATCCGGCCCTTGGCGCACCGTAGGTGTATAGCTTGATGCTCGAGGTTCCTATCAGCGCTTCCGCCAGGATTGTGGCAGCTGCGCCACCTAAGCTGTGACCAATGATATGGAGTGTTCTTGGATTTCTTCCGCGCAGTGCGGTTTGTACCTGCCCGAGAATGCTTGTCGCGACATTTCTGAAGCCTTCATGGACGGGGAGCCCAAGTGGACTGCGTGCGGCACTCATGTGCGCATCCGTCATGAGGTCGTGGCCGGAAGTTATTTCCGTGCCACGCACGCAAATGAGTGTCTCTCCGTGTCTAGGTGTTCCAGCTTTGCCGTGAGCAACGAAGCCGAAGCCCGTCCTGCTCGAGCCACCAGGTATGTTGAGGCCGGAGACGCCGGTGAAACGTGTTCCGGAGGCAATGTCAAACTGCTCGCCACCAGGTCCGGCGGCCTGGGCTGCCGTTAACAGATCCGTATCTAGCCGCATCGCATAGGCGCTTTGCGCCAACTGGACCGTTTGGGCGGGGGAAAGGGCAAGGGACAACAGCGTTCTCCACTCTTCGACGCTAAGCGAGCCGGCAAACTCCAAAATCATCGCCGGTATTGCTAGGCGTGTGGTCTAAGTCGCAAATGAAACGGAGTGGGCGATTGCGCTCGCCTTCTCGTTCGTAATTCGTCTTGGTGTTGAGCCAACCGCGGTATTCCTTGCCATCAAATTCAATATTGATTTTCTGGACGATGGTGATTTCCCCAGGGAGGAAGTTGGAGAAACCCGCGGGGCGACTGATCTCAGGAAAAGAAAATTGACCGTTCTTGTCTGTTAAAACGGCTTTTTCTGGAACCTCTCCAGGCTTTGACCACAAGGTGATCTGAAGAACCTTGGCACCTTCGACTGGCTTGCCGTTTTTAATTACTGTTCCGGACACTTCCGAAAAGATAACGTTTGTTCCAAACAGAGCCATGGCATTCGTTCCTAAAACGACCGAAATGACTGCGGCCACCAACAGTACCAGTCTGTATCGAGAAGCCGCCGATCGGGCCATCGGGTCAAGTACTCAATCTTAAAAATCCGAAGACAAGTCACTTCGGGTGTAAATGTATCGTCAGACTAAATCACATATGCACTCGAGAAGACAACCTTGTCGACGTCCCAAATGCAATCCACATTAACTAGGTAAGCAAGTACATCAGTCGTTCTCAGGACGCCGGGGCTCGGCAGAAAAGAGATAAGTTAAACTTCACCCTGCAAGGAAGATTATCCGAAAATGCATGTAGAAAAGCGTTCTAAGGACAATACTCCGTGCAGCCTTTCGTGCTCGCGACTTTGTAAGCCGAACAGCACCGTAAATCGCGTTTCGTTGGAGAACACGACCATTCATCTTACAACGCTCAATGCAAAAAACGGCGAGTTAAAAGTCTGAACTGAACTTCGTATCGAATTCAGAGAAAGATACCTAAGTTTTCGAAGAACGTGACTATCGACTTGTATCTGCCAATCAATTGGATCGACTGGCATTTGGAATTATCGAGTCTAGCTTGCCAACATTGTGCGTGAGTTGGGACGTGTCTTAGTCCAGCCGCTTCAGTCGGTCTGAAATTGCCCCTTGAACTGACTCAATCAAAGCAGCGGGAAATCCGTTCGGAAGTTCCTTTATCGTTTTTTCGATGGCCTTCGGAGCGTCCTGATGAAGCTCTTCGAATAAGTTTCCTATGGCATCCTTTGATAAACCGCCTTGGACACCCGTTTCGACAATATGGCGTCCATGGATGTTTTCGATCTTGTAATGGTTAGATTTGCCAAAGCGCATGGCCAGCTTGAAATCATTCCGCTGGATCTGGCCTTGATCATAGGTTGGCTGCACAGTTAGCACGTCGTAAAGCGGTGTCATGCGAAAGCGGCCACCGGGCATAAGCGCAATACTGAAATTCTTCGCATGGCCATCCGTAGCGCCCATCAGCCAGAACAGAATGTTCGCTTTGAAAAAGTCTCGCCGATCCTGCGTTGGCTCATCGCTTCCCCGCATTCTGTCGATAATGTCAACGATGCCGGGACCGCCCTCATTTTGATATTTTCGGGTCGGCGGAATCGAAAGCACCTGACAGAAGTCTTCCTGTGGCAGGCGGATCAGTCGGCCATCCTTCGCCCAAAGGCGATCAAACCTCTCGACAACAAGAGCTTTGCGTTTTCCAAACGTCGCCATTTCGACGTTGGCTGTGCGAAAGCCAAACGCCTCAAGGAGTTTCAAGCACAGATATTCGTTTTCAACGCTGTCCGATAAATCCATGCCGTTCGGCAGCTTGCCGATCTGCGGCTTGATGATGTGTGTTGTCGGTGTCGTTCCCGATGGTTCAATCCATTGACCCTCATGATAGAGCAGCGCGGTTTTTTCTTGCGCACCCGCCACGGAAATCCTGAAGTCTCGCTCTTTGCGGATGCCAAGTGGTGCAACATCTAGATTGTTTAATACCTCTTCGATCTGATCTTCACTGACTATTTCTCCGCTCAGTTTGCCAGTCGCATGCGGTTCTTCCCCATCTGGTAAGAATTGCAGTGCGCCGATACAGTCACGTCCTAATTCCGAGAGCATGCTGTAAGCATCCGTGCCCTGCGCACCGACGCGCTCGGCAACGCGCTTTCGAATGTCGTCGTTGTCTGGAAGCAGGTTGTCGAATACGGCCATCACAGGTGCGCCGATATACCGATCCTTGCGAAGAGGCAAAGAAAGGGAAACGGGCATAGCATTTTCCCAATCCAGCCAAGTCTTGTCGTAAGCGAAGCTGATGGCACCCGTGCTCTCACGCGTAAGCGTGCCAGTATGGCGCGTATTCATGAACACGTTCAAAGGGCGATAGCTTCGCCGGCGTCCCATTTAGAACAAGTCCTCCATAGAGGAGCGCACACCTTTGCTGCGCGGTTGCACCTGGATCTCAAGATCCAGAGCCGCCAGCAGGTCAAAAAGCGTTTCCAGCTTGGTGCTCGCGACGCCGTTCTCTATCTTGGAAATGGTTTCCTGCCACAGGCCGCTTCTTGAAGCGAGTTCTGTCTGAGATAGCCTGCACTCCTTTCGCGCTTCGCGAATGGCGTGGCCTATGTCTTTGGGTGTTCGTGCTAACTGTTTCATATATTGACTCCTTTTTAGATTATGAGTTATGGATCATAAAAAGTCAATATGATTAGTGGATCATATATTGTGGTTATGATTCATGGATCATAATGAGTCGATATGATTTATGGGCCATAAAATTGAACTGAAGGCCGATTGATCGAGTTAAATGTGCCTCTCGTATTGAATTCAATTGGGATATAGCACGCATTCCATCAGGCGGAGGAAGGTCGACCAACTCTCTAAAAAGACCGGCAATCTGCGAGCGGTGCAGCTGCTTGTCGGCCACACAAAGTTGGACAGCACCGCCCGATACCTCGGCGTGGAACTCGAATGAGAGTAAACGATCTCTGAAGGCGAAGAAAAATGACTTACGGGCCGGGGGACAGGCCCCACGGCCCGCAATCCTCACAAGGGGGAAACGTCCACATACACACGGTAGTCGGCAATTTGTCCACCTTCCAGCTTCAGCCTCGTTGCAAAAGGTAAGGTGAGTTCGCTGTCGTCCTGACGCGTATAGTGAACCGACCCGGTGCAATAGACCGTCTGGCCTTCGGACCCGATGTCATCGATTGTGTGGCGCATGGCTGAAATCGTGCCGAAAAAAGCGTTGTTGGCGTCGATCAGAGCCGGTTTTCCGCGCAATTCATCAAAGTTACCCAGACGGAACCGCACGTCCCGGGTGACGAGCCTACCAATTGCCACTGCGTCAAGATTGTCGACTGCGGAATAGAGCGCGGCCACGAGATCGCGGTGCGGGGTGTCGGTAAAAGAGGTGATCTGCATTGTGTATCTCCTGAAACGAGTGATGATTTACAGCAGCTGCTGCCTTAGTCGCCGCCGGGGACCCTGCGGTGCGGCGTCGAGAGATGTCCATTGGATAGGGCCATTCCGAGAAACAGCAGAAGAACCGAGAAGGCGAACCAGGGCCTGATGGGCTCGCCGAAAAAGAATGCCCCCATCGCGATGCCCGAAAGCGTCACAAAATAGCCGACCTGACTGAAGCCCACACCGTCCGTGCGCCGATACAGCTCGAATGTCAGTACGTAGCTGAGCGCAGTTACGGCGCAAAGGCACAGCACTGCCAGGTGAAGGCGACCCGGATCGTGCAAGGGCAGTTGTCCGCCATCTGGAAACAGTGTCACGGGCATGAACAGGATTGCTTGCGACAGAAGGGTACCGGCGGCTAGGGCGAGCGGATTGGCGCCTGCTGGCATGGCACGTTCCCGGTAGACATTAGTGAGTGCCAGGAAAAAAGGGGTCAAGGCGGCGGCCAGGAGCCACAGAAAGCCCGCGTTGGTGGACGCTTCCCAGTCGGCGGTCGCGACTGTGACACCGGCAAGGCCGCTCAGGATCCCCAGCAACCTGCGCATTGGCAGCAATTTCCTTCCTGCCAGCGATGACAGGCAAAAGGTCAGCAGTGGTGACAACGTGATGAGCACCGTAAACAGGCCGGCAGGCACCTGCTGCAAGGCGAAATAGCTGAGAATTTGCGGAATGGACACGCCGAGCAGCCCATTGACGAGACTGTAAATGAGCACCGGGCGGGAGCCGAGGATTACAAGATCTGAACGAAATCTGACAGCAAGAATGAAGAAAAGGGCAAGTCCTGCGCCGAGGACCTGCCACTCGAACAGAACGAGGGGCGAGATACCGTTCGTCACGACGTATTTGGCCAGTGCGAAATTGCCGCCCACCAGCGTGCCGACAAGAACAATCAGCGGAATGGCTGAAGCTTGAGCCTGACTGGTTGTTGTGATCATTGCCATGAAACCCTCCAAGATCGGTTCCACTGCAATCTATTATTGACACTAATGTTTACTATATAGCGATAGATTGACTATTGGTTGATCAAGATTCAACAAAGAGTTTGAAATGGAAACAATTCCCGACTTTGCGGTGTTTGTGGCCGTCATCGAGCAAGGCAGCTTCTCCAAAGCGGCAGACCGTCTGGGCGTCACCAAATCCGCTGTCAGCCGCAGAGTGACCCAACTGGAGAAGCGCCTGGGGATTCAGCTCCTGCAGCGAAGCACACGCAAGCTCGCGCTCACCGATGCCGGCAACCGCTATTTCGTTCACGCTACCGAGGCCGTGCATCATGTCCAGTCAGCGGAACGGGAAGCGGCGCTCTACGGCAACGAGGCCGTCGGCGAGATCCGCATTCTCGCCCCGATGTCCTTCGGCAGCCGCCATCTCGTGCCCCGGCTGCCCGGATTTCTCGCCTTGCACCCGAAACTGCGTGTGGACCTTACGCTCGACGATCGTATGATGACCTCGATCGATGGCAATTTCGACCTCGCGTTGCGGACCGGAGATTTGCCCGATTCCGCTCAGATAGTGCGCAAGTTGGCGCCGCTTCGCAGTGTCATTTGCGCCTCCCCGGACTATGTCTCGCGGCATGGCGTTCCAGCCAGTCCAGTGGACCTCAGCACCCGCAACTGTGTGTTCTTCTCCTATTCCGACAACATGGATGTCTGGGAATTCAGGTCTGATCTGGGGCCGGAAGAAATCCGTGTTTCCGGAAACCTGAAGCTAAACAACAGCGAAGCGCTGTGTTCGGCTCTTGTTGCGGGAGGCGGCATCGGGCGGCTTCCGACATTTGTCGCGAGCAGTTTTCTCGCCAGCGGCGAACTGGTACGGCTCCTGCCGGGTTTCGAGATGCCGTCCAAGTCGCTTCAAATCCAGTTCCCGAGCAGGCAACTGATTCCGCGCGCCGCGCGCTATCTGATTGATCATCTGGTCGAGGTCTTTGACCCCGTATTGCCCTACTGGGACAACGAGATCGGCCTGAGCCCAGCTAAAATCAAAGAGTGTTGACGGCCGCGCTTCGGTGTATCAGGCAGGCTTGCGAAACCGCATCAGCGTGAAAAGCTTGAAGGGCGGAAGGGTTTCCTCGCACTCGAGCGGCAAATGGATTTTGCCGAGCGGTGACCGAAGCACTTCAGTCTCTGTTCTAGCATCGATCGACAACCTGTGTTCGCTGAGAAATGGTTGACGAAAATGACGGTCCCACCTGGTTTCGTGACGCGCTCGAGTTCCCGGAGCAGCTTGTTCGGGGCAGGTGCGACGGTAATCAAATGCATGGCGAAAACTTTATCAAAATGGTTGTCTGGATCAGGAAAGTCACCTGCATCCATCACCCGGCATTCTTGAATGCTGCGCTTCAGGCCGACGTTTTTCGGTCTCTCTTGAGCATGTCCTCGGAAAGATCAATCGGTGATGACGGGGGTGGTCTAGTCGTAATGGCACGGGTAACACTCTGCCAGAAAATCCATTGCGGGTTTTGAAGCAATGATGTGGCCAACTGGGGTTTCGGTTGTACCGGTCAGTGGGGGGCCGCGAAAAGAGAGGTCGGCTTGCAGAACTCTTCGGATTTGCAATGGTGAACGAAGCCTGAATGCGGCTCTAAGAGCGGAGAAAAGCTGTCCGCTGACTTATTTGTGGGAAGCGCTATGTTTTCCTACTTCAGCTTACCCTTCAAAGATTCTCTTCCTGGCGTTTTCGACATGGTCACGCATTGCCTTTCGGGCAGCCTCCGGCGCTGACCTATTGATGGCATCGAAGATTTGATAATGTTCTGATTGAACGAGTCTCATGCGCGTTTGGGGTTTGGTTAGCGACAAGTTACGGGTAAGATTCATTCCCGTCAGTATGTTCGACTGCATGGAGGATCTAGCTGCCGCGAAATATTTATTGTCGGCCGCGTTACAGACGGCGACGTGAAACGCCTCATCCGCCGCAACGCCCAGCTCGCCTTCTTTGATGCAGCGATCGAGTTCTTCCAAAGCGTTGCGCATTTCCGAAAGGTTGGCGTCAGTCCGGCGCTGAGCTGCGAAAAAGGCTGCTTCGCCCTCAATGGCCGCTCTAAACTCAAACGTCCTCTGAATATCAGCAATTGAACCAACTGGCGCAAAATCGCGAACAGCACCTTCAGGTCGACGTTTAACAAACGAGCCTGATCCCTGGCGTGAAACTATGACATCGTCTTCACGTAATTGCTTTAGTGCCTGTCGTAGCACCGGTCGGGAAATTCCGAATTCATTACATAGGACATGTTCTGTTGGCAGTTTCCCACCTACCGGGATATCTCCATCCATTATTTTTGCGAGAATGTTCTCGTAAGCCCGGTCGGACAAGGTCCGATCCCGCATATTCCCGTCATTTAAAGTCGTCGTGATTATTTGCCGTTTCCCTGACGCCACGATTTGAACCTGTCTTTGGTTGAAGGATCCGTCGGCGGGTAAAGGCCGAAGGTAGATGCCCCATCTTTGACCATATCCAGAACGAAGTCTTCGAATACAGTCATCTCTAGGGCTTCATCAGCAACATCCTTTGCCATGTGGCGAGGAATGCAGACAACCCCCTCATTGTCGCCGACAATGATATCTCCGGGAAATACTGAAACACCACCACAGGCGATCGGATCGTTGACGGCAACAGCGTGGTGCTTGGTCAAATTTGTCGGCGCACTCGGGCGGGTGTGATAGGCTGGCATTTCGAGGTTAGCGATGTCGGGCGTATCCCGGAAACCGCCATCCGTAACGATCCCCCGGCATCCCCGTGACTGAAGCCGCGTGGCCAGGATGCAACCGGCCGAAGCCGCGGAAGCATCCATTCGTGAGTCGATCATGAACACGGCGCCGGCAGGGCATTCTTCAACGCCCCTTCGCTGTGCGTTATTTCGATCTGCGAAAGAGCCCAGGTGGTCCAGATCTTCTCTCGCTGGAATGTATCTGAGAGTAACAGCCGGGCCGACCATATTGGGGCCGGGGCGAAGTCGGATTACCCCCTGCAGAAAGATGTTCTTCAAGCCCCTCTTGAACATCACTGTTGTGAGAGTGGCGGAGCTAACTTTCATTAGTCTGTCATGGGTCGCATCATCGAGATCTGACATTTATAGGCTCCGTCATATCTGAGTTCTGAACTGTCGTGGCTTTGGAACGACTAATCCCGGATGCATAATTTGTCAATAATTTGTAAGATGCCAATGTCTGCAAAATAGGTCCGAATAAGCATGGTTAGCCAGATCGACCCTACCAAGGAAGGCTATGAGAAAATGGCCATCACTCTGATAGAACTCAGGAAACATCTATATTCCCCTTTTTTACTACCGAAGCAATTTCACATCTGCCGACGACACGGTTTAGCGTGGCCGGTGAGATAAGTTGTAACTTGTAGTTCAAACCACGACTAAATCACAAAATGGCAGGCGGGTTGCCACTGCAAGCATCGTAATGACCGCAAAATAAATCGATTGAATCGCCCAGCTTTAGCGGAAGAATCGAAAGAAGAGTCTTGAAGGAAATCGGAAAGAAAGTTGTTTTTCAACATATTAAGGCCGATTAGCATGAAAAGTTGTTCGTCAAAAAATTAAACTTGTAAAAAATTGTAAAATGCGTATCGTCTTGCCTGGTTAATCAGGGAGGAACTCATGACCGCATTGAAATCATTCAAACTCAGCATCGCCTTCGCTGCGGCAATAGCAACGACCACGGCCATCATCTCCGCCGAGGCCAAGGAACTGCGCGGATGGAACATCCACGTAGAGGACTACCCGGTTTCACATGGCATGGAAGCCTTTGTCGAAGAGGTCTCAGAAAAAACTCACGGCGAGATCACTGGCAAGGTCTTTCACGGCGGAGTGCTTGGCTCGCAGCCTGATGCCATCGAACAGACCCGTCTTGGCGTAGTCGATTTCGGCGTCTTCAGCCTCGGGCCGATGGGTCAGGTTGTTCCGGAAGCCAACGTCGTCTCATTGCCGTTCATCTTCAAGAGCGTTCCGCAGATGTACGAACTCATGGACGGTGAGGCCGGAGCCGCGCTGAGCAAGGGCCTTGAGGAAAAAGGAATTGTCGCACTTGGCTACTATGACGCCGGCGCCCGCTCCTTCTACACTTCGGTCAAGTCCATCCAGGAGCCGGAAGACCTGACGGGCATGAAAATTCGCGTCATGAACAATGACCTCTTCGTCGGCATGGTGGACTCCATGGGTGGCAATGCAACGCCGATGGCATTTGCCGAAGTGTACCAGGCCATCAAGACGGGCGTCGTGGACGGCGCGGAAAACAATCCGCCTTCCTATGAATCCACCAACCACTTTGAAGTTGCCAAGTTCTATTCCCTGACAGAGCATCTCATCATTCCCGAGTGCCTGTGCATGAGCAAAAAGACCTTTGACGCCCTGACGCCCGAGCAGCAGGAAATCGTCAGGGAAGCTGGTCGCAACAGCACGGCTTTGCAACGCGAGCTCTGGCAGAAACGAGAGGCCGCGAGCATGGCCAAGGTTGAAGAAGGTGGTGTCGCTGTGAATACCGTTGAGGACAAGGCCGCGTTCCAGGCGGCGATGGCTCCGGTGTATGATGCCTTCCTGGCACAGAACCCGGACCTCACCGAACTGGTCGACCTGTTCAGAAACGCGCAGTAACACTGTTGCCGCAGGGCCTTGCCAGCTCCTCCGGCAAGGCCCTGCAGGTTCTGGAGCCGCTTCAATGCCGAACGCACTGAATATCTGGGATCAGCTTGAAATCTGGCTGGACCGCCTGAAACGCCTTTGTGTTTTGGTGGGGTCTGTCGCTTTGGTCGTGCTGGTTGCGACCTTTGGCTGGCTGGTGTTCGGGCGCTACGTTCTCAATCAGACACCCACTTGGGTCGAACAGCTCGCACTCTTGCTGATTTGCTACATCACGTTTCTCGGAGCAGCGATCGGGATCCATGAACAATCACATCTGGGGGTTACATTCCTTCGGGACGCACTGCCAGCACGCGTCCGTCAAGCTCTTCTTCTGTTGACGGATCTATGTCTTGCCATTTTCGGCGCAGTCATGCTGTCGGCATGCGTTGAGCTTTTCGAGTTCGGCTGGTCTACGCGGCTGCCGATGCTGAACATTCCCGAAAGTTTCAGAACCCTGTCAGCCGTTTTATGCGGCGGGTTGATGATTGTGTTTGCCAGCGCACGGGTCCTTTTGAGGGGACGCTCCCTGATGCGCGGCGAGATCTACAAAAACGAAAAGGTAATCTGAAATGGGTCTCGCAATCCTGCTGGGCGTATTTGGAATCAGTGTTGTTCTGGGCGTTCCAGTCGCCTTCGCTATGGGAATCTCCGCAGCGGCAGCGTTTTGGTACGAGGGCTTTCCCCTCCTGATGACGTTTCAGCGCTCCATTTCCGGGGTCGCGTCCTTCTCGCTGCTGGCGATCCCCTTTTTCGTCTTTGCCGGTGAACTGATGCTGCATGGCGGGATTGCCTTGCGGCTGGTGAAACTGGCCTCGGCGCTCGTTGGTCACGTCCGCGGCGGCCTGGCCTCGGTCAACATCTTTTCCAGCATGCTTTTCGGCGGAATTTCCGGATCCGCGATTGCCGATATCTCCGCCCTCGGGTCTCTGCTCATTCCAGTGATGAAGGGCAAGGGCTACAGGCCCGACTACGCCGTCAATGTCACTGTTACCTCTTCTATTGCCGGTATCGTCATACCGCCGAGCCATAACATGATCATCTTCGTGGTGGCTGCGGGTGGCGGGATTTCGATTTCCAAACTTTTCCTGGCCGGCGTCATACCCGGTATTCTCATGTGCCTCTGTCTGGCCGTTGCCGCCTATGTCGTTGCCTTGAAGCACAATTACGGGTCCGAGCCGTTCCCCGGCTGGCGCGTTGTTGGACAGACGGCGATTGCCGCGATCCCTGGCTTGATTACTGCTGTCATCATCGTCGGTGGTGTCCTGTCGGGTATATTCACCGTAACGGAATCAGGGGCCTTCGGCGCGATCTATGCGTTGCTGCTCACGGCATTTGTCTACAAGACACTAGATTGGGACAGCTTTGTAGTGGCGGTGACCTCCGCGCTGAGAACGACCGCGATGGTCATGATCCTCATCGGCTTTGCCAGTTCGTTCGCCTATTTGCTTGCGCTTTATCAGGTGCCGGCAAAGCTCAGCGACTTCCTGCTGGGGATCTCCGAAGAAAAGATCTTCATCCTGCTGATGATCAATTTGATGCTGCTGATGCTCGGCATGATCATGGACATGGCGGCACTGATCCTCATCTGCACGCCGATCTTCCTGCCAATCGCCAGAGAACTTGGCATGGATCCAGTTCAGTTCGGCATCATGATGCTGGTCAATCTTGGTTTGGGACTGTGTACGCCACCCGTCGGAACCTGTCTTTTTGTCGGCTGTGCGGTCGGCAAGATCAAGATCGAGGAAGCACTGAAGTCCATATGGCCATTCTACCTGGCTCTCTTTGTTGCCCTCATGCTGATCACCTACGTGCCCGCATTCTCGTTGTTCCTGCCGTCGCTGTTCGAGTGACAGCCTAATTGGAAACCAAAATCTCTCGGCTCTGGTGTGCCACCGGCGAGCCTGACTTCACCCCACTCGATGCCGGATACCCGGCGATTTGACACCTGTTTGAGGACCAAACATGAAACTAAAGGGAAAAACCGCAATCGTCACAGGCGGCGGCAGAGACATCGGCCAAGCCTGCGCGCTCAGGCTCGCAGAGGAAGGCGCGAATGTCGCGATAAACTACTATTCAAGCAATGTTGGCGCGGAAGAAACCATTGCGAAGATCAAGGCGGCTGGCGGCAATGCGTTTGCACTGCAGGGCGACCTCAACGCTGCTGCCGAAGTCGAAGCACTTGTCGGCAAGACAATCTCGGAATTCGGAGGGATTGACGTTCTTGTGAACAACGCCGGCGGACTGATTGCCCGCAAAACCATAGCGGAGATGTCTCTCGAGCATTGGCGTGCCGTGATGGATCTCAATCTGACCAGCACGTTCCTGATGATCAAGGCGTGTCTTCCGCACCTGAAATCCGGAGCGATCGTCAACATCGCCAGCCAGGCCGGGCGGGACGGTGGCGGCGGTGGCGCAGTAGCCTACGCAACTTCAAAGGGAGCTATCATGACGTTAACCCGAGGCCTCGCCAAGGAACTGGGGCCGGACGTGCGGGTGAACGCGCTGTGTCCTGGCATGATCGACACGGACTTCCATAATATCTTCACCAAGCCGCAAGTGCGCAAGAACGTAGAAGCCGCAACCCCATTGAAGCGTCAAGGGACACCTGAGGATGTCGCCAATCTCGTGGCCTTCCTGGCAACAGACGAGTCGTCTTTTGTGACGGGAGCGAACGTCGATATCAATGGCGGCCTGTTCTTCAGCTGACCGAAACCGAAAAGGAACCTGATCGTGACAGAATTCAAGATTGTGAAGACCGGCGACGGCGTTACCCGGCAGGTGCTGGCCGATCACCCGGATCTTATGTTGGTGGCATTCTGCTTTGAAAAGGAGGGTGCCGAAGGCGCTTTGCACAGCCATCCGCATGTGCAGTCGACATTTGTCGAAAGCGGCCGGTTCAGGTTCTTCCTCGGCGATGAAACGCGTGAGGTTGGAGCAGGGGACAGTTTCGTCATCCCTTCCGGCCTCACGCACGGGTGTGTTTGTCTGGAGCCTGGACGACTGGTCGACTGCTTCACGCCCAGACGCGATGATTTTCTCTAATGCGAACTGGCGGTGAACCAAATCAGACATATTTGTAGAGGCTTTGCTACACGGTTCAGCCGAAGCCTTTATTGTTGCTCGACTGCTCGGTCAGTGTACTAAGCTTCTTTAAAAAGTAGGCGATGATCAGTGTCATCATCACATGGCCTACAAAGGATGACTGGGTATAGGGACCAAGTCCCATCATGAAACTGCGCCCTACAAGCGGAGCTAATGTACCCTGGGCAATGAACCAGAGAATTACGCCGCTTATCAGCCCGGCCATCATCAGACGAGTTTGTAAAAACCAGTAGATTGTCAGAACGGCGGCCGTGAAGCCGAAAATTCCAATTGCCGCATGTAGCGCGAAGCCCAGTGCATAAGGGACCTCGATTCCCAACCTCAGTCCAATCAGCGCCACTATCAGTTTGCTTGGTTCAAGAGTAACACCAAACAAAAAAGGAGAGAAAAGCCAAGCGTAAATTTCGAAAGCTGTCTGGCCAAGTGTTCCAGCAATTAGCACAGCTCGGAGGCTTGGTTTTTGCCGCATGTCAGGCATCCTTCTGGCAATCGTTATGGCAACAGTGCCTCCCTATCGGTGAATAGCCCCGCGTTTCGTAGACACCTTTCAGTTCATGATTGGTGTCTGTTCTCGAAGTCGACGGGCGACAGCATACCGTTCCGAGCGTGCTTGCGTATTGGATTGTAGAACATCTCGATGTAGTCGAATACGTCCTGACGCGCTTCGTCGCGGGTTCGATAGGTTCTGCGCCGTATTCTCTCGCGCTTGAGCAGGTTGAAGAAACTCTCCGCCACGGCATTGTCGTGACAGTTGCCACGTCGGCTCATGGAGTGAAGCAGATTGTGGTGCCGCAGGAAGCTGGCCCAATCCATGCTCGTGAATTGGGAGCCTTGATCGGAATGGACCAGCACCGTGTACCGCGGCTTTCTGCGCCAAACGGCCATGTGCAAAGCCTGGAGGACAAGCTCTGTTGTTTGACGGTTTTGCAGTGACCACCCAACAACACGACGCGAGAACAGGTCGATCACGATGGCCAGATAGGCAAAGCCCTCCATGGTCTTGATGTAGGTGATGTCGGTGATGTCGGTCACCCAGGCGGTGTCCGGTGCATCGACATCGAACTGCCGTGCCAGGGTGTTGTCGACCACGATAGATGGTTTTCCGCCATAAGAGCCGGGTCGACGCCGGTAGCCGATCTGAGCCTTGATCCCGGCCAGTCTGGCCAGACGGGCAACCCGGTTGGCGCAGCTTGTCTCGCCCTGGTCCAGCAGATCATCATGAAGCTTGCGATAGCCATAGACCTTGCCGCTCTGCTTCCAGGCTTTCTCGATCAACCTTGTCTGGCGAATGTCCTCGCGAGCCCGCTTGCTCAGTGGGCTCTTCGACCAAGCGTAGAAGCCGCTGGGATGGATGCACAGACAGCGGCACATCGCCCGCACGGAAAATACGGAGCGATGCTCGGCCACGAACGCGTACCTCACTTTGCATCCTTGGCGAAGTACGCGGCCGCTTTTTTTAAGATGTCGCGCTCCTCGGTGACCCGAGCAAGTTCTCGCTTCAATTGCCGGATCTCATCGGACTGTTCACCGCCTTTGGACGCCGCCGACGCGTACTTCTTGCGCCACGCATAAAGAGAATGAGCGCTCACGCCCAAGCGCTGCGAAACTTCCGAAACCGGATAGCCTCGCTCGGTAATCTGGCGCACTGCATCGCGCTTGAACTCTTCAGTGAAATTGCCTTTGCCCATGAAGGCCTCCTTGCCTCAAATTTAGGGAAGAAGGCGTCTACAAATCTAGGGGCTATTCATTCTTTACCTTACTTTGTTGGGCGATAGTCAACTGAAGGGGTTCCATCATTTTTGCATTGTTCTTGTGGTAATTTTTACCAATGTCGTTCAGAGATTACGGTTTCCATATGCGGCAATATCTACAATTATTACTTTCGTTCGGTACTGCACAGCGCTGTTTTACCTTCAGTCGTTTCCTGTAGAAGTTAAAATTACCGCGGTCATGATCATGGCAGGCGCTGCAGTTTTTACATTGATAGCGAACTATTCATTGGAGAAGCAATTTCGCCGCACCTATCTCTTTAGTTTGCGTGACCAAATACGAAATGACGAACTCAATCTTTTGTCACAAATTGATCCACTTACACGGCTAAAAAACCGCCGAGGTCTTGAACTGTTGATGTCCGAGTTTTGGTCTGAGACAGGGGCCCCCATTCGGCCGACTTGCATAGCTTTGATCGATGTCGATCATTTCAAGAGCTACAATGACAACCATGGTCACCTGGCTGGAGACCAGTGTTTAGGAGCTGTTGCGGATATAATAAGAGGTGAACTAAGAGGGACGAGGCATCAAGCCTTTAGGTATGGAGGTGAAGAGTTTTTGCTGGTTTTGCTCGACGTGCGGTTGGAAGACGGAATTGCGATCGTAGAACAAATTCGAAAAGCGGTGGAAGGCTCTTTAAAGGATCGATGGAGTACGCAAAGCTTCAAAGCCATAACTGTTAGCGCTGGTGTTGCTTACGCCGAACCTGAAGATCAAATAGAGTTTGAGCTTTGTATCTCGAAAGCAGACGCTGCGCTATATGCAGCTAAAGACGCAGGTCGAAATCGAGTAATGTCTCTGAATGATTGGGAGGCGCAAAAAATTGTCTGTGGCGGATAGCCAGGGTTGCAACATTTTTTCACAAGAGTTTTTCGGGTAATTGATAGGCGTGAACAACCGGCCCCCTGCCGACGAGAACTATTTCTAGTACTGTTAAGTTAACTCGTGGTCAGTGAAGATACAATATTTGGAAGGTCTAACTCGATTTCCCATCCGCTATAAAGGTCACCGCCGTCCTCCGGCTATCATTGACCAAGTGGTTTTGCTCTTACTCCTATTACCACTACGCCCGCAACTGGCACAATAGATCCTGGTGGAAGGTGGCATAGCCGTTTCCTAAGAAACGATTTATTGCTGGGTCGACATAGTCCAAGCGAAGAAGTGAACTGTCGAACTGCCGACAGTTGTACCGGGTTCAAATTCATTTCGAAATCTAGTAAGCGATGATTGTCGATTCGACTCTCAGAATGGGAACCAATTGGTGTCTAGGTTCTCATGAATGAGAGAAAATAGTAATCGGATGTCGCTAAGACCAGTTTATCGATTAATTCGACCTAACTCAGTTGAGTGCGCAAGGCGTGGATCAGGTTAGTTCGTTGACAACCCACCTATTTCCGTATCTTTCTCAGCACTAGGTTACGCAAAATCAAACGTTTACTCGAGGTCTACGTTGTGTATCCTCCATCGAAAACAAATAGCAGCTAGTGGCCTATAGCGAGTATGTTCGACAATGGTCTGGATTTTGCCGGCAAGATGATCAGCTCTCATCAGGTCACTCCAGAGGGAGTGACGCTGACTTCAAGGCAACTGGAGGCAGTTGGCGAATATCGAGGTACTGCGTTTGTGAGCCACGGTCAGGCTCAGCATTCTTTGAGCTTGTTCGATACGCTGACTGGACTGGCGGAGAAGGGATGGAACGTTCACGCGACCGACTTGCGTGGTCACGGTTACTCGTCCGGAAAACGCGCACCCTTGGCGCACATGGAGATTAATTCCGGCTGGGAAAGCGTTGTGGCGGACTTTCACCTTTCGTTGGAAAAAGCCTTCGATGGTGTCGACTGGTGTGAACGAATGTTGGTCGCTCCCAATATCAGCGCACCGCTCGCCTTGGAAGTGCTGAAGAAATGGGGGGACTTAGCGCGGCAAATCGTATTTGTCGCCCCGCCACCCAATCAGCCTGCGCTGATGCGCATGGCTAGAAGCATCGCCAAGGTCAGGTCGTTGGCGCATCCTCAAGATCGGCCCGACGAACTGCTGTTGTACCAGTTGTACAGCTTCCTTGGCGCGCAACTCAAAGACCGGTCAAGGCTTATCGACGTCGTTTCGTCGGATCAGTCTATCACGGACGAATTGCTGGCAGACGAATACGCGTGGCCGACACCGACGACAGGCTATTTCTACGAAATGTTTCGCGGGATCGAGCAGGCCTGGCGATGGCCCCGTGATGCGACGGTAAGACCCGGAACGCGGATTCTGCTGCTGTACGGAGGAGATGATCCGATGACCGCAAGCGGTCGGTTCGTCAAACCGATGCGCTCCCATTTCGAGCGGATGGGTGTCATCGACACGGTTTCATATTGTGTAGAAGGAGGGCGATCCGGTCTAATCATCGAAGAGAGGCGTCTCGGTATTTCCAGGATTATCGATGATTGGACGCGTGACAATGCGGTGATGCGTCAAGACAAACAGGCTCTTACCGCGAACCTGGGGGACGTCAGTTCCGATATACTTGCTAAACTCGGACTGGAGAACCCGGATGAGACACTGAGCGCCGATGCACTGGTCGAACTCTGCTACAATGCGATCAACGACGAAAACAGCTGGACGGAGGTCCTCTATCGAGTCGCTTATGCAGTATCCAGGGACGCCGACCTGAACGAACAGCAGCTGGAATCGCTCGTTCTTGCTCTCATGCCGCACTGGGACCGGTCCTACAAGCTGAACAGACAAATCATGCAATCTGCAGCCGTGGGTGCGGTATTGCAATACGTGATCGACCGTTTTGACATAGGCATGGCAATTGTCAGTGATGATCTGCAGGTTTCATACGCCAATGACCATTTCCGGACCATCATTTGCAAGATGAGCGACCGTGCAGGGAACAACGCCTACCTCCGGGATGAGCACGAGCTCACCCGGCGGGTCAAGAGCCTTGTTACGGCTTCTTTTGCAAAGGCGGTACAGACCGGAAAACAGGAAGACCTTCTGGTCGTTGAAGGAGAGGCGGTCGGCTTCTATTTCAGACCCCAGGCGTTGCGGCAGACAGCGCTGCAACGTGGTGGCGCTTCGGGAGCAATCATCGTCCGAGACAACGCTTCATCGGATAAGCACGGCCTGAGGAGCGAACTCCTCGAGTTTGCTTACGGTCTCACGACGAAGGAGGCGGAAGTCGCCTGCGGGGTTATAGACGGTCTTTCCCCTAATGACATCGCGGCAAGTCTCGGAGTTTCGATACACACTACCAGAACGCATCTTAAGCGTGTTTACGAGAAAGTCGGCGTTCAGGGGCAGACCGGACTGGCAGCGCGATTGCTTAACGGGCCTATCGGCCTGATTGCCGGCAGGTGAATTGTACGCCGACCAGAAACGCACGAAGGTGATGTCGGCAGCTTTCACTCTCTGTCTTCAGCAGCTGGCGGTATCGTTCCACTCCAGCTGGTCGACACAAAGGGCACGTCTCACCCGCCAATCCGGTTACCAATCGTGGCATGCCTATCTGGTCGATCCAGCTGGCTGAACGAGCGTTTACCAGGACAGCACCCGTCGTTCTGCGAAATCGGCCGGGGTGAATACAAACGCAATCAATTTGCGGCGGCAATGGCCTGCAGAGGCGCCATCTGGTCGGCGAGACCGCGCAGTGTGTCATATTCGACGTTTTCACCACCGAATTCCAATGCAAGATTGTCCAGTGCACAGATGATCTGGATGTCCTCGCGGGATCCAAAGCATGGAACACCGTTCGGAAAATCCAGATCAAGAACCTCGGCAGCCGCTGCTTCACCCTTTTCGCTGGCAACGCCTTCCGCAAATTCGAGCATTTCGGACGCTGCAGCTGCTGCAGGACCTGAAAGGAAGCGCATCGTGTAGACTGCCTCTCCTTCTTTCGGCGTCAGAGAAATCTCGATCTCGCCGTCCACCTCCAAATGGCCGTCCTGGTGTGCACTATGACTGGATCTCAGTTCTTCCGGCATCCAGTCCATGGGTGAATAATTGCCGCCACCCGACAATGGAGTATACAGCGACTGCGCTTGGGCAGCACCGGCGAAAAGGACAGCAGCGCACATGATGATAGTGATGTGGTTCGTCATCAGAACCTCCTCAAATATGATTGGATGAACAAGGGCTTGTCCATCGGCTGCGTGACTAGTGCAAGTTGTTCAAACTTCCGGCCCTACATCGGCACGAAGCGCAAATCGTCCCGACGCCTGCTTGATGCCTGGCAGCCTTTCCTGCGGACAGGTGCAGCACCGCTCATCTCAAGTACATTGTCTTCTAGCCAGTAGCCGTCGACCTGATACAGAGCCGGTGGACAACCGTTCTTGAAGAGGCGGGCGGTGCCGGTCACCTTGCGCAGTCCCATGCCTCCGGTGTCCCAGAAGCGGCCTTCGAAGAGCAGCGTTCCTGGATCCACGCCGTGTTTGCGCAAGCTGGCTTTCGGATTTTCGTAACTGATGGTGAAACCTCCATCCGGACAGGCATCAATTTCCATCATCGAACCGTTGTGACTGTAAAAGTCGCGGTCGCAGTCGGATGCAATGCTGTGCGGTATGCCGGGTAGCACCATCAAGCCGAGAATCAGACCGGTATTCAAGATCCAGCGAAATTTGGTCATACGAACCACTCCATTCGGCGGAAGGAGATGCATGCTTTCACCGCGGCTCGCATCACTCATTTGAGTGATGCAGTTTTTTGATGGCTATTCGAACACTATGAGATGAAAACCTCATTGATGCATTTCGTAGCGGCCATGACTGTTCAGGGGACATTTGAGCGAGCGCTCCATGCCTTCACAGCAAGTATCTTCGCTACCTCTGCGGCTCTTGCGGATGCAAGGCTGCCGCCGAAAAATCAAGATCTGGACCAGAACGGCGTACCGTTGCGCGTGATGCTTGATCGGGGCGACGGCAGGTTCGCAGGGTTCGTAACGCTTGCACAGGCAAACGAACTCCGCGTGGACATGAAGTTCTGGGCGAAGCATCCCCGACAATGTGCCGCTGCTTTTTCGGAGCCGCAAGGAGACGATGCCTGGGGCTGGTCGCGCATGTGTGAGGATGCTGCCCGCTACGGTATATTGCGGCTCGCAGGCAATCTCTCGGCGGGTCTCGGTGGCCGCGAATTCTCCGGCACACTTGCGGCCGGCGATCGCGGCTTCAACATCGATGCGACTTTTCGGGTCGTCAACGATTGCGTGAGGGAAATTGGGGTGCGGGGTACTGCCGGGACCTATGCGTTCTTTGCGGTCGATTGCAGCGAAGCCGGCGGGGCCGGCAAAGACTCGCGCACAGCTCCGTTCTGGCCGACGGACGGAAACCTGGCCAATGCTCTGGACAATAGATCGGTTTCCAACCGCCTGAACACGTCGTACGATCAGGAGAGCGGCAAAACATCGACTGGCGTCGAGCGCAATGGTTTGTCACCGGTGGCGGTACCGCTATCTCCGGGCAAGGGGCACAGCCGGGCAAACAGTCTCGGCCCCATCAAAGGGACCGATGATGATCTTTTTCCAAAGAACGGCTTTGGCTACCTCTTGGACCTTTTACCCCGGAATGAACCTCCACTGGCCGTCATTCAACTGGTCCGCTCCGATCCGGGTAATGAGCAGATTGTTTTCGACAGCTACGCGGCCTGTCATTCGATCCCAAGTGAAGTATCCCGCGATTTCTGCGCAATGGCCAGCGCTCTGGAAGGCAATAGTGTCCAGATCGCGGATTATGGCTTCAACGGTCAATACGGCCTCGGGCGCTTCGAATTCAGCGATGACACTTGGTTCGTCCGACTTCGCGGTTTGCCGGATCAGCGTCTTGAAGCTGAATTTATCCGGACGCGATTGCACCTCGATAGCGAACTCGGAATAAATCCGAAGCTATCTGATGTTCCGGCGGTTCGAGACAACGACGGTCGTCGCTATCCGGTCGCGACACAAGACCTTTATCCGCTCGAAGGGTTTGGTCACATCCTCGCTTTCATCGAGAACCGGATGGAGATGCCGGCGACGCGCAAGGACCGTCACATGCAAAGCGGTGACTTGGTTCTTGGAAGCGACAAACGGCTACACATCGCTCACTTCGGTCAGTGCCCACCAGACGTAAATCGTAGGTTTTGTGAAGAAACTCGGCGATCCGTGAATCGGTCCTGGCCGCTCGAGAACTATCTCTTTAATGGTGTCATCGGTTCCGCGGAGATGACTTACGGCGGCGTGCGTTACATGGTCGTCCTGTCGAAGTCCGATAGTGGCCTCATCAGGGCTCAGTTCTACTTGGCGAATTCGGAGGGCTCAGCGCGCTTCAGAACCCATCTCGGACCTCGCGAGTCCAGCAAGGCAACCGAACTGTCTGAACTCACCTGTATCGGACAGTTTCGCGGTGAGACTAGGATTTTCGAGAAGCTCACCAATCACCGAAATTTACCGGTTTCCTGGTGCGCCGCGAATGGATCGTGCGCGGACGGGCAGGACTTGTCTTATCTACAGGCGCTCTGCGCGAGGAGCAGAGGGTTTTCTCTCGGTGGGCTCATTTTGACGGCGCGGATGCAATCTGGGGCAAAGCTTGTGCCCGACCGGGAGCGCAGGCGGACGCTGTTGCGTTGGTACCGTATGGGGGGAACCGCTTCGACACCTCATCCATCCATTTCGGCATAACAGCTCCTTATCTTGAAGATGCAGAAGTCGGTCGGCGGATTGGGCAAAACGGACAGCCAGAATACATAGACTGCAGCAACTGCAAGACCGTTGGAAAACTGGCTTGCGAATTTTTCGAACCCTGATGTCTGCTGGATCTGGTGCCTGTCGAACGGCTGAATTGACTGGCTAATCCAAGTATGTTCTTAGCTCGACCAGCTCGTCAGCGAATGCGCCAAGTTTGTCATGCCATTCCTCTGCAACCTGAACGACTTTTTCAGCATTATTGCTCATCGGTACTGTGAAAAGCGCACGGACAAATACCATCTGATCACGGATCAGCATTTCCGATCCGTTCGACACAAATAGATCAACCAACTTCGTTTGGGCTGCCGGCGTTAAGGCACGATACAGCGCGAATTCGTCTCCCTTGAGCAACCTGATGTGGTAGATTCGGTTGAAGGTTTGTCCATCGAGCTGCGGGTCCCGACCCTGGATGTAAGGAAACGCAGCGAGCATGCTTACGTCGAGCCCGGTGTCGCGTGACAGTGGGAACGCAAAAATCGCAGCCAGCGTGTACACGTCATTTCGGAAGTCCCTGCCGCCCTGCGTGTTCGGATGCCTGACATCACCCTTGAACGCGCCGATCCCAGTCCACAAGGGGAGGCCGTTTCGCTGCCATCGGAATACCGCCCGGACATGAACGGGCATGGCGACGACAGGACTGGGCATGACCACCGGCTTGACGTCCTGGGTCAGTGAGTAGACCCGCCTGTCGATCAGAAGAAAAGATGGGCTCTTTTCAAGAGTCTTGCGCAGATCGATCTGCGCCAGATCGGACAATTGCCGCTCGCTCAGCAGTCCTTCCCGGCCATTCTTGCGCATGACCTCACGGGCGAGTTTCCTGAGCAGGTCTACGGGAATATTTCCAAGGGCCTTGCCCTTCGGAATGTTCAGTGTCGTTGCCGGTTGAATGAGAGAAAGTCCCCAGTCAGCGCGTTCCGCAACCATTGCAGCGGTTCGATGCAAGGGATTTATTACATCCTTGGCGCCGGCGTCACCGGAAAAATCGGTGTCGATGGTAAGTGCCATCCAGAAACCTGCCCCCATGGCCGCGGCAAAGCCCAGCCAGTTGACATTCGTCAATCCAATGAGAGGCAGGGCTATCCATAAAATCAGTCCGCTCAGGCCGAGCATCCCCACGACCTTGTGTTTTCGCTCCCATTTTCCGACCGCAAAAGCTCGGAAAACATCCCGTTCATGGGGAACCGTGCCTTCAAAAGGATCCCAGTCTTGATCCGTCATCTTCAACTTCCATTCTGAACGGTTCCGCTGGTTCGTCCGATAACAGCAACGATCGGGCTGCATATCACTCAAATGGGTGAGGCGGGTCGGTGGAGAGGTTCATAGGATCCCGAACCGGATTACGCGGTACGGGATGCGTACGATGAACAAGACATTGCAATTTCAGGATTCCTTGGCGGCCTCTTCGATTAGTTCAACACGCTCAGCGATGGCGGGTTGCGCGTACGAGAACGCGAAAGTGGTTTGGCTTGCCGGACCGTTCACTGCCTCACGTGAGCGCGTGTTGACCGCGGAGATCAGCCGATGAGCAGTCTGCGACTATCCTCCAGGTTCTCCGACGCCCTTGCGCTGGTCTTCCTCATATTGGCCGGCAGCATTTGCACAGGTCAGGTCAATGCACAGTCAGTGGACACGATTGTGGTCTTTGATGGTTCAAATTCGATGTGGGGTCAGATAGATGGCCGTGCGAAGATCGAGATTGCGCGGGAGACCCTCTCGTCCGTTCTCTCTGAATCCGGCAGCGAGATGCAAATCGGCCTGATCGCTTACGGACACCGCGAAAGGGGGGTCTGCACCGATATTGAGTCCCTGGTGCCGGTCGGTCCCGCCAACCAGACAGTTCCCGCCATCATCGACGCGGCAAGCAGAATTACTCCACGCGGTAAAACGCCGCTGACGGACGCGGTACGAAAGGCGGCCGAGGAGCTGCGATACACCGAAAACGCCGCAACAGTGGTTCTGGTGACCGACGGCATCGAGACTTGTGAAGCCGACCCTTGCGCTCTGGGCGCCGAACTCGAGAAATTCGGTATCAACTTCACCGCACATGTGGTCGGCTTCGGCCTCACCGAGGAAGAAGGTCAACAGGTCCAGTGTCTGGCTGAAAATACCGGAGGGCTATATCTCTCAGCCGGGAATGCAAACGCCCTGCGTGATGCACTTGAGCAAACGGTCACCGCTGAAATTGACGCAAGCGAAGACGATTTCGGGCCCGCTACGTCCACCGACCGAAACGTCACTTTCATCTTTCGCGATACTCCGGACGGCCCCCAGATCGGAATTCGCCAGTTGTCCGGATCGGTAGAAACCGAAAACGGTGATCCTGTCGCGGACACGGCCTTCGAGTTCGCCTACCCTGAAGCCAACGGTGCTTCAGCCAATGCCGTCCTCTCGCCGGGTCACTATGTTGGTGTTTTCCGCCGCGATGGAGGAAGTCGAGGCGGTTATGACGTGCGCTACGAATTCGAAGTTCCGGAAGGAGACGGCGACCATGTCATTGAAGCGAGCCTATCAGGTGCGCTGACAATAAACCCTTATGTCAATCCCGGTCTGCCGATCGTCAAGGGTGAACCCTTTCCGACCGCGGTCGGGGGATCACGTCCGCGCGTCCATTTCGCAATCTTTCCGATCCGAGACGGCAAAAAGACAGAGCAACCGGCTGCAACCGCAACCCTGGACAGTCTCACGTTGCCGCTTTCGCCCGGCCACTACCTGGTACAGGGCAATCTCGACAGCGGTACTTCCGCCGAACGTCTCGTCGAAGTGAAGTCCGGCGACGCAACGCAACTGGATTTTTCGTTTGATGCGACCCGGGTGTTTGTCGATGCCCGCGAGGCAGATGGTGCCCCTGTAAAGCGTCAGACAACCTTTTGGTATGACAAGATGCCAAAAGGCAGCGGCTACTGGGTCAGCGGCGGCGGAGCGGGCGATTCCGGACTGGCGCCTTTCTACTTGCCGACCGGAGAATGGGGTTTGAACGTTGGAGGCGAAGGGTACGGAGCCCGCCGCAGCGAGATCCTGGTGCACGTGCCAGGTGACTACAAGGACCTGACGGTCAAGGTAGGTGAGGGCGAACGTCTTACTGACAATGAGGAGGCGTTACTGAAAACCCGGGAAAACGGCTGCGTTGAAATTCTGAAGGTTACCTACAAAGGTTGTCTGGTGGAACGGGCATCGCTCAATGGAACTACGGAAAGCTCGGCAAAATCGCCGCCCGAAGGCCAAGACAATCAGGCGCAGGGGGCTCAAAAGGCATCGGATCCGGATGCGGGAAACGGGCTGGCGCCGGCTTATGCCTCTGCCGGGGCCGCACGTCTCACCTTTAACCACCGTTCCACAAACCAGGCATCGGCTCTGATCGAACGCGCTGACAGCGGCGACGTTACCGTGACGTTGCTGGATGGATGTTGTGGAAGCAGCAACTGCTCCGGGAGCAGCTTCGCCGTCGATCCTTCCTTGATGAGAGCCGTTGAGGTCGGCGAACGCAAGACCTTTGCCATCAATGAAATCCTGGAAATTCACACCGCTCCAGCGGGCTTCTCCGATATGCTTACTGTCGTTTTCGATCCCACAGCGCCAAATCCCGTCAAAGGGGTGATGGTCAGGGTGGAAGATCAGGCCAGCCTGGAGGGACAAAAGGCCCAGGACACCGGTTCCGGCGCCTACGCACCCGGAACCATCATTGAAATCAACAAGCTGAATGTTCCATTCGGCATTTATGCAGCAGTACCCGGACACGACACGATTGACGGCGTGCGTCCCCAGGCACACGACATATGCGTGAATACGCCGACCGTAATCGAAGCCGGCGGTTCCATGCGCATGAAGGCATTTGATTCCACATCCGGCACCTATGAGCAGATCATGTATTCGGAATGCTCAAGTTGGGAAAGCGATGAAAAGGTAACCTGTACGGTGTCGCGCGGGACGCCCGAATTCCCCGAACCGTTCAAGTCGATGCCGCTGCCTGCATACTCGGCGCTTGGAGATGGTCACTTTCGCGGTTGCGTCGACAGCGATGCAGGGGAAAGCTGTCAGATCTTCTATTCATGCGTCCATCCCGGAGGCCCGCTGACGGTAGAACAGTCGCTTCCCTCGGGTGAACGAAGGGTCGACGAAATCCTGAAAACCTACAAGGGCGGATCGGCCGGTTACAGGTATGTCGACAATTTCAGCTTCGAGATCGAGGAACGACGCAGATGATGCGCCTTCTGGTGGTTGCCTCCCTGTTTTTTCTGATTGCATTTCAGGCGCCGACTGTGGCCGCGAACGCGGGATGGTCCGGCAACTGGGATACGACATACGGCCAGCTTCGTCTGAAACAGGACGGAAACCGGGTCTACGGCGATTACGCTGAGCGCGGGACCATTGAGGGTTGGGCCAGCGGATCCGGAAACGAACTGCGTGCCGTCTACATGTATTCTGACGGCAGGTGGGGGTTGGTACGATGGACGAAATCCGGCGATCGCATTTCCGGTTTCTGGAATTGGTCTGCGGATGGCATCCCGCCCGCCGGTGCCGGCAAGAGCTGGACCGGAAAACGCACGTCGCTGGAAACCTCGGGATTACGTTACGCAAAACTCGGGCATTTCGCCATCCCAGACGGCGATCCGCAATTTGTCGAAAATGACTTTGCCGCTTGGCTGCGGTTCACTGTTCAGCCGAGCTGTTGCACTCCACCCCCGAACACGGCGATCGAGAGGGGCAGATGGCACCGGGGGTACCGGAATGCACTGACGGAAGGGGTCGCCAGCATCGGTATCGACATAACCCACAACAGACACTCGAACACCGGTGCGGTAGATATCAGTATCTACGTACCATCAGACAGCATCTGCCAACCTGAGGTCGAACCGGGTTTTTGCGAGGAATTGCTGCGAATGCGCGGGGCAGACGGGCACGTGCCCGCACGTGTGACAGGCCAAAGGATCGTGGCGCACGGAAGCTTCGAGCAGTTCCTGATTGCCTTCCGTCTGCCAGGGGACGGCAATGACCGATTGATGGCCATTCAGGAGGACCTCAAATACAGCACATTGAGGGTCTGGAGCCGTCACAGAGGACTTGACCTGACCGACGTCGCCGATCCAGGCAAGCATCTATGCGATTCCGTGGGCTGCTCGAACCAGATTCCAACCGACCTGGCTGCAGACCCTCATCGCTATCTGGGGGCGCTGTCTGATATCCGATGGGCGGAAAGGTTGATTGCAGATAGCCGCTCTTCCGGCGCCGCCGGCCCGGAGAGTGGGCGCAACTCACCGAACGAGCGCCCCGCAAGCAATGACCACAGGAAGCTAACGGAGGTTTTCGGCATCTTCGACGAACGGGGCAAGCCTCTTGGTGCAATACGCTTTCAAAAGACAGGGCGCGAGTTGTCGGCAACCGGTGAATTGATTGGCCTGTTCGGAAACAATGAGTCCAGTAAGACTGAGTACCGGTTTCATTCCAGGACAGACGAGGCCGTTTCCTACACCATTACCGCATTTTCGGGACAATCGGGCGAACGACGCAGCGGCAGGATAATTGTGGAATTGCCCTCTAGCACGGTGACGCATCCGCGCGGGACGATGGTGGTGGATGACGAGGTCACATTGATCAATTTGAAACCCACGGGCCCGGGCGATGCATCTGAGACGGGTGGAGACCTGGGGGCGCCTCGCGAAGATGCCGGGCCTGAGGACGATCTCTATGACCAGCCGGGCTTCGGCATATACAAGTACACCTACAAATTTCGCGATGTGCCAAGCGGCCGCACCGTCAAGCTACGCGACGGCCCATCGCGAAAGAACCACGAGACGGCCATGTTGCGCGCAGATGCCGTCAACATGCAGATTATGACGTGCGATCGCGACATCGACAACATCCGCTTCGAAGAAGCCGCTCGCTCGGAGCAGTTGGAGACGCTTGCCCGGCACTGGTGCAAGATCGTCACCACCGATGGCCGGAGCGGGTGGCTGCCAGCGCGTTATCTGGTCCCGGAACAGAATTGAGGATGTGGACGATGGTCACTTCATGCATTCTCCCGCGGGTAATCTGGCGGCCCCTGGCAGGCCTCGTTGCCGGCCTGCCACTGCTCTTGGCATTGGTACCGGCAGATGCCGCCGAGTATTTCTATGACCACAACGGCTCAGGCATGCGTCTGACCGTGACCGGATCCGACGTGAGGATTTTTTACGAAACGCCTCGCTCCCGTCTGAAAGCCAATGGCGTCAAACGCGGAACATTGCTTTTCAATGGTCAAGTTGCAAATGGTTACCTGGAAGGAATGTCCCGGATTTTCCATGCGAAATGTGGAACGGTAGACTATTTCGTTTACGGCGATTTTAAAGCCGGCACCAACTTCAAGCTGAACGGGGCAGCTCCGGTAATGTCCGACATGAGCTGCCGTGTCGTCGACAACGTTTACGAGGGACCAAATGCCAACCTGACCTTCACTACAAATGAAGGAGAGCGAACTGCCCTGACAACGAACCGACGCGGGTGCCTCAAAAACGTTAGTACGAGCTTGAATGTGCGGGTCGGACCCAGCAGCAGCTACGGACGCATCCACGAAATTCCTGCCGGAACTTGTGGCATCAGGATCTTACCGCAGTGTCGCGATGGCTGGTGCGTCGTTGAAGCCGGGCCCGTAATCGGCTGGGTTTCCATGAAATTTGTTCGGCAATAGGCTGGTTTGGCTAGAAATCAGTTCGATGGTTGTTCAGTTTGTGTGGTTCTCCTGATTCATTGGATAGTTTTCGGCTTGGTTTAAGCTACATTCCACGCCTGCTGAAAGGGTTGGTGTTGTTCAATGCGCTGCCAACAGGCAACGGTTGGCGGTTTGCCGCCAAGAGCGGAGATCGGTCGCTTCCGGGTATGGCAGTGTATCCACTTTCTGATACCGGCCCTGGTCCGGGAACCTATCCCCACGCAGCGCGTTGAAAAAAATGAACTTCGCCTCTTGTGCACGTTCGACACTCAACAACATGACCTCAGCCCTGGGGGAAATCGCATCGGGAAACCAAGTGGAAACATGACAAACTCCAAGCGGTGCATCGCAGTGATAGGAAACGGTCCGCGGGGCCTCGGTGCACTCGAAGCGCTGGCGAAGCAGGCCGAAGACGCCGGTATTACTATTGACGTCGACTTATTCGACCCCGTCTCCAGCCCTGGTGCGGGACCGAATTTCGATCCCGATCAAAGCGAGCACTGTCTGCTCAATCTACCGGTCCGTGAGATTTCCCTGCTGCCGCCGGAATATTCCGGCACCCGGCTCGGCGACTTTTGCAATTACGCATCATCCGCAGCCGATCCCGACTCCTATCCCTCGCGGGCTCAACTCGGGCGCTATCTCGTCGCCCGCTACGAGGAAATGGCCGGCAACGCCCCAAACTTGAGGCTTTGCAGGCATAAATCGAAAGTCCAAAGGATTTCTCGCAGTTGCGACGGATGGTGGCTCGAATTCGGCAGTGTCCGAAGCGGTCCTTATGAAGAAGTGCTTCTCACCCAAGGCCAACCCGAAACCTTGCAGGACGATCAACTGGCCTGCTGGCGATTCCATGCTGGCATGGTAAATGCGGCACTTCATCCTGCTTATCCAGCAAACGCGTTGCTCGATGCCGCCAGGAGATGGGGCGGCCGCACAGTTGCCATCAGAGGACTTGGACTGTCTACGTTCGATGTCCTGCGCCTGTTGACGTGCGGTCTTGGCGGCCGTTTTGATGCGGGGCACTATTATCCCTCGGGTCATGAGCCTTCGCGTTTTGTGCCATTTTCGTTGAACGGACAGCCTCCGGTACCTAAACCTGCCTTCGCAGCTCTCGACGCTGGATTCGACCCTACGCCGGCTGAGGCCGCTGCTTTTGAGAAAGCACTTGGCAAAGCCATTTCTGTCAAGCCAGAAAGGGCATTGCATCAGATTACCGACGCATTGGTGGCCCCAGCGTTGCGAATACTCGATGAGGCAGGAAGCGATGCCAGGGAGCAGGATGTTCAGGCATGGATGGCGATCGAGCGGCAAAATCCGGGAGCGCAAGAAACGTTAGCTTCAGTCGATATGTTGCGCATCGGCATCCGGATGGCTGCTGGGATCGTGCGCCCATCGCCCGGATATGTGATCGGTCAACTGTGGCGGAAATTGCAGAATCAGCTTCGTGGTGCCTTCAATCCGGAACGGGTCGATGCCCTCACAGCGAAAGCTATAATCGACTTCGATGAAGGCCTGAAGCGGTTTTCCTACGGTCCACCCATTCGCTCCGCCAGGGAACTTCTCATTCTGATTAACGCGCGGATGGTCGACCTCAGAGCGGCTGATGATCCGGACTTCGAACTGGTGGACGAAGGCTGGCGGCTCATCAACGGCAATGCGTCGGTCACCGCTACCGTGATGATAGATGCCGTTATGCCTCCGCCGGAGGTGGAGAAATCCCGTGATCCGGTAATAATGAACCTGATGGACGAAGGTCGACTGTGTAGTGTGGCGCGGGGCCTCGGGGCACAGGTGCGCGCAGATGGGCAACTGATCGGTCAGGACGGTGGTGTCCAAAGCGGCCTATGCCTTTTAGGCAGGTTGGCGCTTGGAAGTGTTATCGCGGTTGATTCCATTCACGACTGCGTGGGGGCGGCAACTGACCGATGGGCTGAAGGCGTCGTAACGCGTATGAGACAATGGGTGGACTTCGCCTCCCGGGAGAAGGATGGCATCTGTCAGGATGGCGCTTCTGTACCCTGTGAAGGTGATATCGGCGTCCTCGAAAAAAGGGCTGAACTACAATAACTCAAGCAGCCTTGGAGCACCAAGCGAGGTATCCGTGTTACCGATTTCACTGCTTGTTCTGTCAGGGATTTGCGTCCTGGCCAGCCTATTGCCGATGGTACCTATTACGCATGGGTTGATCCGCATTTTCGATTTCGCGCGGCTGCAGGTTATCGGGCTTTCGCTGCTTGTGTTGGGGATCGTCACCCTTACCGAGCCTGGTACTCCAACCGGTGTTCTCTCCTTAGCCATCGCCGGTACTGCCTTGATGCTTCAGATCATTTTTGTGCTCCCCTTTACCCCTCTATGGCGCAAGCAGACTATGGATGCGAGGTCGGATCCAGAAAAAGACGCGACGATCTCACTGCTGACCTGCAACGTCAAACAGGGCAACCAGGACCATTCACGGGTCGCGGACCTGGTCCGCGAACGGTGTCCGGACATTGCCATCTTCATGGAAACGGATCAGGTCTGGGCGAGAGCCCTTGCGCCCAGTCTTGCCGAGTTTGCAGAAATCGTCGAGCACCCGCTCGATAATTCTTACGGAATCATTCTGGCGAGCCGCTTTCCACTGAACGACGCAAGAGTACGATTTCTCCTGAACGATCAAGTTCCGAGCATCACCTGTATTGCCAAACTTTCGAACGGCGACGCCGTGCGTATTATTGCACTTCATCCTGAACCACCGGTTCCCACCAGAGACACGATGGGACGTGACGCCGAGATTTTTGTCGTTGGCGAGGAGGTCCGCGAGGAGAGGCGGCCGGTGATCGTCACCGGCGATCTGAACGACGTTGCCTGGTCTCGATCCACGCGGCGCTTCCTGAGGATCTCCCGGTTGCTGGACCCTCGGCAGGGACGCGGCTTCTTCAATTCGTTCCATGCGCACTACTGGTTCCTGCGTTGGCCTCTCGATCACATTTTCCACAGCACCGACTTCAGGTTGGTGACAATCGAGCGCCTACGAGAAATCGGCTCCGATCACTTCCCCATGTTCTATTGCTTCGAACTAGTTGGTGCCAAGTTCGGTACCGAGCCGCCGCCGGCCACCGAGGCCGACTTTGACGAGGCGAAAATGGCGATCGACACTGAGAAGAAACGTGACCGTGATCCGGCAGGCAGCGATTGGGAGTAGACCTTCACCCAGAGAGCACCGGCGGACATGAGGTTCTTTTGGCGTAGTTTACGAAACGATCCGTAGTCACGTACGTTGGCTGGTGGACGGATGTGCGGATGTAATTTCTTTGCCAGGTTACAGGGGTATCGCTGCGCCGCCTAATCGTTTGGATTTTGTCCCTACAATGATCGGCATCAACAGCACCGGGCTCGAAAACGTTCACTGGCACCGAGTTTGTGGGCGATTTTTTATCCTTGGGAAAAGAATACGTGTCTCCACAACGCGTTTTGATGCGCTTCGATACTTCGCAGAATGACCGTAAGCGCGAATTTCTCGGC